>NZ_CP011427.1:2772812-3080902 GCF_001506165.1 Pantoea vagans | reverse complement strand
GGGCGGCATCGGCAATGCAAATTGCGTTATTGGTAACCCATGGAAACCGATTAGCAGTGCAATCGATTGTGGTTTTTTTAAGCGACAATAGGTGTAATGTTTTAATCAATTTCATGTGGTCATCAAAAAAGGTTGATGAGGTTAAAAAGCCTTTCTTGATAAAAAAGGTGCAATTAGCGTTAATAAAAGGACTATATAACGTCGAATTGGCGCCTTTTTCGCCCATGTTACGCTTATGTGTCACTTAAGATGGGTAAAATTCCGATTAAAATAACCCACCGCTTTGCTTTATATTTAGCGCGCCATTTGGCAAACAATAATACATTCAGAGGTCTGACTTTGAGTCATTACGTCCAGGGACAGAACGAAGACATTCTGAAAATCGTCGGCCGCGCCGTGTTAACGCTGCATCTGCATGGAGAGACCTTATCATCTGATAAAGTCAGTTCCATGATTGCCTGCTACGCGGAAGAAGAGCCTGTTAGCGACGATGAAAACCAGCGCTTATATGCGCTGGCCATTCAGATGTTATCGTAAATCCAGCCACTCGCATGGGGCGCGTGTCGCCCATGTCTTACGCTCATAAAGCCTCCTTCAGGAGGCTTTTTTGCTTTTAGGCACTGAACACCGGCGTGCCATTATGGAAAGTGGCGCGCACCGGTGAGATGCGGGCCACGGCTTCGGCAGAACAGCTCGCCTCAACCAGCATCATACTGGCTTCGTCCTGCACCTTGGGCCACTGGCGTTCGCCCTGATTCGATAGTGGCAAAATGCCGCCGGTGGCGATGTGTAGCGCGCGGCTCAGGCCAAACTCATCGGAACCGCGATAGAGTTGAGCGTACAGGTTGGCTTTCTCCAGCATGCTGCCGGTGCCAAACGGTGACCAGTGATCGATGACGCTGTCGGTGCCGGTCATCACCGTGATGCCCGCCGCCTGCAGTTGCGGCAGTGGCATGGTCAGTTTGCCGATCGGTATGGTGGAAGCCACGCTCATCTGCTGCTCGGCCATACCTGCAATCATCTTATCCAACGCTTTGCCTTCCAGCGTACCCAGCGCAAAACCATGGCTGAGTGTCACTTTGCCTTTCAGCTGAGGGTTTTTGGCGATGGTGTCGACCATGTATTGAATCGCTGCCACGCCCGATGGAGCGGTTTCGTGCAGGTGGATATCGACACCGCGATTAAAATCCAGCGCGATCTGGAACATCGCGTCCAACGAGGCCTGCATGGCGCCATCGACGTTGGTGGGGTCCAGCCCACCAACATACTGCACGCCCATCTGCATGGCTTCGCGCATCAAACCATCGACCTTCGAGTGCAGCAAGCCGTGCTGTGGGAACGCTACGATCTCGCAGGGGAACTCAGGGTGATTAGCCAGTGCCAGTTTTAAGTGCTCAAGGCTTTGCAGGCCGCTGACCGGATCGATATTGCAATGGCTGCGCGCTTCCGTGGTGCCTTTGCTGTGCAGCAGGCCAATCAGGGCTTCGGCGCGCGCTTGGGAAGTGGGTAACAATTGCGGTATCAGGACCTGCTCGCGGGCAATCATATCCATGATGGTTTTGCCCTGGCGCGGGCGCGGTGCTTCCCACGGCCCACTGTAAAAGGTCTTGTCCAGATGAATATGCATATCGCGAGTGCGTGGCAGCAATAGTGCGCCGTTGGCATCCCATTGCGGGATAGCGCTGTTACGCGCTTTGCTGGCGGCATCAATGGCGGCGAATTTGCCGTCTTTTATGGTGATGTCATACAGCGCGGTGTGCGTGGCGATAATGTCGTTACCGTCGCGCTCAAAGCCCTCTTCGAGGCGAACGTTGAGGATTTGGTAATGGGAAACGCGAGGGGGTGGCGTGTGTACCTGAGGTACGGCGGTTGAACCTGTTTGTGCGGCCGCGCTCATACCGGCAGCTAACAGGCTACCGGCGGCTGTGAGGCGCACACCCTGGCTGATAAAATCGCGACGGCTGGGAGAAGTGAGAGGCATCAGAGGCTCCAGTCAATAAAGAAAAAGCTAATCTGGCAAAACCTGGGCCGCTGCGCTGCGATATTTCCCACTGCTGAACAGTGGAAAAATCACTGCCAGGTCAAATGGCAAAACTCAACGAGTGCGGCTGCGAGCGATTGCTGAAGGTCGTCCTGCGGTGAGCGACAGAACAGCGCCAGCTCGAAATGATTAACCGGTGGCAAACCATCGGACTCATCAAGCACACGATGACCTGGAAGGCGACAGCTGGCGGGCAGCAACGTCAAGCCCAGTCCGGCGGCACTGGCGCTGGCGAGCGCGACTAAACTGGCACTGCTGTAGCTGATGCGCCAGCTGCGGCCCAGCGTATCCAGCGTCTGGCACATCTCCTCGCGATACAGCCCCAGTTGCGGAAACACCACCAAAGGCACCGGCGTTTGCTCAAAGCAGGGATGTTCGGCGCTATCCAGCCACAGCAGTGGCTCCGGGCGCGAGGCGAGGGGGCGTTCACCACCAGGCTGCTTGATCAGCATGATATCCAGCTCTTCACGCTGCCAGGCGCGATAGAGATCAACATACATCCCGCTCATTACATCGAGGCGCAGTTGCGGATGTTCACGGCTGAACTGCGCCAGCAGCCCCGCGGTGGGTGCGGCAAAATCTTCTGGTACGCCCAGGCGCATGACGCCGTCGCGCCATTTATCGCTCAGCACATCATGTGCTTCACCGTTAAGAGCAATAATACGGCGAGCATAGCCGAGCAGCTTTTCTCCTTCTTCCGTCAGCACAACCTGATGCGAAGTGCGTTCCAGTAGTGCTTTGCCGATCATCTCCTCCAGCCGGCGAACCTGCTGGCTGACGGTGGATTGCGACAGGTGCACTCGCTCGGCGGCGCGGGTAAAGCTGGCCGTTTCGCACACGGCAACAAAACTCAGCAGTTGCTGCGGGGTAAACATCGGCTGGCGATTCATTTTTCCACTGTTCACTATGGTGTTATTTCATTTCCAAATAGTATCGATTGCTGCGACCCTGACAACCTATTTTCAGCAGGATTGTGTATGAATCGACATTATTACGGACTAACACTCGGCGCTTTAGTGCTCGCTGGGCTGAATATGCGTCCGTTTCTCACTTCTCTTAGCCCATTACTCGGTCAGTTGCGTCAGGTTATGGAGCTCTCTTCACTGGCCGCGTCTTTGTTACCCGCCATACCGATGATGATGATGGGGGCAGTGGCGTTAGCCGGTGCGTCTCTGATGCAGCGTTTTCCTCTCCAGCGGTTATTGATTGCCGGTCTGGCTTTGCTGTTTGTCGCACTGATGGCACGCAGCAGCATTCAAACGGGCAGAGAGTTAGTGATCAGTGCGCTGTTCGCCGGCCTTGGGGTGGGCGTTGTGCAGATGGTGATGCCGGGGTTGATCCGCCAGCGCTTTGCAAAACACAGTGCAGCAATCACCGGATTATGGGCAGGCGCGCTGATGGGCGGCGGTGGGTTGGGGGCGGCGCTCTCACCCTGGCTGAGCGCGCATTTTGGCTGGGAGAGTGCGCTGTCTGGCTGGGCATTCCCGGCCATACTGGCAATGGCGCTGTGGTTAACCGTGCACGTTCCTGCGGCGCAAAATGTGGAAAAAATCACACTGCCTGCGCTGTGGCGCAAACCCCGCGCCTGGTCACTGGCGTTGAGCTTTGGCTTGGTGAATGGGGGCTATGCGACCTGTGTCGCCTGGTTGCCGGATGCCTATCATCATCTGGGCTGGTCAGCACAGGCGGGTGGTTCACTGTTGGGGGCGATGATCCTGTGTCAGGTGGCGGGTGCGCTGCTAATGCCACTGCTGGCGCGTAAGGCGGATCGTCGACCTCAGTTGATTATCAGTCTGGTTTGCCAGTTGGTGGGCATGTGCGGATTCCTGTTTGCACCGCTGCTGGCACCCTGGTTGTGGGCGGCGATTGCCGGTTTCGGCCTCGGCGCTGCATTTCCTCTTGCCATGGTACTGGCGCTGGATCATTTACCGCATCCCCAGGCTGGTGCGCGTCTGGTGGCGTTTATGCAGGGAGCTGGCTTTATTATCGCGGGTTGCATGCCGTTTATCGCTGGGCAGTTGCAGGCATTGACCGGCAGTTTTAACAGCGTGTGGATGATGCAAGGTGCGGTAACGCTCGGACTGATCGTGCTCAACCTGCGTTTTCATCCCCACAGTTATGGTCGGGCTTTTGGTCAGACAGTATGCTGATTGGTCCTACCAAATGAATTGAAATGTTGCCGCATCGTCACATAACACGAATAATCACGCCATCTCCGTTGCTTTAGGTTAACAATACATTAACCATCTGGCACCAGAAAGCCCCGCACTGCATATTGGTCCTACCAATCTCAGTGAGCAGAAGGGCAAGACCTGCGGCGCAAACCTGCATTGCCGTTGCGCCGTACTCATCTGGTAACCTCTGGAGAAAATGGCATGCTGGTGTGGCAACAAAACTACGATCCGCTCAACAATCTGTGGCTTTCCAGCCTGGTGGCGGTGATCCCCATCGTATTCTTCTTTTTCGCCCTGATTAAGCTCAAGCTGAAAGGCTATCAGGCGGGAACCGCTACGGTTGCCATTGCGCTGTTGGTGGCGCTGTTCCTGTATGGCATGCCGTTGGGCCAGGCGCTGGCCTCCGTGGTTTATGGTTTTCTGTATGGTCTGTGGCCGATTGCGTGGATCATCGTGGCGGCGGTGTTTGTCTATAAAATCTCGGTAAAGACCGGCCAGTTCGACATCATCCGCGCCTCCATCCTGTCGATCACGCCGGATCAGCGCCTGCAAATGCTGATTGTTGGCTTCTCATTCGGTGCCTTCCTGGAAGGGGCGGCGGGCTTTGGTGCGCCGGTCGCGATCACCGCTGCGCTGTTGGTGGGATTGGGCTTCAATCCGCTGTATGCGGCGGGTCTGTGCCTAATCGTTAATACCGCGCCGGTGGCATTTGGCGCAATGGGGATTCCGATCATTGTCGCGGGTCAGGTCACCGGACTCGATAGCTTCCAGATCGGCCAGATGGCCGGTCGCCAACTGCCGTTTCTCACCATCATCGTACTGTTCTGGATCATGGCCATCATGGATGGCTGGCGCGGGATTAAAGAGACCTGGCCTGCGGTAATCGTGGCCGGTGGTTCCTTTGCTATTGCGCAGTTCCTGAGTTCAAACTTTCTCGGTCCAGAACTGCCGGATATCATTTCGTCGCTGGCTTCACTGATCTGTCTGACGCTATTCCTGCGTCGCTGGAAGCCGGTACGTATTTTCCGTTTTGATGAGAAAACAGCGGTCGACCCCACACAAACGCCTCAGCGTTACACGTTGGGCCAGATTGTGCGGGCGTGGATGCCATTCCTGTTCCTCACCGCCACCGTTACCCTGTGGAGCATCCCGCCGTTTAAGGCGCTGTTTGCCAAAGGCGGCGCGATGTATGACTGGGTATTCAGCGTACCTGTGCCGTTGCTGCATGAGTTAGTGGCGCGTATGCCGCCAGTGGTGAGTGCCGCCACGCCGTATCCGGCAATTTTCAAATTCGACGTGCTGTCAGCCACCGGTACCGCTATTTTGGTGGCGGCGATATTGTCGGTGATATGGCTGCGTATGAAACCCGCTGCGGCGATCCAGACTTTCGCCGAAACGCTGAGGGAGTTAGCGCTGCCGATTTACTCGATTGGTATGGTGCTGGCGTTTGCCTTTATCTCTAACTATTCCGGTTTGTCTGCCACACTGGCATTAGCGCTGGCGCACACCGGTAATGCCTTTACCTTCTTCTCCCCGTTCCTCGGCTGGTTGGGCGTGTTCCTCACCGGATCTGATACCTCTTCAAATGCGCTGTTTGCTGCGTTGCAGGCCACCACCGCGCAACAGATTGGCGTATCCGATGTGCTGCTGGTGGCGGCGAACACCACCGGCGGTGTGACCGGAAAAATGATTTCGCCACAGTCGATCGCGATTGCCTGTGCCGCCGTAGGGTTGGTCGGCAAGGAATCGGATCTATTCCGCTTTACCGTCAAACACAGCCTGATTTTCACCTGCATGGTGGGCGTTATCACCACGCTTCAGGCCTATGTTTTAACCTGGATGATTCCATGACAGAAAACACGCCGCGCTTAGCGGATACGCTGCGGGCGCGATTGCGCGCCTGGATTGACGAACACCAACTGGAGCCCGGCATGCGCTTGCCGGCCGAGCGCCAGCTGGCAGCGGAGTTCGGGGTATCGCGCTCGTCGTTGCGAGAGGCGATCCAGCAGTTAATCAGCAGCGGCGTGTTGATCAGTAAACGCGGGGGCGGCACCTGGCTGTGCGAACCGCAGGAACCCTGGTCGGAACAGCGTATTGTCGAGCCGATTCGCCAACTGCTGGCTGACGATCCTGATTACCGCTGGGACATTCTGGAAGCACGCCACGCCATCGAAGCCAGTACCGCCTGGCATGCCGCTCTGCGTGCCACCGAAGCCGACAAAGAGAAGCTGCGCCTGGCTTTTGACGCGCTGTTAAAAATGCACGACTGCGACGATCCCGACCTCGCCGCGCAGGCGGATCTGCGCTTCCATCTCGCTATCGCGGAAGCCTCACACAATGTCGTGCTGCTGCAAACCATGCGCGGCTTTTTTGACCTGTTGCAGTCTTCAGTACTGCATAGCCGCCAGCGTATGTATACCCAGCCGGTGATTTTTAATCGCCTTAATGAACAGCATCAGGCGATGTTCGATGCGGTGATGGCCGGTGATGCCGAAGCGGCCCGTCAGGCGGCGATGGATCACCTTGGCTTTGTGCACACCACGTTGAAATCGCTCCATGAAGATGAAGCGCGGCAGGCGCGTATTACCCGTCTGCCGGGCGAGTCCCCGGATAATCGTAAGGAAAAAAACTGATGATCATATCTGCAGCCAGTGACTACCGCGCCGCGGCGCAACGCATCCTGCCGCCGTTTTTGTTTCACTATCTTGATGGTGGTGCTTACGCCGAGCACACCTTAAAGCGCAATGTGTCAGATCTTTCGGACGTGGCGCTGCGCCAGCGCGTGCTGAAAAACATGTCCGATCTCAGCCTGGAAACCAAGCTGTTTAATGAAACGCTGTCGATGCCGGTGGCGCTGGCACCCGTGGGGTTGTGCGGTATGTACGCACGTCGGGGGGAAGTGCAGGCGGCGCGTGCGGCGGCGTTGAAAGGCATTCCGTTCACGCTGTCCACCGTCTCACTGTGCCCAATTGAAGAGGTGGCACCGGCTATCAACCGTCCTATGTGGTTCCAGCTCTACGTGTTGCGCGACCGTGGCTTTATGCGGAATGCGCTGGAACGCGCCAAAGCGGCCGGGTGCTCTACGCTGGTGTTCACGGTGGATATGCCTACGCCCGGCGCACGCTATCGCGATGCACACTCGGGCATGAGCGGTCCAAATGCCGCGATGCGTCGATACTGGCAAGCCGTTACGCATCCACAGTGGGCGTGGGATGTCGGTTTACACGGGCGTCCGCACGATCTGGGGAATATCTCCGCTTATCTCGGCAAACCCACCGGACTGGAAGATTACATCGGGTGGCTGGCGAATAACTTTGATCCTTCCATCTCATGGAAAGATCTGGAGTGGATCCGCGAGTTCTGGGATGGCCCGATGGTTATTAAAGGGATTCTGGATCCGGAAGATGCCCGTGATGCGGTGCGCTTTGGTGCGGACGGCATTGTGGTCTCTAACCATGGCGGACGTCAGTTGGACGGTGTGCTCTCTTCTGCACGTGCATTACCGGCGATTGCCGATGCAGTGAAGGGCGATATCGCCATTCTGGCGGACAGCGGCATCCGCAACGGTTTAGATGTGGTGCGTATGATCGCCCTCGGTGCTGACACCGTGCTGCTGGGACGCGCCTTTATTTATGCGTTAGCCACGCACGGCCAGCGCGGCGTCGAGAACCTGCTAAATCTGATCGAGAAAGAGATGAAAGTGGCGATGACGCTGACCGGCGCGAAGACCATTGCTGAGATCACGCGCGATTCGCTGGTGCAGGCGAATGCATTGTTGAGTGAAGCGGGACTGAGTCCAGCACGCCCGCGTGCGGTGAGCTGAAAAAGCAAAAGGAGTGGTCTTGTCTATACTGAATACCTGTCTAACTAACAGGAGGAATGACATGACCATTCATAAGAAAGGATCGGCCCATTGGGAAGGCGATATCAAAGGAAAAGGTACAGTGAGTACGGAAAGCGGCGTGCTGAGCAATCAGCCTTACGGTTTCAATACCCGCTTCGAAGGTGAAAAGGGGACTAACCCGGAAGAGCTGATCGGTGCAGCACACGCAGCGTGCTTCTCCATGGCGTTGTCACTGATGCTCGGTCAGGCTGGCCATCCTCCGAAAAGTATCGATACCACGGCGGATGTCTCGCTGGATAAAAAGGGCGAAGGTTTTGCCATAACCAAAATCGCGCTCACCAGTACCATCGCGCTACCGGGCATTGAGAGCGCGAAATTTGATGAGATTATTCAAAAAGCCAAAGCGGGTTGCCCTGTCTCTCAAGTGCTGAATGCAGAAATCAGTCTGGATTATACGCTGAATAATTAGTCGCCCTTACGAGTTACCAGCGCTATACCCTTCATACTTCAAGTTTCAGGTGCGTTGGCTACGTGCATTCACCCCAGTCACTTACTACAGTAAGCTCCTGAGGATTCATGCACTTGCCGCCTTCCTGAACCAAAAGTAGGCCCCATGAGGGGACTCGAATTATTTTGGGTATATAATAGCGATGCGCCTCAGGGCGCATCGTTGCTTTCTGCCGTCTGGAGGATGCGTGGCAAAAAAACTGGCTGCGACAAAACACTGGAAGATGATTGTGGTGCTGCTGTGCATCTGCGGCGCGCTGATGCTGATTCGCTGGGCTGCGATGATATGGGGCTAAAAGATTGGGTATGCCGCCATAAGCTCGGGGTATTAGTGATGGTGATTTTGGTACTGGAAGGCGTGCACTATCTGTTAACGGCGTCATGGCTGCCGTGGCAGCTGGGCTAATCCATTACGCGTATTCGTTGTCCGGCTGACGAACGTTACGCACGCTGCTGCGCGCAATGCGATACGCCTTGCGTGGGTCTCCCGCCACGAACTCAAAAGTGGGCGAGTAGTAGAATGGCAACCAGCCGCCGAAGCCGCTTTCCCACTCCCACCGCACCGGGCAGGGCCAGAGAATGCCATCATACAAAATGTAATAAACCCAACGTCCGTTTGGACGACGGGGGCGAGTAGTCTTCATGGGATTCACAACGATAATAGTGTAAAGCAGCTTATATTTTGGACGCGATACGCCAATGTTGCAATGCCGTTTGGCTTATTTTTTGTACAACATAAATAAAATGGCACCGAATTAACGGTGCACTTCACCGCACAGCAGGACCACATTAGGCCGCACTTTATGGATACGGTCGGCCATCTGTTCACAGGCCACTTTGGTTGGGTAGATGCGTTCTGACACCGGCAAAGCGTCACAGGCATCGTGTCCACACGCGCTCACTAACAACACAAAACCAATCAGCATGATCGGACTCCTTTAACACGTTCCTGATGGTACGGAATCGGTGGCTGTTTGTTCCTTTTTTTGATCCAGTATAGCCAAACGCAACGGGAGTCAATTATCTCCTTGAGCGGCTTTCTGTTTTGAGCGCTGAGATTATACCCAACCGGACGCGCATCATCAGTACGATCTGGGCTAAACTGTGCGGCCCTGACAAAAATGATGAGTGAGTAACCGATGTCGAACGAAATTGCCCATCCGGACAGCAGCCCGAAACAAGCCGCGCTGCAACTGGTAATTGAGCTGGTACGTGCCGGAAAATTAAGCCCGCTGCATGGCGATGCTTCCAACATGATTTCAATCTACGAGCAGTTCAAAGCCCATTTCGAGGCAGAGAAGGCGTAACGCAGCTCGTTCCCACTCCTTCCTGTGGCGGCGCGATTTATCGCGCACGCGAATAATGGCGTATAGCCTCTCCGGTATTCGCCATTCATTGCGCCGCTACACTATTAAATTCCCATTTATTTTTCCCTTCTGAGTTTTGATATTTCTCACAGTTCCTGTAACCAAATCTGAAACCGGTTGCAGAAAATCTTTGCTGTGTGTATTCGTTAATTAAACCCCACATGGAGGATTGAACAATGCCAAAGATTTTACTGTGCTGTGCCGCTGGGATGTCTACCAGCATGGTGGTGCAGAAGATGGAGAAAGCCGCCAAAGCGCAAGGTGTAGAAGTGGAGATAAAAGCCGTTGGTATTGAAGAGTTTAATGAACAAATTGCTCACTATGATTGCTGCCTGTTAGGGCCACAAATCAAATACAAGCTCGCTGATTTTCAACCGCTGGCTCAGCAATTAAATAAGCCAATATCCGTCATAAATAGCATGGATTACGGCATGATGAATGGCGAGAAAATATTAAATGATTCTCTAAAAATGATTCACGCCTGATCGTTAAACTGCAACAAAAAATAATAGTCATCGCCTGCGACTCAGTGCGCAGGCTTATTCTCTGTTTGCCTGATGCAAGGAGCTCGCGTATGAGCAGCATAAGCGAATCAGTATTTGGTGTGATTGAAAACCGTATTAGCCCACTCGCAGGGCGGCTCTCCAGCCAGCGTCATGTGATCGCCATCCGTGATGGCTTTATCGCTTCCATGCCTTTCCTGATCGTCGGCTCATTTATGCTGCTGTTTGCCCATCCGCCTTTCTCTGCTGACAGCTCATGGGCGTTCGCGCAGTGGTGGCTCGGTATGGTGCAAGCGCATGAAGAGCAGATCATGATGCCGTACAACATGACCATGGGCATTATGGCGCTCTACATCGCCAGCGCTATCGCCTACAACCTCGCCACCAGTTACAAGATGAACGGTTTCATGGCTGCCAGCCTGTCACTGATGGCGTTTCTGGTGGTCGCAGCACCGCAAAGCGGTAAAACCTTGCCAGTGGGATCGCTGGGTGGTGAGGGCATTTTCACCGCCATCCTGGTGGCGCTGTTTGCCACTGAGTTAATGCACTTCCTGCAGAAGCACAACATCGGCTTCAAACTACCGGAGCAGGTGCCACCGAAAATCCGTCAGTCCTTTGATTTGCTGATCCCGATTATTGCCATTTTCATCACGCTGTTTCCGCTCAGCTTATGGGTGCAGGCCCAGTTCGGCATGCTGCTGCCCCAAGCGATCATGGCGATTTTCGCCCCCATTATCTCCGCCTCTGATTCGCTGCCTGCGGTGCTGGTGGCAGTGTTGCTGTGCCATATGTTGTGGTTTGCCGGTATCCATGGCGCGGTGATTGTCGGCGGTATCTTGCAGGCATTCTGGCTGACCAACCTTGGCCTTAACCAGCAGGAACTGAACGCGGGCCAGCCTATCACTCATGTCTTTATCGAGCCGTTCTGGCAGTTCTTTATCGTGATTGGCGGTTCGGGTTCAACCATGGGCCTGGTGCTGCTTTACCTGCGCAGTCAATCTGCGCATCTGCGTTCGATTGGCAAACTCAGCATTGTGCCCAGCATGTTCAACATCAACGAACCGGTGATTTTTGGTTCGCCGGTGGTGATGAATCCCATTCTGTTTATCCCGTTTATCTGCGCGCCACTGGTCAATGCGGTGATTGCCTGGACGGCCACCAAAACACACCTGATCAATCACGTGATCTCACTGGCACCCTGGACGACACCCGCACCGATTGGTGCCGCCTGGTCTACCGGCTGGGACTGGCGTGTGATCGTGCTGATCGCGGTGCTGGTGGCGATTGCCACCCTGATCTACTACCCGTTTTTCAAAATGTACGAGCGCCAGTTGTTGCAACAGGAGTTGGAGCAAAGCGCCACCGCACAACCGATTAAGGAGTCATAAATGGAGATTGATGAGAGCACGGTAATGGAGCTGATCATTCAGGCGGGCGAAGCGCGCTCGTGTTCCATGGAAGCGCTACGCGCGGCGCGCAAACAAGATTGGGCACGAGCCGATGCGATGTTAACCGACGCCACAGCGGCAGCTAAGGCCGCGCACCGCATTCAGACCAAATTGATTGGCGCTGACGAGGGCTGCGGCAAAATTCCCGTGAACCTGATCATGGTACACGCGCAGGATCACTTAATGAACGCCATGCTGTGTCGTGAGTTGGCGGAGGAAATTATCCAACTGCGGCGCGAACTGGCCGCACGTTAACAGGAGATAGACATGCAACATCCAACATTGGGCGCGTTTCCTGACGGTTTTCTCTGGGGCGCATCCACCTCAGCTTATCAGGTTGAAGGCGCATGGAACGAGGATGGCAAAGGGCCCTCGGTGATTGATAAAGCTCAGTTCCATCAAGATATTACCGACTTCACCGTCACCAGCGATCACTATCATCGTTTTAAACAGGATATCGCGCTATTGGCGGAGCTGGGATTAAAGACTTACCGCTTCTCGATTGCCTGGAGTCGTCTCTACCCTGAGGGCGATGGTGAGCTTAACGCTGCGGGCGCCGCCTTTTATCAGCAGTTGATTGATGAGATCTGCCGGCACGGTATCGAACCGTTGGTGACACTTTATCACTTTGATTTGCCGTGGGCGTTGCAACAGCAAGGCGGCTGGTCCAATCGTCGTACCGTGGCGGCGTTTGAACGTTTTGCTATCACCTGTTTCGAGCAGTATGGCAAACAGGTGAAATACTGGCTGACGATTAACGAACAGAACATGATGATTTTAAAGGGCGAGGTGATTGGCACATTGCCGCCCGGCACAGCGGATCCGCAGAAAACGCTGTATCAGCAAAACCATCACATGATGCTGGCGCAAGCCAAAGCAATAATTGCCTGCCATCAGCGATTACCCCATGCGAAAATTGGCCCAGCACCAAATATCTCCTGCATCTATGCGGCCAGCTCAAGGCCTGAAGATGTGCTGGCGGCCGACAACTTCTCGGCGATCCGTAACTGGCTGTATCTCGATCTGGCGGTGCACGGGCGTTACAACCACGTGGTGTGGGCCTTCCTGCAGCAGCGTGGCTGGTTGCCGACGATTGAAGCCGATGATATGGCGGTAATTGCCGCCGGGAAGCCGGATTTTATCGCCTTCAACTACTATGCATCAGCCACCGTGAGCGCCGATATGCCTGACGTGGACCGAGGTGAACTCAACAGTAAACAACGCGCCGATCAGCAGATGGCTGGCATTGATAAATCGGTATATGTCGGTTGCAACAATCCGCATCTCAAACAGAATCAGTTTGGCTGGTATATCGACCCGGTGGGGTTCCGCATTACTGCCCGGCAAATTTATGCTCGCTATGCACTGCCGCTGGTGTGACGGAAAACGGCTTAGGTGCTTTCGATACCTTAGAAGCGGGCAATAAGGTGTATGACGATTACCGCATCACCTATCTGCGTGAGCACATTGCGCAGCTACGGCTGGCGATTGCGGATGGTGTTGAGCTGTTTGGCTATTGTCCGTGGTCAGCGATTGATCTGGTGAGTACGCATCAGGGCATTAGCAAGCGGTATGGCTTTATTTACGTTAACCGCGATGAGCATGATTTGAAGGATCTGGCGCGTTATCGCAAGAAAAGCTTCTTCTGGTACCAGCAGTTGATTCGCAGTAACGGCGCAACATTAGAGCAGCAAGTGGAGTACTAAACGTAGCGGCGTCATGGCCTCAGACAATGTGCCCTTTTTGACAACACGTACTGACGTTGATGAGCAGGCTGGGGCTGCACCGGGGCAGGCGTCCGTAGCGCTGAACGGAGCAAGTCTGTCAGGAGAGCCCGCAGGACGCGGGCGAAAGGTGGCGCCGTTATAAATACGGGCCATCCGCCACGGAAGCGCGCTCAATCAACCGGCCGCTGAACGGGGGCAGGGGATGGATCGCTTCCCCCTCCAGCATCGCCACTAACTGCGCCAGGGTGTGCTGAATCATCTCGGCAACCGGCACATGCACGGTGGTCAGCGGTGGCAGGAAAAATTCGGCCATGCGGATATCATCAAATCCCATCAGCGATACATCCTGCGGCAGCCTCTTACCCGCAGCATTCAGCGCCAGCGCGGCGCCTATCGCCATATCATCATTACTCGCCATCAGCGCGCTAAAAGAGATACCCGCTGCCAGCAACTGCTGTGCCGCCTGTTGGCCGCTGTTCGGCGTCCATGCGCCAGCTATCACGCGCGCGGGATCAGGCACTAATCCATGCTGCGCTAATGCCTGCTGATATCCAGCCAGGCGCGCGGCGGCAGTCGGCGAACCCGGCAAACCCGTGATAAAGGCAATCTCACGATGGCCGCGCGCAATCAAATAACTCACGGCATCAAAGGTGTTCTGCTGATGCGTCGCCCACACGCAGTGGTCGGCATGACGTTGTAGCTGGCGATTGACCACCATAATAGGAACATCGTGCTGTTCAATAATGGCTTCCAGCGCGGCGGTATCGAGGAATCGTGGGTAGATAATGATGGCGTCGCAACGCAAATCGAGCAGAAACTCAATTGCCGCCCGTTCGTCATCAGCGGAGGTTTTACCATCGGCCAGAATCAGCTGGCGGCCATAGTTATTGGTTAAAGTCGCGGCCTGGTAGAGCAATTCGCTGAAGTAGGGACCGTTAAACAGAGAGTGCGTGACGATCAAGCCAATATTCTGCGACTTTTGCGTCGCCAGGCTGCGTGCCAGTAGATTGGGCCGATAACCCGTCTCCTCAATAGCCTGGAACACTTTCTGCTGCGTGGTTTTGCTAACATAACGATTGCCCGCCAACACGCGTGACACGGTCGCTTTGGAGACACCGGCCTTTCGGGCCACATCCAGCATGGTAATCATCGACTTTCCAGACCATCAATCCATATCGCATAAACAGCGATACTACCTGAAAGCACTGAAAAAATTGATGAGAACGTTAACAAACAGTGAGCAAGATCAGGCGTAAAACCAGGCGGGCAGGATAGCGATCAGGTTATTGAGGGTATGCAGAAAGATCGGCAGCGCCAGGCTGTTGCTGCGCAAACGCGCATAGCATAACAGCAGCGAGAACAGCGTCAGTGCCACGATGGTTTCCCAGTGCACATACTGGGTATGCATGGCGGCGAACAGCAGCGAGGTGAGTAACATGCAGGCGAAGCGGCTTTTCGGGGCCCACAGCAGAAATCCTTGCAGCAGGAAGCCACGGAACAACACTTCTTCAAACACCGGCGCCAATAATACGGCAGTCAGCAGCAGAATCAGCATAGAGCTGCGGCCCTGCTGGCTTTGCGCAATCAACCACCCTTCGGGCTGTAAGAATTGTGTTTGCGCCACCATCAACGCCACCAAGGCGCCGACAAAAAGCAGCGCCTGACCGGGGCGCAAATACCCTAGCGGAATATCCGTACGGCGCTGGCAGTAGAAACGGTACAGCGGATAAATCACGGCAAATTCAAACAGGCAGAGCACCGGCACCAGCAAACCGTTATTACGCAGCGCCCCGTAGTTGGGAAACAGCGTAATCAGCATGGTCACGATGTAATACACCACAAAGCTGGCAGCGTAGAACAGCGTCAACGTAACCTTGTCGGATTGGGTGTCCATAGTCGGCTCAATGGGCAGAAGAAAGCGCATAGTAGCAATGCCGATCATCGCTGTCGAGATAGCCCGGTAGAGAATTGCATCGCTCAAATATTCCACCGTTAGGGCTAAATCTGTAGCGCTCTGCGCCGATAATCGAAAAAACCATTACAGGGACCGGGCATCACCGGTCCTCTCTTTTTGCTGCTTCTGTTTTGCGAGCATAATGCATGAATTCTGAGTATCACCGACACGCTACCTTGCCAGCCAGGGCAAACATGGAAGCGCACACGGTTCGGGTAACGCGGCGCAGTCTGCGCACCTTAACCTCGCTGCTATTTGGCGTGCTATTGCTTTCGGTTGTGATGGTGCTGGTGATTGCCCATCGACAAAACAGTGATTCGATGCAGCAGGATGTCAACCTGATGCGCCGTGCGTGGCAGCAGCAGCAAGAGCAGATGATCATCGACGTGCGTGACTATGCCAACTGGGGTGAGGGTTGGAAAAACCTGCATCTGACGGTGAACAAAGTCTGGGCATGGGATGAGGAGAATTTTGGTCCCAGCCTTTACAAGGAATATCACTATGACGGCGTGTTTGTCATAGATGGCAATGGTAAAACGCGCTACGCCATCGTCGACGGAAAATTATCCGATACCTCATTAGAGAGTTGGCTGGGCGGACAAACGCCCTTGTTGTTGGCGGCGGCGCGCAAACAGCCAGAAGAGGGTATCACCCGCAATGTGATTATCAATGAACAGCCCGCACTGGTGGTGGCTGCGCCGATTACACCGGGTAAAGTCCCCAATCTCCCCACCATCCCCGGTCCCTCATCCGTGATGATCTTCGTTAACATCCTGACGCCGGGCAAATTGCAAGTACTGGGTAAATCCCTCAATGTCGTTGCCCCACGCATCGCCAGCAGCCTGGACGATGCACTGGAAGAGCCGCGTCTGGTTGAACCGGTGATTCAAGGCGAGCCGCTGGTATTGCGTTGGGAAGCGAAAAACCCTGGGTTTGGTGTCATTTGGTTGATGATGCCGCTGCTGCTCTTTACCGTGCTGGCTGTCGCGCTGGTGACACGCCGCGTGATTCGCCATGCACTGCACAATGCAGTGATTTCCGACCGTCGCTATGAAATGCTCGCCATTAGCCAGCGTGAACTGGCCAACAGTGAAGAACGATTTCGCGATCTGGCTGAAGCGGCGTCGGACTGGATTTGGGAAGTGGACGATCACGGTCGCCTTAGCTATCTCTCTTCACGCTTTGCGGCGGGAACCGGGCATGATGTGAAAAGCTGGATCGGACGTCCACTCGATCAGCTTTTGAGCCATCCCAGCCATTCGCTGGTGGCGTGGTTACTGCGTCAGGGCGATGAAATACAGCATGTGCCTTTGCGCTGCCAGTTTATGGCGGCCAACGGTGAGCGTCGCATCGGTGAGCTTTCGGCTAAAACCATTCGCCGCAACGGGCTGCGCGCCGGTTTTCGCGGTACCGTGTCAGACATCACGCATGAAGTGGACGCTGAGGCGCGAATTCAGTTCCTGTCCCGACATGACATGCTCACCGGTCTGGCCAACCGCATCCAGTTGCAGGAGTTCCTCACCACCCATCTGGAAACGACGAGCGATGAAGATCCGCTGTTCGTTGTCAGTTTCGATCTGGATCAGTTCAAACCGATCAATGACACCTGGGGCCACACCGTGGGGGATCTGGTATTGAACGAAATCTCGCAGCGGCTGAAAAACTTGATCGCGCCTAATGAACTGGCGGCGCGTCTTGGCGGCGACGAGTTTATTTTATTGTTACGTGAGACGACTCGTGCTGCGGTGGAATATCGCTGTCGCGCATTGCAACGTGCCGTGCACCAACCGATCATCAATGATTCACACCAACTGAGCCTGACCGCCAGCATGGGTATTGTCTGCGCTCCGCAGGATGCGACCCAACCCGAAGCCCTGTTACGTCTCGCGGATATTGCGCTAGGGCAGGCGCGCAGCGCAGGGCGAGCGCGCTGGGCGTGGTACTCCACCGATATGGCAAACCAACTGGAATCAAAGCGTGAGTTGGTGCAGGCCATTGAGCAGGCACTGCAACAGGATGCATTCATGCTGCATTACCAGCCGCGTTATCAGCTACAAACCGGTGAGTTGGCGGGCGCCGAAGCGCTGATTCGCTGGCAGGTTGCTGACGATAAATGGATCACCCCCGATCGCTTCATTCCATTGGCAGAGGAGAACGGGTTAATTGCGGCCATTAGTGACTGGGTGCTAATGCGCGCGTGCCGCGATGCCTGCCATTGGGGCGAACATCGCTACGTCTCGGTCAACATTTCGCCCATGGAGTTTCGCAACATCGATCTGGTTGATCGTGTGGCGCATGCTCTGGCGGTGAGTGGTCTTCCGGCGACCCGGTTAGAACTGGAGATTACCGAAAACGTCACCTTCGAAAATCCGGATCGTGCGCTGGAGATCATGCAGGGCTTGCGTGCGCTGGGCGTGCGCTTGACGGTCGATGATTTTGGTACCGGCTATGCTGCGTTAGGGTATCTGAAGACCTTCCCGTTCAACGGACTTAAAATCGATCGCTCATGGATGAAAGAGTTCCCTGAATCGAAGCAGGCACAATCGGTGGTAGCAGGGATTGTTGGACTGGCGCGCGCTTTCGCACTCACCATTACGGCGGAAGGGATAGAAACAGAGGCGCAATTAAATGAGCTGAAGGCGCTCTCCTGTGAAGAAGGGCAGGGGTATTTCCTGGGACGGCCAATGCCGCTCGAGGCATTCAACGCGCGTCTGGCGGAGCAGGCGGATGCGTTGTCTTAGGGCGAACACATTGCGGTTCGCCCTGTTACAACGACACATTAGCGCACCCGTACAGCAATCACGGTCATCAGGATGGCAAAGCCGATAAAGATAGCCAGTTCCATAATCATTACCTCAGAAAAGTCTTAGGTAATTGTAGCGCCTGACAGGCTGAGGTTTAGACACAGCGTGCGATTAATCCTAAAAATTGAGAGGAAGATCGCGCCATAAAACACATTTACACGACTAATCTGCTGGCTTTTTTTTCACATCATGGGCACCCTTTGTTACTCTCAGGAATCAGTTGTCTATTCATCCAGGAGGATAAACTTGTGACCCATTATGGAAAAGCGCTACTGGCCACCGCCTTTTTTGCCCTGACCGCCTGCCAGTCTGCCACTAAACCTGACAGCACCGCTGCCGTCAGCCACGATCCGGAAGCCGATCAATGTGGCGCATCGCAATATCAAAACATGCTCGGCCAGCCGCTGAGCAGTGTGGAAGGTAAGCGTTTTGACGTGCCTGTGCGTGCTATTCCGTGGAACGGGGCCGTCACCATGGATTTCAATCTGCGTCGGTTGAATTTCACCGCCGATCAGAGTGGTAAAATTACCCGTGTTTACTGCGGATAAATTCAAACGGACATCGCATTGTCATCGGGCTGTCATGGCGCCGGGCGAGGATAGCTGCGCATTACGGAGATTTCCTCGTCACTCTCAAATATGCAATGCTCGTCTTGTTTCTTCCCGCCTCGGCGGGAATTTTTTTTTCTATCGATTAATGCACGATGGAATGAGGAGAGAAAATGAGAACGACAGGTAAATTTCTGCTCATCACCCTGTTATTAAGCCCACTGGCGCACGCTTCGAGCGAGGCCGCGTGGCAACAAAATAGCAGCAACAGGCAGCAAGCCTGCCTGAAAGCCAGCGGTTTGACGTCGGTTAAAATTATCGGCAAGCCGATTCAATATGACGATAGCGTGGGCTATGACGCGCTGCTCTTAGAAGGCCGCTACCCGCAAAAGCACATGAAGAATCAAATCGGGCGCGAATTGTGCCTGTATCAACGTCAGAGCGGCAAAGCCAGCGTCAGTGAAGCAGACCAGTTACGTGTGGTGAAATAATCGTTTAACGTGGCGGTGCGCATGAATGCGCACCCTACGAAAATCGCGTATTTTGCATCGATGGCGTGCTATTTCTTCTGACCAGACTCTAGCAACTGCGCCAGCAGATTGCGATAGCTTTGCAACCGCTGCTCATCCCCTTCGAACTCCAGTTTGGCTATCACACGGGTAATAATCGCCTTGCTGGTCGCGGGTTGGCCGTCATCCATCAGTTCACGCATGATCGCCGCCAGCAGATCGCTTTCGTGCGGTGCATGCCAGGCGGGTGTATTGAAGTAGTCGGTAATCGCCCGACCGGCGCTATTAGGATGCGTTCTCATGGCTGACCTCCGCAGAGACAACAATGCCCGCCACCTGATCAGGCAGCATTGGGATATTTTGGTTAAGCATGGGAACTGTCCAGAACGGGCAGCGCCTCGCCAGCGAAGGCCGGTGATTTTTTAAACATAGATGCGGTGTCGAATCTTGTCAGTAACGAGTAGACATATTTTTTCATGTTTGCCCGGCGTCGCGATGCGCTTATCTTGCTGAGTTGTTTGTTTCAGCACATAAAGACACTACAAATCGTGCCCCTTACACTATTTGCTGTGAGCAGAATCACGCCCGGCAGCGGAAAACTGCGTTTTTACCCCCATGCCATGTTTTGCCGTCCAGCAATGTTATGAGGTTGTTAGACTGAACCCTCATTTCATTTTTTCTGACGTACACGCCCATGCTACGCTCCATCGAGTCCTGGAAGGTCAACCTGATATCTGTCTGGTTTGGCTGTTTTTTTACCGGATTGGCCATCAGTCAGATTATCCCCTTCCTGCCGCTGTATGTTGAGGAACTCGGCATTCATGGCGGTAATGCGCTGAGCATCTGGTCGGGTCTGACTTTCAGTATTACCTTCATCGTTTCTGCTGCCGTTGCGCCGCTATGGGGAAGTCTGGCTGACCGTAAGGGCCGCAAGTTGATGCTGCTGCGCGCCTCGTTTGGTATGGGAGCCGTTATTCTGCTGCAGGCATTCGTGACGCAAGCGTGGCAGCTACTGTTGCTGCGTGCGCTGATGGGGCTCACCTCTGGCTACATTCCCAACGCGATGGCGCTGGTGGCGGCGCAGGTTCCGCGCGAACGCAGCGGCTGGGCGCTCAGCTGTGTTTCAACCGGGCAGATTGGCGGTGTGATCCTCGGGCCGATGATTGGCGGACTGCTGGCGGACTGGCTTGGCCTGCGTATGGTGTTTATCGTCACTGCCGTATTGTTGATGGTGAGTTTCCTGGTCACGCTGTTCCTGATTAAAGAGACTGGCTACACGCCAGTAAGCAAACAGGACAAAATGAGTGGTCGGGAGGTATTTCGCAGCCTCGACAATCCACGCCTGATGATCTGTCTGTTCGTCACCACCATGGTGATCCAGATGTGTAACGGCTCAGTGAACCCGATTTTGACCCTGTTCGTGCGTGAGTTAGCACCGGATGCGCAAAACCTCGCGTTTCTCAGTGGCGTGATTGCGGCGTTGCCGGGCGTCTCGGCGCTGATCTCTGCGCCGCGCTTGGGTAAACTGGGCGATCGCATCGGCACGCAGCGTATTCTGATAGGCACCATGCTGTTTTCACTGGTGCTCCTGATGTGCATGTCGTTTGTTACCAGTGCTACCCAGTTAGGTGTGCTGCGTTTTCTGCTGGGCTTTGCCGACGGTGCCATGATGCCTGCGGTGCAGACTTTGCTGGTACGTCACTCGCGCGATAACGTGACCGGCCGTATCTTCGGTTACAACCAGTCATTTATGTATCTGGGTAACGTGGCAGGACCGCTGCTGGGTGCAGCGGTGTCTGCCGCCACCGGTTACCGCTGGGTGTTCTTCGCCACCGCCGTGGTGGTATTGCTCAATGTACTGCTACTGCGTCGCTTCTATCGTCGGCCAAAAACCACGCTGGAACAACCGGTGAACCCGCGTGTTCAGGCGGCTAAGCCCGCGACTGACGCAACGTCAACGCGTAATGCCAGCGCTGCTGGGAAAGCAAAAACTCCGGGCTGACGCTGGGGCTCCATGAGTCATCGCCACCGACGCCCATATGGAAGCCATCCAGGTGTAGCCAACAGCCCGCTTCGGACTGCAACAGGTGGCGATGCGAGGTCTCACGCAATTGCTCAAGGCTATGGTAGCCAAGCGAGAAGGCGAAATCCCCGCTGGCCTGCCAGCTTCCGGTATCAAGCTGGCGCGTGCCGCAACGCAATCCATTTTCTCCTGGGAAGACATACGCGGTACTCATTGACGCGAGCGGCTGCTGCCAGCGCGAGAACTGCGCAGCCAGCTGGCGGTCCGGGTAGTTTTCATCTGGACCCAGTCCCAGCCAACTGACTTGCTGAGGCCTGTGGCTTAACTGACAGCGCAAACCAATACGTGCTGGCGCTGGCAAACCGGGTGCCTGTTCTACGTCGATGCTCACCGACAGCTCACCTTCACCGTTGATCTGATAGCGCTTGTGGCTGGTGAAAATCAGTTGGCCGTTGGCGTGCCATTGGTGCCAGGTTTCAATCAGTACGCTGTGTTTCAGGCTATCGATTTGCATATCCACCAGCTCCGCTTCCAACTGGTCATATCCCGCACGCTTCCAGCGTTCGACCCACGCATTGGGATCGACATTCGCCGCTTCACTGGTGCCGATATCATTATCAATAGGGGCGCGGATAAAACACTCCTGCAAGGGGGTCTGCATGGTTTCTTCATCATTCACCCACCACTGCATCAACTCTCCGGTGCGACGCGAGAAGTGCCAGCGCTGCTGCGACACGACCACGGCAACCAGATCGTGATTGGCAATCAATTCTGGTGCGGTGGCGCTGGTTTCCACGCGACGTGTCGCCAGGGCAGCGGGCAGTGGCCACTGATCCCACGCCACGCGTGCATCGGCCTCAGACCACGGGGTAGCGGCAATTTGATGTACTGCCAGGTTAAGCCAGGCGTTGCCCTGTAAACCCTCTGTTGTGGGCACACTGATGTGTTGGGTGCCCTGAGATTCCAGCGCTAAGGTCACTTCACCGCTATCGATAACCACGCCATCTTGCTCAATCGACCAGCGCAGTACCTCGTTATCTGTGTGACGGAACAGATACTCGCTGCTGACAGTGAAGCGGAAAGGGGAGCGAGCATCACGCTGAAACTGGAAGAACTGCTGCGCCCGCTGCGCTTCAAACAGCGCCGGATGTGGCGAGCGATCGGCAAACACTAACCCGTTCATGCAGAATTGGCGATCGTTAGGCGTATCGCCAAAATCGCCACCGTAAGCCTGCCACGGCTGACCTTGATCATCATGGCGCGTCAGGCTTTGATCCACCCAATCCCAGACGAAGCCACCCTGTAAGCGCGGGAACTGGCGGAAGGCCTGCCAGTATTTGGCGAAGCCGCCGAAGCTATTGCCCATGGCGTGTGCGTACTCACACAGGATCAGCGGGCGAGTTTCCCCCGGCAGGCCAATCCATTTTTTTAGTGACCATTTTGGTACGGCGGGGAAGGGTTGATCCTGATCGACGCGTGCATACATCGGGCAGACAATATCCGTAGCGGCCGTATCGGCCCCGCCGCCTTCGTACTGAACGGGGCGCGTAGGATCGCTGCTTTTCACCCACTGATAGAGCGCATCGTGCGTGCTGCCATGGCCGGATTCATTGCCGAGTGACCAGATGATAATGCAGGCGTGATTGCGATCGCGCTGCACCATGCGCGTTACGCGTTCGCTGTAGGCCGCAAACCAACGTGGGTCTGACGACAGGCGGTTCATCGGCTGCATGCCATGGGTTTCGATATTCGCTTCGTCCACTACATACAAGCCGTATTGGTCGCACAGTCGATACCAAAGAGGATGATTAGGGTAGTGCGCACAGCGCACTGCATTGAAGTTATGGCGCTTCATCAGCTCAATGTCGCGGCGCATGCTGGCTTCATCCACCACCTGACCGTTTTCCGGGTGGTGCTCATGGCGGTTCACACCACGGATCAGCAGCGCTTTGCCATTGACGCACAGTTGCCCGTTCTCAATGCTGACGCGACGGAACCCGACATCATAGGCTTCGGCTTCAATCAGGTTGTCATGGTCATCCAGCAAAGACACAACGACACGGTAGAGGTGCGGTGTCTCGGCGCTCCACAATTGGGGGTTATGTACCGGCACCACCAGCAGCGTGCGTTCCGGATAGTGCCCACGTTCGTCAATGATGGCGCTGCCCGGTGCCTGCTGCTGACTGCCGATACAGTTTTCACCTTGCCACAGCGTCACGCGCAGGCGGCACTGTGACAGCGGACGTGTGCCCGCGTTGATCTTCACGCTGACACGCAGATCGCCGCAAATATATTCTGGGCTCAGCGCGGTTTCGATTTGCACATCAGCCAGCTGTGTTTCGGGTTTGTGCAGTAATGTCACATCACGGAATATGCCGCTCATGCGCCACATATCCTGATCTTCTAAATAGCTGCCATCACTCCAGCGCAGCACCATCACTGCCAGGCGGTTCTGACCGGCTTGCAGTGACTGGCTCAAATCAAATTCGGCTGGCAGCCGGCTATCTTGTGAATAGCCAATCCATTGACCGTTGCACCACACAAAGAACGCGGAGTTCACGCCATCAAAGATGATGCGAGTCTGGCCCTGAGCGATCCAGTTATCGTCGACTTTAAATGTGAGCGAATAACATCCAGTAGGATTCTCTTGCGGGACAAAAGGTGGATTCACCGGGATGGGATACTGCACATTGGTATAAATCGGCGCGTCATAGCCATGCAGTTGCCAGTTGGCGGGCACCGGTAACGAATGTGATCCCGCTAAGTCTTGCAGCAGCCAACTTTGCGGCACCGCTTCTGGCTGGCTGAAGTAGCTGAAGGTCCACTGACCATTAAGCAACTGGCGCGAGGGTGAAGGGGCATCGTCGCGTGCGCTGATTTCGTCGCGCCAGCTGGCAAACGGCGGGTGCGCATCCAGTCTGTTCAGGCTGGTTACCACCGGGTTTTCCCAGTCGCGGCGGGCGAGAATATCACTTAAGGCGTGTGTTGGTAGGGTCATGGCAAGATCTCATTAATTGTAATGCGCTCACATTGCGCGATTTTACGGCCACTGTAAAGTGCCTCGCCGAGATCGATGGATGAATTTTTGTTCATTCTCAGATGGCCTGTGTGGGTTTTTTGCCGGTGTAGTGCCAGTAAATTGTTAAGCATGGTGAGCAGGGATGAATAGCGCGAGGTTGCGGAGAATTCTGTATTGTCGCTGGCACTACGGCCTCATACACTCAGCCCGATTTCACCATCCTGAGGTAATTATGGTCCGTATTGTTAAACTCGCTGCCGTTGTGGCATTGGTGACCGCGCTGAGCGGTTGTATCTTCCCACCACCGGGTGGCGGTGGCGGTCACGGTGGTGGCTGGGGCGGCGGTGGCGGTCCTGGTGGACCGGGCCGTGGCTTTATGGGGCCTTAATCATTAGCGCCGACCGTTAATGTATTGAGGCGCGCGAAACGTTTCTAAAACACGTTATTTGTTGAGAGAAACGTTTCGCCGTTACATATTGAAATTACGTTTCTTTTATTGCGCTGCGCTTATTGTTTATTTTCCTCAAACACTGAAAAATCCCTGTTGTTTTAAACGCCTCAGTGCTAACGTCTGTTTTCCATCTCTTATTGAGCCCGTCGCATGAAAAACCTGATCGCGGAACTTCTGCTGAAGCTGGCTGAAAAAGAAGAAGAGTCTAAAGAATTAGTGGTCCAGGTTGAGGCATTAGAAATTGTGCTGACAGCGATGTTGCGCAAGCTGGAGCCTGAACAGTTTCAGGAGATTGCAGCCGGCATTGCCAGCGCGATGCCACCTGTTGCCCCCGCGGCAGAAACGCCCGATACCACTCTGCTGCGCAATTACGTTGAAAAATTGCTGAACCATCCCCGCGTATAAATCTTTTATTTAATTTCTCTCTATAAAGTGCTGCACGATGGTACAAACCACCGGCGTGTTAAAAAAGCGACCTTTGACGGCGAATATATTTTTTTTCTGCTTTGCTTATTTCCTGCCATGATTAATGGGCAACAATTCTATGGAGAATCCGGCAATGAAATCGTGTCTTTTGGCAATGGTGGCAGCAGGCCTGCTGTTGGCGGGCAGTGCAGGTGCGGCAGAGAAAACTGCGCAGCAAAATAAAATGACGGTGTGTAATCAGCATGCATCCTCTCAGGATTTAAAAGGGGATGCGCGTAAATCCTTTATGAGCGACTGTCTGAAAAAAGACAGCAAGATGGGCAGTATGACGCCGCAGCAAATGAAGATGAAAACCTGTAACACCGAAGCGGGTGATAAAAAGCTCAGCGGTGATGCGCGTAAAACTTATATGAGTTCCTGCCTGAAAAAATCGTAATCATCCTTGCACACCTTCATAGGGTTCATGTTTTGCATGAACCCTTTTTTTGCAATGACGATGGAATTAATACCCTCTCTACCCCAGGCAGCACTTATTTTTTCGGCTAACTGTGTGATAAACAACAGCTTGTCCGCCGTTACGCTTTGTTTTTCCAGCGAAATTCTCACGGTTTGCCAGGCTTACTGTTTGTAGGGATTTAAAGTCATCAATCCAATCACAACGCAGGAGGCTGAAGGTGAGCTATCAATCTGTCGTGCAACTCAAATCACTTGCGCAGCGTAAACCGACCAAATTCACCGTGAACGATATCGATGTCATCCTGGTTCGCGACGGGGAACGGGTGCAGGCGTTGCAAGCAAAATGCCCACATGCGGGCGCACCGCTGGAGCAGGCAGCGATATGCGGGGACAGATTAGTGTGCCCGTGGCACAAAGCGGCGTTCCAACTGGGTGATGGCAAGATGTGTGAGCCACTGGCGCTGGCCAATCTTAAGCGCTATCCGGTACGTATCGAAGCGGGAAAAGTGCTGGTGAACCCACAACCGATGTCACCAGCCAGTGCACCGACAACGCAGGGTGAATCACCGGTCTGTGTGATTCTGGGCGCGGGGGCAGCAGGGAGCGCGGCTATCTGGACGCTGCGGGATGAAGGTTTCAAAGGGCGTATTGTGTTAGTGGAACGAGAGTCCTCCGCTCCTTATGACCGTACAGCCCTGAGCAAGTTTGTGCCTTCGGGTAAGATGGCGATCAAGGATGTGCCCAAACTGCTAAAACCCGACGTGTTGGGCACAGTGGATCGTATTCAGGGCAATGTGGCAGAACTGAATACGGAGAAAAATACGCTGCTGTTGGAAGAGGGGCAAAAAATTCACTTTGATCAACTGCTAATTGCCAGTGGAGGGACACCTCAGCCGCTGAATGTTCCTGGTAACGCGTTGCAGGGTGTACATGTGTTGCGTTCGCTGAATCAGGCTGATGCATTGTTGAAAGAAGTGGATGACGGACAGCACACCGTGATCATTGGCAATAGTTTTATTGGTATGGAGATGGCGGGTGCGCTGCGTAATCGGGATGTCGATGTCACCGTTATCGCCCGCCATTCGTTGCCCTTCGCGAAGACGTTTGGTGAAGAAATTGGGCGTTATTTTTACGACCTCCACCTGAGTAACGGTGTGAAATTTATTGAAGGTGAGCCGAAAGCGCTGAGTGGTGAAGGGCGTGTGAGTGCGGTGCAGTTGAAAGGCGGGAAAGCGGTGTCTGCAGATGTGGTGTTATTCGCCACCGGTGTGCATCCCGCGACTGGCTTTATTCATGATCTCAGCCTTCAGGATGACGGCAGCTTGTTGGCTGATGATCAGTTGCGCGTCGCAGACAATGTTTGGGTGGCTGGGGATATTGCTACCTACCCTACGCCGCAAGGGCCGCAGCGCATTGAACACTACCGCGTAGCTCAACAGCAGGGGCGTATCGCCGCCCTGAATATCTTGGATAAAGAGATCGCTTTCGATCGCGTGCCCTTCTTCTGGACCGCACACTACGGCACGCGCTACGAGTATCTCGGGCATGCGCAAGAGTGGGATGACTACCATTTGCTGGGATCATTACAGGAGAAACGTTTTATCGCCTTCTATTGCCGCGAGGGAATCATTGCAGCGGTGTGCTCTGCGGGCATGTATACGCTGACGGCATCACTGGTGGAAGCGATGCAACAGCCAATGACACTGGCGCAAGGCATTGAAATGTACGAGGCCAGTCAAGGCTAAACTGCATTTGTAAGGTGCGCATTCATGCGCACCTCATTGAATTATTGCTTGCTCAATGCCTCTGACTTCGCCATGCACTGCTGCATAGCGTTGATCACTGCCGCACGGAAGCCTTGCTCTTCCAGCACTTTTACCGCTTCGATGGTGGTGCCGCCCGGTGAGCAAACCATGTCTTTCAGTTCGCCTGGGTGTTTGCCGGTTTCCAGCACCATCTGCGCAGAACCTTTCACCGCCTGTGCCGCGAACTGATAGGCTTGCGCGCGTGGCATGCCGCCCAGCACCGCTGCGTCAGCCATAGCTTCAATAAACATGAATACGTAGGCCGGTGCAGAACCGCTGACGCCCACTACGGCGTGAATCAGATATTCATTCACCACGGCAGCTTTGCCGAAGCTCTCAAAAATGCCCACCACTTCGTCCACTTCCTGCGATGTCACCAGCACATTTGGCGTTATCGAGGTCATACCTTCATTGACCAAAGACGGCGTATTTGGCATCACGCGGATGATCTTGCGATCGTGGCCCAGTACGGCAGCCAGCGAATCCAGAGTAACGCCCGCGGCGATCGACACTACCAGCACATCTTTCTTTAACAGGCTGGCGAGATCGTTCAGGACTTTGAGAATCACATTAGGCTTGACTGCGCCGAACAGAATATCGGCCTCACGCGCCAGGCTTTCCGCGCTCTCTGCGGCGGTCACGCCATATTGCTGTGCCATTGCCTGGTTTGTGGCCGGTTTCCGGTCAAACACCCAGATATTAGCCGGGGCAATCAGCCCGCTGTTAACCAGTCCGCTGATGATGGCTTTCGCCATATTGCCGCAGCCGATAAACCCGATTTTCTTCTCCAGCATCGCTCTATCCTTTAAGTGGTTCATTTTCTCGTGCCGGTTAGCTTACGTCAGCCGTGCGGAATAACAACCCAGGTAAATAACATTTGCCATTCTGCGGTAGAAGGGCAAGATCGCCTGCAATTCCCTGAGAAAAAGGATAAGACATGTCAATTTGGGTCGATGCCGATGCCTGCCCTAACGTCATCAAAGAAGTGCTGTACCGGGCCGCAGAACGCGCCAACATCACCATCACTTTTGTGGCGAATCAACCTTTGCGCGTGCCGCCATCGCCCTGGCTGAAGACGTTGCAGGTCGCAGCGGGTTTTGATGTGGCGGACAATGAAATTGTGAAACGCGTGCAGCCGGGTGAGTTGGTGATCACCGGGGATATTCCACTGGCGGCCGAAGTGCTGGAGAAGGGCGCAGCGGCGTTGAATCCGCGCGGTGAACGCTACTCACCGGATACCATTCGTCAGCGCTTAACCCTGCGTGATTTTATGGAAACGATGCGCGCCAGTGGCGTGCAGAGCGGCGGCCCGTCGGCATTAAACCAACGCGACCGCCAACTGTTTGCGAATGAACTGGATAAGTGGCTACGTCAGCGTTGATCAGACAAAGCTGTCATCGTCGTCGTAATCGCCACCGCCAAAATCACTGAAGTCGTTATTATCCGCAAAGCTATTGTTATCCCAGCTGGCGTTGTCATTCAGGAAGGCATTGTTGCTGTCGTTACCGTTGAAGGTATCGAGATTATTATCCACCTGTGGCAGCGCTGGCTCATTGATAATGTTCACAATTTCTTCCGGCTGAGAGTGGTGGAACATGCTGGTGAGCATATCCGCCATCACCACACCCCCCGCCACGCCAACGGCAGTTTGCAGGGCTCCACCGAGGAAACCTGTCCCACGCGCAGGCGGAGCGGCATATTGCTGCTGTGGCTGAGCGTATGGCTGCTGAGGTTGCTGTGGTGCACTGCTCCACGCCGGTTGCTGCTGCTGTTGTGGCGCAGCAGAACGAGAACCGCCACCAAATAAGCTCGACAAGAAACCGCCGCTACTCTGCTGCGGCGCTTGCTGCTGTTGCGCCTGAGCCAAGCGGTTTTCCAGATCCGTCACCTGCGCATTGAGTTTTTTCAATGCGGCTTCCTGAATCAGAATGGCCTGCGACATGTAATAGGGTGCGCCAGGCTGGCTCTGTAAATGCTGTTTGATCAATTGCTCGGCACCGGCATCGCGCGGTCCACTCTGGTTTTCAGCCTGTTTCAGTCGGCTGAACAGATTTTCGATTAACTGCTGTTCTTCATTTTGCATGGTGTGAACCTCCAATGATTCGTACCCCCTTATATGTGGGCAACGTGACAGAAAGTAAATCAACGGCCTGGTAAGGAAATGTTGCCTGGACTTACAAATCCGGAGATGCACGGATCGCGCATCATTTTCCTTAACAATTTCAATGTGGTAGTAAATTGATGGCGGTAAACACGCGTAATTCGTGCTTCGCGGGTGGCTGACAAAATAAAATCCAGGTATCATGCGACGCAATATTGACCTGATGACTTTGCCCGCGCGGCAGAAATACGGCGGAGGATGAGCCCGGATGTCATTACCCATCTATCTGATCGGCGCACGCGGTTGCGGTAAAACCACTATCGGCCAGGCGTTGTCGCAAGCGCTGGGCTATGCCTTTAGCGATACCGATCACCATCTGCAACTCTCCACGCAACGCACCGTGGCGGAAATTGTCGCCTCTGAAGGGTGGGATAGCTTTCGTGCACGTGAAAGTGACTCGCTGCATGCCGTCACAGCGCCGGGTACCGTTATCGCCACCGGTGGCGGAATGGTGCTGGCTGAGGCAAATCGTCGCTATATGCGCGAGCATGGTCAGGTGATTTGGCTGAATGCGCCTTCCACCGTGCTTGCTGAGCGTCTTGAGCGTCAACCCGAAGCGGGCCAGCGCCCGACCCTCACCGGCCGCCCGATTGCGGAAGAGATGAGTGATATTCTACGTGAACGTGCACATCTTTATCGCCAGACCGCGCACCATGAAGTAAACGCAATGCAGGCGCCCGATCAGGTTGTTGATCAGATTCTGCAATCTTTGTCACTCGCGCGCGCCAGCTAACGCCTTCAGATAACTCCCTCTTTTTTCCTGTGATCCTCCATTGTCTATACTGAGTAGAGACAGGGGGATCGCCGCTGTCCGTGTGGAAATCTGACATTAGAGGGAAATCTATGCCAACTAAACCACCCTATCCGCGAGAGGCGCGCATTGTTGTTGTCGAAAAAGGCGCAGCAGGCAACACGGTGACCTGGTACGAGTTGCGTGCCGACCATCCGAAACCCGATTCATTAATCAGCGAACATAAAACGCAAGCCGAAGCTCAGGATGCCAAAGCGCGTTATGAAGATGCTGACAAAGATTAATGACCACAGGCACGCCATGGAGTGGCTAATGCTTGTCAGTTAAGCGACTGACGCTAACGCCGTCTGGAGCCGCACCGGGGCCGGCGGTCCTCGCGCCGCTACGCGGTACCTTCACTTCACTCGTCTGCCTTAACGGACCGGTGCCGATGGAACATCCATGTTCCAGCGCCACCTTTCGCCCGCGTCCTGCGGGCTCTCCTGGCATACTCGCTCAGCTCAGCGCTGCGGAATGCCAGCCCCGATGCGACCCCAGCCAGCTCATCAGCTTCAGTGCGCGTTGTCAAAAAGGGCACATTGCCTGAGGCTATGACGCCTCTGCTGCCCCCTCAGGGTTATCCGCAGCGCTGAGACTTTTACGTTGGGCCAGGAGCCCCACGCGGGGAGGCGTGGGGCAGTTCGCGGCCGACCATGGATGGTCATCCGCGAACGGTCCGTCCGGCACGACGTGGAAGTCGAAGGTACCGCTTTAGCGGCGCGAGGACGGCCCAGAGGGGGCAGTAGTGGCGGCAGAGCCCGCACTGAAGTGAAAGACAGCAGCCGGAATTCATAACTTACGAGCTTTACGCCAATTAATGACTCCCCGTGATTAAATATTAATTTCTAACTCCCACAGAAAGCCTAATAAGCCGACATAAAGTTATATCCCACGCTGAAATAGTGAAATCCTGCCTGATAACATCGCCTAATTTTCTTTGTGTGCCGTATTTTATGCTGCGTTAAATCGACGTTATTTTAGCCGGTTCAAAATTTGCCCTTGACCCTGCAAACGTCACGATTTACTTTCGGGGTATTGATATAGGAACTCAGTTCCACATAGTGAAACAAATGCCATGACCACACTCGAAAATGCTGCCGCCGTTCTTAAGCTGTTCCAGCGTTTTGGCGTAACGCAGGGCCATCCGGGCCTGACCTTTACCGAGGTGGTTGAGGCGCTGGCTTTGCCGAAAAGTACGGTTTCTCGCCTGCTGGCGACCATGGAAAGTGAAGGATTGCTTGAGCGTGATCCGGAGAGTCGCTGCTTCCAGATTGGCCGTGTGCTGCTGTCGGTTGCTGGGCATTACTTATCGACACCATTAGTGGATAGTGCTTCGGCCGCCATGGCACGCCTCGCGGCCAGCAGTGGCTGCATGGGATATATCTCGGTGTTGGATGGTGATGATGTACTGGTGATGCGCATGTATCACGGTCGTTTTTTCACGCAGTTAGTGACACCGCCAGGCTCGCGCGTTTCCCTTTCCGGTACCTCGACCGGGCGTGTGCTGCTGGCGCAATTGAGTGATGAAGAGGTGCGTGCGCGTTTTGCCAATAACTGGCAAGCCGCTTCGGTGAACTCTCCGCTCAACCTTGATGCACTCTGTGAAGAATTAGCGGTGATCCGTCGGCAAGGCTGGGCACTGGCGCGCAATGAGACGCTGCCGGGTATCAGTTCGTTAGCGGTTGCGGTCACTAATAAACATCGCGGTGAAAGTGCCGCGCTCTGTCTCTCGTTTCTTTCGCAAGAGGCGGCCCCGGGTTATCCGGAAGCGCTGCTCAGCGAACTGCGCACAACGGCTGCCTTGATGGCCGAAAAATACGGCGCTTAACTATTTTCGATTTAAAGGCGTTTATTCGCGCCACACCAGGGAAATAGCAGGTCTTCGGACCTGCCTATTTCAAAAATCAGGGAACGATTTATAAAAAACGTTAGTGTCCCGCGTGACGGGCATTAAACGTATTCGCGTTTTCTACAGGGTGAAAATACGGGGATAATATGCGTCAACATAATCCAATAAAAAGTTTCGGCGTGGGCTTAATGCTGGTTCTGCTATCCGTAGCGGGGGCCATCATCGGGGTTCAACTTATTACCACCATTGGGGTGACACCCAATACCTCTATTATCGGCGCGCTGTTTGCCATGCTCCTGGCGCGTATTCCTCTGCAATGGTTCCGTCGCTATCGTTCGATCGAAGTGCAGAACCTGGCGCAAACCGCTATCTCCTCAGCCACCTTTGGTGCCGCCAACAGCCTGTTAATGCCAATTGCAGTGCCGTGGGCGTTGGGCGAGCCACAGCTGGTGCTGCCGCTGTTTGTTGGCGTCAGTGCGGCCATGCTGCTGGATGCTTATCTGCTTTACCGTCTGTTTGATACCCGCGTGTTCCCAGCCAGTAATGCATGGCCACCGGGTGTTGCCGCGGCGGAAGCGATTAAAGCGGGCGACAAGGGTGGTCGTCAGGCGTGGTTGCTGGTGGTCGGTATTGTGGGCGGTATCGCCGGCTCTATGCTGAAAATCCCAATGTCTGCTTTTGGCACCGCCTTTATCGGCAACATCTGGGCTCTGAGCATGCTCGGTATTGGTTTCCTGTTACGCGCTTATGCGCAACCGGTTGCGGGTATCGATATCAACGCCTTGTATATCCCACACGGCATGATGGTCGGCGCAGGTTTGGTGGCGCTGATCCAGGTGGTGCAGGTGATTGTCAGCCGTCGTAGCGAGCAGCTCAATGTCAGCCGCAGCGACAGCGAAGTGAAGCGTTCACTCGGATTCGGTACCGTGGGTTACATCGTCATCTCAACGCTGCTGGCGCTGGCGGGCGGGTTGTGGAGCCAGATGGGTCTGCCGATGCTGGTACTGTTTATCGTTTACGCGGCGTTTGCTGCCTTTGTGCATGAGCTGATTGTCGGTATCGCTGCGATGCACTCCGGTTGGTTCCCGGCCTTTGCCGTTGCACTGATTACGCTGATTCTCGGTATTTTGCTTGGTTTCCCGCCGCTGGCGCTGTGCTTACTGTGTGGTTTCACTGCCGCCACCGGGCCGGCCTTTGCGGATATGGGTTACGACCTGAAAGCCGGGTTTATCCTGCGCGGCAACGGTGCGGACATGCAGCAAGAGCTGTGGGGGCGTCGCATTCAGCTGATCGCCGCCATGATTGCGTTCGTGATCTGTATCCCGGTGGTGTGGTACGCGCACAACCTGTTCTTCGCCGAAAACCTGTTGCCGCCAGTGGCGCGTGTCTATGCGAAAACCATTCAGGCCGGTGCAGAACCAGGCATTGCGGGAAGCTTGCTGATGTGGGCGATTCCGGGTGCCATCATCCAGTTTATCGGTGGGCCGAAACGTCAGTTGGGCGTCTTGCTGGCCACCGGTTTGTTAATCAATAACGCCGCTGCGGGTTGGGCGGTGATGGTGGGGATCGCACTGCGTATCCTGATCATTCGCGTATGGGGCGAGCGTGGACGTTCACCGATGGAGGTGATGGCCGCAGGGTTTATTGCGGGCGACGCGCTGTATAGCTTCTTCCATTCACTTTTTGCCAGTAGCACCAAGAAATAACCCAGGGAATTCAATATGAGTTTACAGCAGACACTGCAGGTTTTTGAGTTACTCGACAGCGCCTATGTGGATGGCCAGCAGGTGGTGGATCTCTTTGCCGGCTATCCAGGCGTGACCGCCAGCTTCAAACGCGTCACCGGTCCAAAAGGGCGTACCGATTTCGTGCGCATCGATATTCCCGGTGCGCAGGGCAAGAGCAAAGGTGGCACAGCGCCGACGTTAGGTATTGTCGGTCGTTTGGGCGGCATCGGTGCGCGTCCAACGCGTATTGGTATGGTCTCAGATGCCGATGGTGCCGTGGCTGCAGTGAGTAGTGCACTTAAGCTGGCGCAGATGCAAACCAAAGGGGATGTGTTGGCGGGTGACGTGATCATCACGACGCACATCTGTCCGGATGCCCCAACGCGCCCGCATGAGCCAGTGGACTTCATGGATTCGCCTTGCGACGACATCACCATGAACGATAACGAAGTGATCGATGGCGTCGACGCGATTCTCTCCATCGATACCACCAAAGGTAACCGCATCCTGAATCATAAAGGCTATGCGATTTCGCCGACGGTGAAAGAGGGTTACATCCTGCGCGTGTCAGAAGATCTGCTGCGCATTATGGAGATGACCAGCGGCCAGCCTGCGGTGACCTTCCCGATCACCATCCAAGACATCACGCCATACGGCAACGGTGTGTATCACCTCAACAGCATCCTGCAACCCTCAACCGCGACCGATGTGCCGGTGGTGGGCGTGGCGATCTGCGCCGAGTCAGTGGTGCCGGGTTGTGGTACGGGTGCCAGCCACGAAGTCGATATTGCTGCCACGGTGAAGTTTGCCGTGGAAGTCGCGAAAGAGTTCGGGCGTGAAACCTGTCAGTTCTATGATCAGCAAGAGTACGCGTTGCTGCTATCTTTGTATGGTAGTCTCAGTCACCTGCGCTCGCGGAAGGCCTAAGTATGAAACAGTCCCTGGTTACCTTAACGATTGGTCAATCCCCGCGTAGCGACATTCTGCCGCTGCTACAGGATCATCTGCCCGCAGAGCAGGTCGCTCACGCTGGCTTACTGGATGGCCTGACACTGGCCGAAGTGGAGCAGTTCTATGCGCCGGATGCCGGTGAGAAGGTGCTGGTCTCACGGATGACCAGCGGCGAGCAAGTGCGCCTCTCGGGACCGAAAGTTGAGCAGGGACTGCAGCGTAAAATTAATGCGCTGGAAGAGCAGGGCTACGACACCATCCTGCTGCTGTGCACCGGTGAATTTGGCACGCTGAAAACGCAAAAGGCGCTGCTACTGGAGCCGGACCGTATTATTCCGCCGTTGGTCAGTGCCATTGTGCAGGATCATAAGATCGGTATTGTGGTACCGGTGGAAGAGCAGATTGCAGAGCAAGCCAGCAAGTGGCGTAACCTGAACAGTGCGCCGTGCTTTGCCGTCGCCAGCCCCTATCTGGCGCAGCAGAATGACCTGATTGAAGCGGGCTTATCGCTGCAAGAGCAGGGCGCTGATGTGGTGGTGCTCGACTGCATTGGCTACCACCAGAAGCACCGTGATTTCCTGCAGAAAATGTTGGGTATTCCGGTCCTGTTATCGAATGTGCTGGTGGCGAAGCTGGCGGCTGAATTGATCCTGTGACTGAGGCCGATCACAACTCGTGATTTGCGCTGCTTTTTCGCGTGACAGATCAGCGAGTTCCCTTGTAATCTGCCTGTCACCCTATTGTGCTGTGAGGAAGTAACATGCTCAACGTAAGTGAGTATTTCGACGGAAAAGTAAAATCCATTGGTTTCGACAGCGTAACCATTGGCCGTGCCAGCGTTGGCGTGATGGCTGAAGGTGAGTACACCTTCGGTACAGGACAGCCGGAAGAGATGACGGTGGTGAGTGGCGCGCTGAAAGTGCTGCTGCCAGGTGAGTCTGAGTGGAAATGGTATGAAGCGGGCTCCGTGTTTAACGTGCCGGGCCACAGCGAATTTCATCTGCAGGTGGCAGAGCCGACATCCTATTTGTGCCGCTACCTTTAATTTACCCGTCATACTTCGCGCTGCAGGTGCGTTGGCTACGAGTACTCACCCCAGTCACTTACTTCAGTAAGCTCCTGGGGATTCCCACTCTTGCCGCCTTCCTGCAGCGTGAATTATTTAAGGTAAATGTTTGAGCGCAAGTACAACGGTAATCTGTAATCCTAAACAGGAATGCAGATGACTTTCCAGACCAGTGTTAGCGCTTCGCTTCGCCGCCTAACGCTTCTACCAGATTACTGATCAACGCGGCCAGTTCGCTGGTCATCAGAATGAAATCGGCATCAAAGCGCTGCGCAAAGTCATCGCGGTCGATATCATCATTCTGTTCACGCAGCGTGTCGCTGAACTTCAGACGCTTAATGGACGCATCGTCCGCAATCACCAGTTGAATACGCTCCTGCCAGTCCAGCGCCAGTTTGGTGACCACTTTACCGGCTTCAATGTGGGTGGCGATTTCATCGGAGATCAAATCCTGCTTTTTACAGCGGATCACGCCGCCTTCTTCCAGAATCGCTTTCAACTCCGCTTCATCCATCAAGGCGAAACCGGCTGGCAGTTCGCCAGAGCGCACCCATTCGGTCAGCGTCAACTCAATCGGATTTTCCAGCGTCAGCGGCACTACCGGCAGTGAACCGATGCTTTTGCGCAGCAGCGCTAAGGTGTCTTCTGCTTTTTTGGCGCTGGCGCAATCCACGATGATCAGGTTGTTAACGGTATCGATCCACATGAAAGTCTGGCTAAAACGGCTGAATGCACGTGGCAGCAGGCTATGCAGCACTTCATCTTTCAGCGAGTCTTTCTCGGTTTTTTTCAGCTTGCGGCTCTGTTCTGCTTCCAGTTTGTCGATCTTGGCTTCCAGCGCCTGTTTTACCACCGGCGAGGGCAAAATCTTCTGCTCGGTGCGTGCGCAAATCACAATCTGACCGTTGATTTCATGCGTCAGCGCTTCACCGCGGTTGCCCATCGGCGACACCCAACCGGTTTTCGCCATATCCTGACTGCCGCACGGCGAAAACGTGAAGGCGTCGAGCTGTTTTTCCAGATCGTCTGCGGACAGCGGGATGTCACGATTCAGACGATAAACCATCATATTTTTAAACCACAACATCGGGATTCCTTACCGTGGGTGCGATCGGGCGCACAAGTCTCAAAGTCAGCGCGCATGATAGCGAAACATCGGATTGGTTTCATTGCCTTTCCCGATTCAGCCTTCTACTGTATCTGTCACCTGAACGAATAATGAGGAATAAATCGTGCGTATTGGGATTGATTTAGGCGGTACCAAGATTGAAGTGATTGCACTCTCCGATCAGGGGCAAGAGCTGTTTCGCCACCGCGTCAATACCCCGCGCGATGACTACGCAGCCACTGTAAAGGCGATTGTCGATTTAGTCCTGCTGGCAGAAGAGAAAACCGGCGAAAAGGGCACGGTAGGCATCGGCATTCCGGGGACGATCTCGCCCTATACCCAGCGAGTGAAAAATGCCAACTCAACCTGGCTGAATGGTCAGCCGCTGGATAAGGATTTGGCACAGGCGCTGAATCGTGACGTGCGCATTGCCAACGACGCGAATTGTTTAGCGGTTTCTGAAGCGGTGGATGGTGCTGGAGCAGGGCAGCCGCTGGTGTTTGCCGTGATTATTGGAACGGGGTCCGGCGCGGGCGTGGCAATTGGCGGTGAGTCGCGGATTGGTGGCAACGGTAACGCCGGCGAGTGGGGCCATAATCCACTGCCATGGATGGACGAAGACGAGCTACGCCATCGGGCTGAAGTGCCATGCTATTGCGGCTTACAAGGCTGCATTGAGACCTTTGTTTCGGGCACCGGCTTTGCTATCGATTATCAGCGTTTGAGTGGCAAAACCTTGAAAGGGGCGGAGATCATTAAGTTGATTGAGCAGCAGGATCCCGTGGCAGAACTGGCGATGAGCCGCTACGAGATGCGACTGGCGAAATCGCTGGCGCAGGTGGTGAATTTGCTCGATCCCGATGTGATAGTGCTGGGCGGCGGCATGAGCAACAACGACCGTCTTTACCAGACAGTGCCTGCCCTGATGAAGCAGTGGGTATTTGGTCGCGAATGTGAAACGCCAGTGTTGAAAGCGGTTCATGGTGATTCCAGCGGAGTGCGCGGCGCGGCATGGTTATGGCCGCTGAAGGGATAGTGTGAGGCCTAATGCCCTCGCCGCAGTCCTCTCGCACGGCAGAAGGCTGCCAAGGGTAAATGACCGAGGTGAACGGTGCTGGATAAATCCCCTCTCCCGCTTGTGGGAGAGGGTTAGGGTGAGGGAGAAAGTTACTCTCCCATCAACATGGCATCCTGCGGTGCGTTCTCACGCTGGGTCTTCGTGGCCAGGAAGTAAAGATATCCCACTACCATAATCGCCACGAACAGCCCGCCGATCACCGGGTTGAACCACAGCATGGCAATCAAACACACCAGTGACAGCACCAGCGCGATACCTGGGATAATGGGATAACCTGGTGCGCGGAAGCTACGTTCCATATCCGGTGCCGTGCGACGCAGCTTAAACAGGCTCAGCATGCTCATCAGGTACATCACGATGGCCCCGAACACCGCCATGGTGATCATCGCAGCAGTCAGTGTCATACCCTGCAGGTTAATCAGCCCATCACTGTAGATCGCCGCGATGCCAATCACGCCACCCGCAATAATCGCGCGGTGTGGTGTCTGGAAACGTGACAACTTCGCCAGGCCTGGCGGCAGATAGCCGGCGCGAGCCAGAGCAAAAAACTGGCGTGAATAGCCGAGAATAATGCCGTGGAAGCTGGCGACCAGGCCGAACAAACCAATCCACACCAGCATGTGCATCCAGTTTGAGTGCTCGCCCACGATCATCTTCATCGCCTGCGGCAGCGGATCATTGATATCCGACAGTTTGCGCCAGTCGCCAGCGCCACCGGCCAGCAGCATCACACCAATCGCCAGGACCACCAGCGTCAAAATCCCGGTGATGTAGGCTTTTGGAATGGTGCGTTTCGGATCTTTCGCCTCTTCAGCGGCCATGGCAGCCCCTTCAATGGCGAGGAAGAACCAGATGGCAAACGGGATCGCGGCGAAGATGCCAGAAAGTGCAGGCATACCGAAATGATCGCTGCCTGCCCAGCCATTGGCCGCAAAGTTCGCGATACTGAAGCCCGGCGAAACCACGCCCATAAACACCAGCAGTTCGAGCACCGCCAGCACCGTGACCACCAGCTCAAACATCGCGGCCAGCTTCACACCAAGGATATTCAGCGTCATAAACACCAGGTAGGCACCGACTGCCGCCGTTTTCGGGTTGAGGTCGGGATACTGCACATTGAGATACGCACCGATGGCCATGGCGATGGCCGGTGGGGCAAACACGAATTCAATTAACGTGGCCAGGCCGGCAATCAGACCGCCGGTTTCACCAAAGGCGCGGCGGCTGTAAGCAAACGGACCACCGGCATGCGGGATGGCGGTAGTCAGCTCGGTAAAGCTGAAAATGAAGCAGGTGTACATGGTGGCAATCAGCGCGGTGGTGATCAGAAACCCCAGCGTGCCCGCCACGCCCCAGCCATAACTCCAGCCAAAATACTCCCCGGAAATTACCAGACCAACCGCGATACCCCACAAATGCAGAGTGCCCAGCGTGGGTTTGAGCTTACTCGTCATAATCGTCTCCCCGTCGTGATTGTTATGCGGCGGCTGCACCGCGCTGTTTTGTTCTATGCACTACAGTGAATGGATAATGCCGCTGCCGGTGGCGGGAAAACTTGACGCGAGCGCAGTGAGTTTTGTCATCCACTGTCAACTTACAGGCAAAAAAAGTGCCAGATGCACGCTGCGGTCAACTTTGGGTTGTCTGCGGTCAAGCAGCCAGGACGAGGTCATCCCATGCTGATAACACTTGCTACCCTTGAGATTGATGCTGGAGATTGATGAATGAGCGCCGAACAAGCCGATACCCTTACCGACGTAGAAATCACCGTGCTGGCGCAGCAGGCGCTGGCCTGTTATCCCGCGCCATTGCAGGGCGAGTTGAAACTCCTGTGCCGTTCTGAAAACGCCACCTTCCTGCTGACGGCGGGCGGCCAACGCTACGCGCTGCGTCTGCATCGTCCTAACTATCACAGCAAAGCCGATATTCAGAGTGAGTTACTGTGGCTGGATGCGCTGCGGGAAATTGGCATCATGGTACCGCAGGCCATTCCCGCCAAAGATGGCGAAACCGTGCTGTCATTGAACATGGCGGGAGGGGGCGTGCGTCATGCGGTGCTGTTTCACTGGATCGAAGGTGACATGCCTACCACCGATGTCGATCCCAAGGCGTTTCAGCAACTGGGGCACATCACCGCACGCTTGCATCAACACAGCCGCAACTGGCAGAAACCTGCCGGTTTTCAGCGCATCATCTGGGATCATCACACCATGGTGAGCGATCACAGCCATTGGGGGCGCTGGCAGGATGCGCCTAACCTCAATCCAGCCGATCACGGCATCGTGGCGGAAGCGGTGGCACGTGTCGGGCAAGAGCTGCAAACCTTCGGCAAAGGCACCGATCGCTATGGCCTGATCCACGCCGATCTTCGTCTCACCAACCTGTTGTTGCACAAGGGCGAAACCCGAGTGATCGATTTTGATGACTGCGGCATGGGTTGGTATCTGCACGATCTGGCGGCGGCGATCAGCTTTGTCGAGCATCATCCACGTGCCGCTGAATGGGTTGATAACTGGATCCAGGGTTACGAGCGCGTCGCGCACATTAGCGATGAGGAGATGGCGCTGGTGCCGACGTTGCTGATTCAGCGCCGTATTCAAATGACCGCATGGATGGGCACGCACGCGGAGACGGAGATGTCGCAGAGCCTTGGGCCGCGCTGGGCCGACCACTCGGTACGTCTGTGTCGCCGCTATCTGGAAACCAATCAGCTGCCGGTTGGGGTGTAGTTGCACCACGAATGATCAGTTATGCATCGTAGCGGCGCAATGTATTGCGCGATAAATCGCGCCGCTACAACCTCGTATTGAATTATTATCATTTTCCATGCCTGGTACGAAAATTGCTGGATCCCTCCCTATGTTCCACTCGCGCGTTCCTTGTGAGGTTCCCATGCAATCACTGATAACCCCTTCTGAAGCATTGAGCACGCTCTCGGCTCAGGCCAACAATCGCGGCGTGCTGGCGGCCGCTGCGACGGGTTTGAGCACTTTTATCACTGACAAGGGCGGTGATGTCGATCGTATCTTTGGCATTAGCGGGATTGATTCCGAACTGCTGGCGAGTCCCACGCTCAGCCTGGGATTGGTCAACTACTGCCGTGTGATGGAAGAGGCGGCGCGTCACTCAGGTTTTGATAACTTCGGTTTGCACTACGGCAGGCAGTTCAAACCGCAGTCATTAGGTCTGATTGGCTACATCGGGCTGTGCTCACCTACGCTTGAACAGGCGTTGCATAACGTGGTGAACGCTTTTCCCTGGCATCAGCACGACACCCTGACGCGACTGGTGGATAAAGGCGACTGCTGGCGACTGGATTATCAGGTACGACATGGCGCGATCCTTTCACGCCGCCAGGATGCCGAACTGACGCTGGGCATGTTCCTCAATCTGATCCGCCACGTTGCTGGAAAAAACTGGGCACCGCGCGAAGTGCATTTCGAGCACCCGCGCCCTGAACAGTGGCATGAGCACTGCAAAGTATTTGATGCACCGGTGTGGTTCGATCAACCCTTTAATTCGCTGCTGATCCCCAAACGTGACCTGCTGCGGACCATGCCGGAACAGGACCCGATGCTGTTGATGGTGATGCAGGATGCGATCCGACGCCTGAACAGCAATGCATCCGTTCAGAGTGTGGTGGAACAGGCGCGCTCACAGGTGAATTTGTCGCTGATGCAGGGCGAACCCGTATTGGAAGAGATCGCGGAGAAAATGGGCTTGTCGAGCTGGTCACTGCAACGGCGACTGCGCGAAGAGGGCATCAGTTTCACCGCGCTGGTGGACAAAGTGCGCTGCGAGATGGCGACGCACTATTTGCAGCAGAAGCAGTTACCGATTTCTGAAATGGCGCTGTTGCTGGGTTATTCTGAAGTCAGCGCCTTTTCCCGCGCCTTCCGCCGTTGGTTCGGCATCAGCCCGCGCCAGTGGCGGCAGGATGGGCTGGCGAGCTAGCCTTGCGCGGTGCAAAACCGAACCACGCCGGTTGCGTCCGATCCGGCGGGGGCGGTAAACCTTTCGACTGACCAATCAACTGCCAGGCGCGCAGGCACAGGGTTTCGTCACCTTGTGTTTGCGTCACCGCATAACGTCCGCTGTTTTGCCACTCCAACTGCACCAGACATTGTTGACCCGCGTAACGTGCAGCATCCTGAAACTGCCGATTAAGGTGATGCTGCATCTCATCAGCCCATTTGCAGGATGCACTGCCGGGTTGAGTTTGCGGCTGGCACAGGTTAGCGACAGGGGCGGGGGCAGGAGAAGTTGCGTGCTGGCAGGCGCTGAGCAGCGTCACTAACGCGAGCAAACCTGCGAAGCGGGTTAAGAAGTTCATTAATTTGCCTGGCTGTTCAGGGAGTTGCAGCCAGTTTACCTGGCGGGCAGGGGAATGCTATGGCATTTCTCTGACTCTTAACTTGCGCAATAAATTGCGCCCCTACGGCTGGATGTTCATGACGGTAGCTACGCTGAAAGAAAATATTGATGCCATCACGGACAACAGCAGCGATCATGCTAAATGCCCCGTGAAGGTCAGCCCGAAGAGCAAAGCGTCCGCCGCAGGGATGCGGCGGCCGATCTGCATGGATGCGTGATTCCTTTGCGATCGGGCTGACCTTTATGGGGCCATGCACGAGATTCACAGCAACCCCAGCAAAAAAGTGCGCATAAATGCGCACCCTACTAACGGCGCTATTTATCGCACCCCCAGGTTTATTCCCCCGGCAATTCCAGCTTGCTGTAACCCAGCCCATTCATCTTACGCACCTTGATTTGCACCGGAATGCGCTCTTTCATGGCCTCAACGTGGCTGATCACCCCGATGGTCTTACCGCTGGCGTTTAATGCGTCCAGGGCATCCAGTGCAGTATCGAGGGTTTCGGCATCAAGGGTGCCGAAGCCTTCATCGAGGAACAGGGATTCGATGCGCGTCTTATGGCTGACAAGATCGGACAAGGCCAGCGCCAGTGCCAGACTCACCAGGAAGCTTTCGCCACCTGACAACGTGCGCGTGTCGCGGGTGGCATCGGCTTGCCAGGTATCGACGACCTCCAGCTCCAGCTCTTCACTGGCGCGCCGTTGCAGCAGGTAGCGGCCGTGTAAACGGTCCAGTTGGCGGTTCGCCAACCACACCAGATGATCCAGCGTTAATCCTTGGGCGAAGCGGCGGAATTTGTCGCCCTTGGCTGAACCGATTAAATCATTCAGCCGCCCAAGCTGCGCCAGTGACACCTCATCATCTGCAATTTGTGTCAGCAAGGATTGCTGCTGCTGACGCTGTTGTGCATCGCTGTGAAGCTGCTGCTGCGCTTCACCCTGCTGGCGGGCATTCTCGCGCAGTGTCTGGCGCAGAGAGGCTAATTGTTCAACCAGCCCGGCGGCAACTTCATCACTCAAGGTGGCAGGACGTTGCTGCTGATGGGCAGCAACACGCTGTGCCAGCTGCTGACGCAATGTCTGCTGCTGTTGGCGCTGTTGCTCCAGCGTTTGCAGACGTTGGCGTAACTGCAGGAACGCCTGTTCATCCAGCAGCGCAGCACGTAGGGCTGCTTCGTCACTAAAATCACTCTGCTGCAACGCGGTGAGGAACGCGGTTTCCGCCGTCTGCACACGCATCAGCATGTTCTGCTGTTGGCTGTCTATCTGCTCGCACTGTCCGTTCAGGCTGTGCAACAGGCTTTGCGCCTGCTGCCACTGTTGCAGCTGCTGCGCCAGATTCTGTTCGCTCTGCTGTAACGAGGCATGTTGCTGCTGCCGTGCATCCGCAACCAAACGATCGCCAAACAGCTGATGGCGCTGCTGCTGCTGCTCGCTTTGCAGTTGTTGCAGGGTATGAAGAGTCTGCTGCAATGCATCCAGCTGTTGTTGCTCACGCAACGAATTTTGTTGCAGGCTACCTTGCTCGCTCTCCGCTTTGACTAATTGTGGTTGCAACTCGCGGAGTAATTTCTCGCTCTGCTGCCAGGCTTGCCAGCGCTGTTGTAGTGCTTCCAGCCATGAAGTCCGCTCAGCGCGCGCGGGTAGCGCAAGCTGATGTGCGGCCAGCTGTTTTTCCAGCTGCTGTGCCAATTGCTGTGAGGCGCTGCGTTCTTGCCCCTCACGCTGATTGAGCTCTTCAAGCGTTTGCTGCGCGCTTTGCAGCCGTTGCTGTGCCAGCTGCTGGGCATTTTGCTGATGTTGCAGCTGCTGCTGCTGAAGCAGATGAGCCTCTTTTGCCTGTTGCAGTGCCAGCGCCGCCTGTTCGCGCAGCTGGAGCTGTTGCTGCTGCGCAGTTTCTTGCGTGTCTTGTTGCTGCTGCCAGGCGGTGAAATCATCCTGCTGCTCCAGCGTGAAGGTAAGTGCCAGCTCACTGCTCAAACGCTGCCACTGCTGGTTGGCGGCGGAAATCTGCTGGTCAAACTCATCGATCTCCTGCTGCAAAACCTGCTGCTGTTGTAGTGACAGTTTCTGCTGCTCGCCTTTGGCGGTGCCGTCCTCTCTGAGTTTGGCGACCAATGCTTCCTGTGCTGCCAGTCGCTGCTGGTTTTCACCAGGTTGCAGTTGCTGATATTGCGCGATGGCCGGATGCTGACAGGAGCCACACAGCGGGCAGGGCTGGTCGGGTTGTAATTTGGCGCGTTCGTCGGCTAACTGCGCGATAGTGCGCTCAAGTTCGCAAATTTTTCGGATATCGAGCAGCGTCTGGTTTTCACGCTTGTAGTCGTCACGCATCGCCTGTAAAGCCGATTCCTGCTGCTGATGCTGCTGTTGCAGCTGCGCCAGTTTCTGTTGCCGTTGCTGGTGCTGCGGTTGCAGGGATTGCCAACGCGCCGCCAGCAGGCTGAGTTGCTGGCGGGCAGGGCGCTGTTGTTGATGTAATGCCAAGGCTTCACGCAGTTGGCTACTCGCGGCCTCGGCTTCCAGTGAAGTGAGTGCCTGCTCCGCTTGTTGGCGTTGCTGGCTGGCTTGTGCTTCCGCCTGCTGTAAGGGTTGCAGCGCCTGCGCATGTTCGGTAATTGCCTGTTGTTGCTGCGTGACCTGCGTGTGCTGCTGTTGCTGCTGAAGCCTAAGCTGTGTCAGCGACTGCTCACGCTCTTCAAGGCGTGCGATATCCGCCTGCCAGCGCGTCAGCTCCGTTCCCCAGTTGGCCACCGCCGCTTCGCGTTGACGGAAATCCTGCTGCTGCGTGAATTGCTGTTGTAAGCGTTCACTCGCTTGTTGATGCTGGCTCACCGCGACCTGGCTCTGCTGCACCACCTGCTGTTGCTGGGTGTGCAGGCGCTGTTGGTCGGCAATCTGCCGCGCACCGCTGGCAAGCTGTTGATCAAGCGGGATAACCTGTTCGGTCAGTAAGGTTTCCAACTGCTGCTGTTCGGAAACGGCGTGATCACGTGCCTGCTGCGCTGCCTGATACTGGGTTTCACCCTGCTGCAACGCGGCCTGAGCCTGCTGCTGTTGGGCATGCAACTGCTGAGCCTGCTGCGTCAACGCCTGTTGATCACGTTGCAGCTGCTCGCGCTGCTGGAGCTTATCGCGCAGTTTTTCCGCCGGTTCGGCGCGCGATAAGCGCTGGCGATCCTCTTCGGCCTGCTGCCATGCGTGTTCAGCGCTCTGTCCTGCCTGCTCGGCTTGCTGCTGCTCTTGCGTCAGTTGCTGAGATTGCGTTAACCACTGCTGCTGCTGTTGGGCTTGCTCCAGCTGTTCGCTGAGGGTTTTCTCCTCAGTGGCTAACATGTGTAACTGTTGGCTGAGTTCATCGCGACGGGCTTCATCCAGCAGCAGCATGCCGCCCGCGCGAGCGCGCAGCGTGTCTAACTCGCTGCGGGCGGTGCGCCAGCGCTCGTAAATCTGCATCGAGATTTGCCCGTAAATCTCGGTGCCGGTGAGTTCTTCCAGTAGCTCGGCGCGTTCTCCCGGTTTGGCATTCAGGAAGGCGGCAAACTGCCCTTGCGACAGCATCATCGAACGGGTAAAGCGCGCGAAATCCAGCCCGGAGAGGGTTTCAATCGCTTTGAGTTTGTCACCGACTTTATCGGCAACAATTTGGTTATCAGCCACGCGGGCCAGTTCGACACGCGGCGCCTGCAATTTGCCATCGGCCAGGCCACGTGCGCGGTTTTGGCTCCAGAACGCGCGCCAGGCTTCACCTTTGATTTCAAACTCCACTTCAGCCAGGCACTCTGCGGTATCACGGGTGATCAGTTCATTTTGCGTCTGCGATAGCACGCCGAGGCGTGGCGTCTGGTGATACAACGCCAGACAAATCGCATCCAGCAGCGTGGTTTTTCCTGCGCCGGTGGCGCCGGTAATGGCAAACAAACCGTTACTGGCAAAGGGCTCGCGGCGGAAATCAATAAACCACTCACCGCGCAGCGCATTGAGATTCTTAAAGCGTAACGTCAGAATTTTCATGCGGACGGGTTCTCCAGCGCGGCGAGGGTGGTGCGAAACAGTTGGGTGAGTTGATCGGCTTGTTCGGCATCCAGCTGATCTTCCTGCGCCAGACGGCGGGCAAACACCTCTTCCACTTTCAGCTCGCTCAGGGTTTCGTTGTCCATGCGTGCCAGGCTGCGCTGGCGCTGCTCACGGCTACGTCGTACCAGCAGCACTTCCACGGGCAGCGCTTCGGTGAGCTGTTCGACGCGACGCTGCAGGTCACTAAGATACTCTTGCGTGGTGATTTCAATATCCAGCCAGACCGGTTTTTCGCCGTCTCCCTCGCTGAATTGCGTCAGCTGTAACTCAATTTCCGCCATCGATCCTTTGAGCATCTGCATCGGCTGGAATAGCGGAATGGTGAGCGGTGTGACGGCGTCTAACTGGCGGCTGAAATCGAGCAGGAACACACTTTTATCGCGGCCCAGTTCATCAAAACTGAGTGGGATTGGCGAACCGCTGTAGCGGATATGCTCGCTATCGGCGATACGTTGCGCCCGATGGATATGGCCAAGCGCGATGTAATCGGCAGGCGGAAAAGCCTGCGCCGGGAAGGCATCCAGCGTGCCGATATAGATATCGCGTACCGAGTCGCTTTTGGTGACCCCCACCGTGGTGAGGTGCCCGGTGGCGATGATCGGCAGTGGCTGATCGCCACGCTGCGTGAGGGCTGCCGCGTAACACTGCTGGTAGTGCTGCTCTATCGCCTCCAGCAATGAGATTTGCTTTTCACGGCCTGATTGCCCGGCCTGACTACGCAGAATATCCCGTGGACGAAGATAAGGGATGGCGCACAGTAGCGCGCCCGGCGTGCCATCACGCTGATGCAGCGTCAGCACCTGCTGCTCGCCTTGTGGCGTGGCGCTGGTGATCACGCGGGTATTCAGGCAGGCAAGGAGTTCACGCGATTCATTGAGGGTGGCAACGGAATCATGGTTTCCTGCCAACACCACCAACTGACACCCAGTGGGCTGCAATGCCACCACAAAGCGGTTAAACATTTCACGCGCATAACTGGGTGGCGAACCGGTATCAAACAGGTCTCCGGCGACGATGAGTGCATCGACTTGATGCTGCTGGATCTGGTCCAGTAGCCACTCAAGGAAGGCCTGATGCTCTGCCGCGCGGCTTTTACTGTAAAAGAACTGACCGAGATGCCAATCCGCCGTGTGTATGATGCGCATGAAAACTCCGTGCTTAGTTAAGCGAGCGAGAAGTATAACCTCTTCAGATCGCAAAGAAAAAAAAGCGCTAATCGTTGTCACATTTCTGTTTTTTAACTATTTATCATAGGTCGGGTTTTTCATAAAAGTGTCATAAAACTGACGCATAATGACGCCGCAAATCCCCGTGACAAGCCGTCACAACAGCAGGAGTTATAATGGCTAAGCGCATTTTGGTTGTGGAAGACGAAGCTCCCATCCGTGAAATGTTATGTTTCGTGCTGGAACAGAATGATTACCAGCCTATTGAGGCCGAAGACTACGACAGCGCGATTGGTAAGCTGATCGAGCCGTGGCCTGATTTGATTCTGCTGGACTGGATGTTGCCGGGTGGCAGCGGTATTCAGTTTATTAAACATTTGAAACGTGAAGCGATGACGCGCGATATCCCGGTGATGATGCTGACGGCGCGTGGTGAAGAAGAGGATCGCGTACGCGGTCTGGAAGTGGGCGCGGATGACTACATCACCAAGCCTTTCTCACCGAAAGAGCTGATGGCGCGTATCAAGGCGGTGATGCGTCGTATCTCGCCGATGGCAGTGGAAGAGGTGATTGAGATGCAGGGCTTGAGCCTGGATCCCTCCTCACACCGTGTGATGGCCGAAAGCACCCCGCTGGAAATGGGCCCGACGGAATATAAATTACTGCACTTCTTTATGACGCACCCAGAGCGTGTTTACAGCCGTGAGCAGCTGTTAAACCACGTTTGGGGCACCAACGTGTACGTCGAAGATCGTACGGTTGATGTGCATATCCGTCGTTTACGTAAAGCTTTGGAAGTTTCTGGTCACGATCGCATGGTTCAAACCGTACGCGGAACAGGGTATCGTTTCTCTGCCCGCTATTAAACGGAGTCTTTTACCGTGCTGGAACGACTCTCCTGGAAGAGATTAATGACCGAGCTGGCGCTGGTCTGCTTGCCTGCGCTGGTGCTGGGTCTGTTGTTCGGTTATCTGCCCTGGCTGCTGCTGATTGCCGTATCCAGCGTGCTGTTTTGGCACTTCAGAAACCTGATGCGTCTGTCGCACTGGTTGTGGGTTGATCGCTCCATGACGCCGCCTTCCGGGCGCGGCAGTTGGGAACCGCTGTTTTACGGTCTGTACCAGATGCAACTGCGCAACCGACGTCGCCGTCGTGAACTCGGTAATCTGATAAAGCGTTTTCGCAGCGGTGCGGAATCGCTCCCCGATGCGGTGGTGTTGACCACCGAAGAGGGCACGATTTTCTGGTGTAACGGACTGGCTCAACAGCATTTGGGCTTGCGCTGGCCGGAGGATAACGGTCAGAACATCCTCAATTTGCTGCGCTATCCTGAGTTTTCTCGCTATATCCGTCAGCGCGATTTTAATAAGCCACTGACGCTGGTGCTTAACAACCAGCATCATATGGAATTCCGCGTGATGCCCTACAGTGAAGGGCAGTGGCTGATGGTGGCGCGTGATGTGACCCAGATGCACCAGTTGGAAGGCGCGCGGCGTAACTTCTTCGCTAACGTCAGCCACGAACTGCGCACCCCGTTAACGGTGTTGCAGGGGTATCTGGAGATGATGGACGATGCGACGATGAACGAGCGCACGCGTGGCAAAGCATTGCACACCATGCAGGAACAGACGCGTCGTATGGATAGCCTGGTGAAACAATTACTGACGCTGTCGCGTATCGAAGCGGCACCGGCCATCGATTTGAAAGAAACCGTGGATGTGCCAGGTATGCTGCTGTTGTTGCAGCGTGAGGCAGAAACCCTGAGCCAGGGCCGTCACAGTATCCATTTCCACACCGATCCGCATCTCAAAGTGTTTGGTAATGATGAGCAACTGCGGAGTGCCATTTCCAATTTGGTCTACAACGCGGTGAATCACACGCCAGATGGCACGCGTCTCGACATCAGCTGGCTGCGCACGAAAGAGGGCGCGCAGTTTAAGGTCTGTGATAACGGGCCGGGGATCAGTGAAGAGCATTTGCCACGCCTGACAGAGCGCTTCTATCGGGTGGATAAAGCCCGCTCACGCGCCACAGGTGGTAGTGGGCTGGGGCTGGCGATCGTGAAACATGCGTTAAGCCATCACAATGCGCGGCTGGAGATCACCAGTATCCCGCATCAGGAAACCTGTTTTAGTTTTCTTCTGCCGCCACGGTTGATTGTGGCAAAGGGAATCCGCGAGAATGTGGCGCAGTAAACGCCACCGGATAACCTGATGAAATCGCTGTTGCTGTTCACTTTGCTGTTGTGCTCTGCGCTGGCGCAGGGCCAACAAACCATGCTCACCGGCAATTTGAGCAGCGTGGGTTCTGATACCCTCGGCTATCTGATGACGCTGTGGGGCGAGGATTTTAGCCGTCAGTCACCTGGCGTTAACGTTCAGGTACAGGCGGCGGGCTCCTCCACCGCACCCACCGCGCTGGCGGCGGGCGCCGCTCAGTTGGGTGCCATGAGCCGCCCAATGCAGATTGATGAGCGCCAACTGTTCACCACACGCTATGGTTATCCCCCATTGGCTGTCCCCGTTGCCATGGATGCGCTGGTGGTGGTGGTGAATCAGGACAACCCACTGCCCGATATCGATCAGCCGCAACTCGATGCACTCTTCTCCGTCACCCGCTTATGTGGCGCGCACAGCGTACCGCAGCGCTGGGGCGATCTCGGATTGAATCAGGATGGCTGGGCAAAACGCAGCATTCAGCGCTTTGGTCGTAACTCAGCCTCGGGCACCTGGGGATTCTTTAAACAACAGGCGCTGTGTAAAGGCGATTTTCGCGCTGACGTCGCGGAATTTCCGGGTTCGGCTGCCGTGGTGCAAGCGGTGGCGAGTACCCCCAACAGCATTGGCTATGCCAGCTTCGGTTTCCATCTGAGCGGCGTAAAAATGGTGCCGATCAAGACGGCCAGCGGCGCGAGCGTGATGCCCGATGCCGAATCTATTCGTAGCGGCCACTATCCGTGGTCTCGTCCTCTCTACATTTATGTGAATAAAGCGCCAGGCAAACCCTTGCCACCCTTGGTCAGTGCTTTCCTGCATCAGGTGTTATCGCCAGCAGGGCAACGACGCGTCACTGAAGCGGGCTACCTGCCGCTTTCAGAAAGCCAAATGGCGCAGGCACGCGCCGCCATCGAAGGAAATTGAAGCAGTAGTCGCCGATCATGAATTATATTCACGTCAGCTGAATTTTCTTCCATTGCCCTTCGGGGCATAGCGTGTCACTCTCATGGACATGTAGCCGTCCAGATGGCTAAAAATAACCACGCGAAATTATACCCTGACGCAATTATGCGTTTAGCCAGGAGTGCATATGTCACATCATCATCCGTTCCGTGCCGATACCGTCGGCAGTTTTCTCCGTCCCGCGGCCATCAAGCAGGCGCGCGTGCAGTTTGCCAACGGTGAGATCTCCGCGGAGCAGCTGCGTCAGGTGGAAGACACTGAGATCCGTCATGTGGTTGAACAGCAACGTGCCAACGGTTTGCAGGTGGTGACAGACGGTGAATTCCGTCGCGCGTGGTGGCACTTCGACTTCTTTGGCGATCTGCAGGGCGTTGAGCTGTTTGAAGCCGAGCAGGGCATTCAATTTAATGGCGTGCAGACCAAAGCGCACGGCGTCAAAGTCACTGGCAAAGTGGGTTTCAATCCCAACCACCCGATGCTGGAACACTTCCGTTTTCTGAAGAGCATTGCCGGTGATGCGGTAGCGAAAATGACCATTCCAAGCCCAAGCGTGCTGCACTTCCGCGGTGGGCGTAAGGTGATTGATGCCACCGTCTATCCTGATTTAAAAGAGTACTTCGCTGATTTGGCACAGACCTATAAAGATGCGATCAGTGCGTTTTACGCCGAAGGCTGTCGCTTCCTGCAACTGGATGACACCGTGTGGGCCTATCTCTGCTCGACGGATCAGCAGCAGCAGATCCGTGAACGCGGTGAAGATCCGCAAGAGTTGGCACGTATCTACGCCGGGGTGCTGAATAAAGCGCTGGAAGATAAACCTGCCGATTTGTCCATTGGCTTGCATGTCTGTCGCGGTAACTTCCGCTCAACCTGGATTTCCGAAGGCGGCTACGAGCCAGTGGCCGAGATTCTGTTTGGTCAGGTCAATATCGATGCGTACTTCCTCGAATATGACAACGAGCGCTCAGGCGGTTTTGAGCCGTTGCGCTTTATTAAGCCGGGTCATCAGCAAGTGGTACTGGGTTTAATCACCACCAAAAACGGTGAGCTGGAAGATCCTGCTCAGGTGAAAGCCCGTCTGCAAGAAGCATCGCAGTTCGTGAGCCTTGACCAGATCTGCCTGAGCCCACAGTGTGGCTTTGCGTCGACCGAAGAGGGCAACAGCCTGAGCGAAGCGCAGCAGTGGCAGAAGATTCGTCTGGTGGTCGATATCGCTAAACAAGTGTGGTGATGCTGTAAACTTGTGCAAACAGGCGCGTAAATCGCGCCTTTTGTGCATCCATAAGCCAATTTTTGCAAGGAGATCTCCCGCGATGCGGAAACTTTAAGCAAATCATCTGAGGTGTTTTACGCCTATTCCCCGCTGATTAACTGCTTTGTGTCACTTTGTTGCTATATCCTTCTGGTTTTCCGATCCCGTATTGCCTTTCTTCGCTATAAACGTTTTAATTTGCGCCGTTGTCGATTTATCCCTCTGTGAACAGAAGAAAAGTAGTTTAAATCACCTGCGCTTTAACGATTAGGCCCGCATAACACACTGATTCCATCAGTTAAGCCCTTGTTTACGCGCATCCAGAGGACAACACGAACTCAACTTCCACCGCAACATCAGCTACAGGCAGTACAGAAGTTTATGACACATCGTTTAACCTCCAAGGATATCCTGGCGCTGGGCTTCATGACGTTTGCCCTGTTCGTTGGCGCAGGAAACATTATCTTTCCACCGATGGTGGGGATTCAGTCTGGCGAACACGTCTGGGTTGCCGCTTTTGGCTTTCTGATCACGGCTGTTGGCTTGCCGGTGATGACTGTTATCGCCCTGGCACGTGTTGGCGGCGGCATTGATGCCCTGAGCTCACCGATTGGCAAGGCGGCAGGTCTGCTGTTAGCCACCGTTTGCTATCTGGCCGTGGGCCCGCTGTTCGCCACCCCGCGTACTGCGACCGTCTCCTTCGAAGTCGGGATTGCGCCATTGACTGGTGATGGCGCGCTGCCGTTGTTCATTTACAGCCTGATTTACTTTGCGCTGGTGATTGGTATCTCCCTGTACCCAGGCAAATTGCTCGACACCGTCGGTCATTTCCTCGCACCACTGAAAATCGTTGCGCTCACTATTCTGGGCGTGGCTGCACTGCTGTGGCCTGCGGGCGGTATTGCACCTGCGACAGCTGATTACCAGCGTGCTGCGTTCTCCAGCGGTTTCGTCAATGGTTACTTGACCATGGATACGCTGGGCGCCCTGGTGTTCGGTATCGTGATTGTCAATGCCGCGCGTTCTCGCGGTGTGGAAGATGCCAAATTGCTGACGCGTTACACCATGCTGGCGGGCGTGATCGCCGGTGTCGGCCTGACGCTGGTTTACCTCAGCCTGTTTAAACTGGGTTCCGGTAGTGCGGGCCTGGTCGATCAGAATGCGAACGGTGCGGCGATTCTGCACGCCTATGTGCAACAGACCTTCGGCGGTATGGGGAGTTTCTTCCTGGCGGCGCTGATTTTCGTGGCCTGTATGGTGACGGCAGTTGGCCTGACCTGCGCCTGTGCCGAATTCTTTGCGCAATACCTGCCATTGTCGTATAAGACGCTGGTGTTTATTTTGGGTCTGTTCTCCATGGTGGTGTCGAACCTCGGCCTGAGCCATTTGATTCAGATTTCCATTCCGGTGCTGACGGCCATTTATCCGCCGTGCATCGTGCTGGTGGTGTTGAGCTTTACGCTAAAGTGGTGGAACAAAAGCACGCGTATCATTGCGCCAACCATGCTGGTGAGCCTGCTGTTTGGTATTGTGGATGCGATTAAAACGACTAACTTTAAAGATGTACTGCCGCTGTTCAGTCAGCATCTGCCGCTGGCAGATCAGGGACTTTCCTGGTTGCCGCCATCGCTGGTGATGCTGGTGATTGCTGCGGTGGTGGATCGTGCAAAAGGACGCGAACAGGTCGCTGTTCATCAGTAAGCAACATTGCTGTTAATTTCAACCACGGGCTTGCCCGTGGTTTTTCATTTTCAAGGTACAGGCGGTTATGCAAGAAACCAACAAGCTCAAACGCGGACTGAGCACGCGCCACATCCGGTTTATGGCACTGGGATCGGCGATTGGCACCGGGTTGTTTTACGGCTCAGCGGATGCGATCAAAATGGCGGGGCCCAGCGTGCTGCTGGCCTACATCATCGGCGGTGCCGTAGCGTATATCATCATGCGTGCGCTGGGTGAGATGTCAGTGAATAACCCGCAGGCCAGCTCCTTTTCGCGTTATGCGCAGGATTATCTCGGTCCATTGGCAGGATACATCACCGGCTGGACCTACTGTTTTGAAATCCTGATTGTGGCGATTGCCGACGTCACGGCGTTCGGCATCTACATGGGCGTGTGGTTCCCGGAAGTGCCGCACTGGATCTGGGTACTCAGCGTGGTGTTGATCATCGGCGGCATTAACCTGATGAGCGTGAAGGTGTTTGGCGAAGTGGAGTTTTGGTTCTCCTTCTTCAAAGTCGCCACCATCATCATCATGATTCTCGCCGGTTTCGGCATTATTTTCTGGGGCATCGGCAACGGCGGTCAGCCAACCGGTATTCACAATCTGTGGACCAATGGCGGTTTCTTCGCGCACGGTATCATCGGTATGCTGCTGTCACTGCAGATGGTGATGTTCGCTTACGGTGGGATTGAGATTATCGGGATCACCGCCGGTGAAGCGGAAGATCCGGCGAAGTCGATTCCTCGTGCCATCAACTCTGTACCGCTGCGTATTCTGGTGTTCTACGTGGGTACGTTGTTCGTCATTATGTCGATCTATCCCTGGAACCAGGTCGGTACGCAGGGCAGCCCGTTTGTGCTGACCTTCCAGCATCTCGGCATTGCGGCGGCGGCATCCATTCTTAACTTTGTGGTGATCACCGCGTCCCTGTCGGCGATTAACAGCGATGTGTTTGGTGTCGGACGTATGCTGCACGGTATGGCGCAGCAGGGCCATGCGCCAAAAGTCTTCACTAATACCAGCGAGCGCGGTGCGCCGTGGGTGACAGTGGTAGTGATGATGGTGGCGTTGCTGATGGCGGTTTATCTCAACTATCTGATGCCAGAAAAAGTGTTCCTGGTGATCGCTTCGCTGGCGACTTTTGCCACGGTGTGGGTATGGATCATGATTCTGCTGTCGCAGATTGCGTTCCGCCGCAAAATTGGTGCGCAGGAGGCCGGTAAGCTGCAGTTTGCCCTGCCAGGCGGCAGCGCAACGGCGTGGATCGGCGTGGCGTTTCTGGTGTTTATCATCGCGCTGATTGGCTATTTCCCGGACACGTGTGTGTCACTTTACGCGGGCTTTGGCTGGATAGTGCTGCTGTTGCTGGCGTGGCCACTGGTGAAGAAGCGCCGGGGTTGAAATTGACGGGTGTGTATCACGACGCACCTGTCTGAAGGTCGCCATAAGTGGCGTAATACTCTTTAGTTAAGAACTCAGGCTGCTTATTGATAAGTGTCCTTTCTTTTCTGTGCGGGCTCTGCCGCCACTACTGCCCCCTCTGGGCCGTCCTCGCGCCGCTAAAGCGGTGCCTTCGACTTCCACGTCGTGCCGGACGGACCGTTCGCGGATGACCATCCATGGTCGGCCGCGAACTGCCCCACGCCTCCCCGCGTGGGGCTCCTGGCCCAACGTAAAAGTCTCAGCGCTGCGGATAACCCTGAGGGGGCAGCAGACGGCGTTATCGTCAGCCGCTAACTAACAAGCATTTATATCTACCTGGATGTCACCAATTCTTCCCTAACGCGATATCCCCGCCTGCTGGACTCAAATGGTTATTGTCGTAATAGAGCGGCAATCCACCACTGGTAATCATGCATCCTTGTTCATTACACAGATTCTCGCGCAGAGACAGCACGCGTACGCCTTCCTCCTTGTATGCCTGTAGCAGTTTTTCTACCGCCTCTTCCGGGAACTGGAACAGCCTGGTGCGCTCGCTTAACAGCGGTGGTGCCTCCCACTTTCCAAGCCAGGCACTTAACTCACGGCGAATCGGCATATTGCGGTTATTGCTGTAGCGCAGCGGATCGACATCCACCGACGGTGCGTCCTCGATCACCGTAATCTTCTTCCCGGCCTGTTTTAACTGAGCGATCACCCGGTCCATGCCAGCCTGCAGCGCTTCCAGATTACTCTTCTCAGGATGGCCCGTTTCACGGAATCCCGCGCCGGGCAGCAGGCTCATGCCCGAAGCCCAATAGGCGCTGATCACCACTTCATCTATCTTATCGCTCATCACCATCTTCAATACGGCCTGATTAAAGTTGATGCACTGTTGCGCATGGTCGGGCACCTGATTAACCACGCGTGTCGCCCCAATCAGGAACGGGCAGGAGGCTTTAGTCAACTGATACAGCGGCTTATCCTGACGCAGCGCGTAACGGGACACTGAATCACGTAGGGCGGCGGCATGGCTGTCGCCAATCAGAGCAATACCCGGCCGATCGCTTTTGGGTTGGCACTCAGTCAGTCGGGATGGCAGGTTAGCGCCATAACTCAACAGGCAAGGATTACGCTGCGCGGAGATTTTCCAGCTATCGGCGTTTACCACTAACTCACTGACACGTGATTTCATGCCGCCGGTTTGCCACAGCAGTACCATGGCGCCTGCTGCTATCACTGAAGAAGCACAGTAACTGGGGATCACCCAACGCGTACCCGTTCGAGCCTGGCGGAAGGGCTGTTCGATGAAGCGGCAGGAGAGCCAGGCAATGCCGAGCGCCAGGGTGCTGATCAGCAGGCCTTGCCAAACGGTCAGCGGATTGTCACTACAAATGCGGGCAAGACTGAGCAGCGGCCAGTGCCACAAATACCACGAGTAAGAGACTTTGCCGATGAACCGCATCAGCGGATTTTCTAACAGTAACTGGTTAAGTTCACTGTGGGCACCGATCATCAAACAGCCCGCCAGAACGGGGATGGCGGCTACCCAACCAGGGAATTGATCGTCACTGTTGATCATCACGCTGGCCGCGATAATCAACAGCCAGCCGAGCAGGTTGAGTAAATTGCCCGCGCGGCCGGTGACAGGCTGCGGCTTCCACAACGCGAGTAACACCCCAGCGCCAAGTTCCCATGCGCGTGTAGGCAGCAGATAGAAGGCATGAGTGCTGGCAAAAGCGGTGACCCAGATGCAAGCAACCAGTGAAACCAGGCTCAACATCAGCACCACACGGCTCATGGGTTGTTTGAGTCGCACCGCCAGCAGCAGAATAAACGGCAGCACGATATAGAACTGTTCCTCGATACCCAGTGACCAGGTCATTAACAGCGGATTCAGATCGGAATCTGTGCTGAAATAATCACCACTCTTAATTAATAGCATATTGGGAACGGAGATAAACACCGCCACGCTGTATTTGGCTAGTTGGCTGAATTCAAGCGGCGATAACAACATAAACCCGAGCAGCAGTAATATTGCCATCATGAAGAACAGCGCGGGGGCGATACGACGAATACGACGCAGATAAAATTGATAAAAGGAGAAGCGTCCTTCAGATATTTCCTTGCTAATAATACCGCCAATCAGAAAACCAGAAATAACAAAAAACAGGTCTACACCAATAAAGCCACCTTTTAATGCGGTGACACCGGAATGGAATAATACAACTAAGATAATGGCAACGGCACGCAGGCCATCGATATCCACCCGATAGCGGTGGGGAGTATTCGCAGTCATAGTTAAAACCCAAAAGTGAATGTTTATTTTTTAGTTTTACTTGGCACTAAAAATAAATCGGCGCATCCTGTCGCCGAAAAAAAGTTACAAAGGAGAAAAAGGGGTATTGCTAAGGGATGATTGACGTCGTCAGGATACGCCTTTTCATCGTAGAAAAAGCATGGCGAAAAAAAATTAGAATAATCGCAGGTTGAACGGTAATTAATGATTACGACACTGAATCGTTACGCCGCCAGGAATGAGTCGATGTTATGCATTGAGCTTAAGTATGCTAACGCTAATTGGGGTAAGTCACCTTGCTGAGTGCGCTGCGATCAATGGCGGCACGTAATTGCTGCAAAGTAGATTGATAAGGGCAAAGCTCGCCCACCGACGTCGAGTGACAATTTCCCTGATGCCACTCTTCTCGTAATAACGGATGCGCATCATCAATCGGCGTTAACAGCCGTAAACCATCCAGACTTTGCGCCTGGAAGTAGATGCGCAGGAAACGGGCATGGGTTTGGGTATCACGCCAGCGCTCAAACACCAGACTGCCACCCGGTGGAATATTGCCGCGTGCGTAACCTGGCAATTGCCAGTTGAAGCCCATCAGCGTGCGGAGCATGGCGATATTAGTGTCATGCGCGACCAGCAGCAGCCAGCGGGTATCAGGAGTGTTGTCGCTGTCTTCTAAGCTGCTTAATACTGCATCCAGTAAAATGGAGCCGCGCTTCTGCGCAATATAGGGCACGTCATTGCTGAGATCGTAATTGGCAGTAAGCAGCGGCAACAGTGCGCCGATTTGCTCGGAGGTGGTGATATTCCCCCACGCGATCTGGTTGAACGGCAGATGTTCACTCCAGCCGAGGCGCAACGTCTCGACCATACTCGCCAGCACGCTTAATCCCTGAACATAGGTACTGCCGCTTCTGGTTTGCTTTAGCTGCCATGGACGATCAAAGAAAGCGCAGTCCGAATCGCACACCGCTTGCTTTAATCGCTGGATTGCGGGCTGTAAGCGCTGCTGCAATGCTGTCAAATCACCTGCCTGGGCGGCAACCGCGGCATACTCTTTGGCGGGATCGAGTTGGGCAAACGGGAATTTATCACTCTGAAAAAGCGGATCGCTGCCTCCCTCAACGTAATGAACTTGGACGTGGCAATCGGCAAAGGCACCGGTGACCAGCGCATCCGCTGTTGCTCGTGTACGTTGCAATGGGCTGGCGCGAACATAAATTTGCTGGGCATTGGGACAACCCGCGTCCAACAGGCCTGATTGACGATAATGTTCGCCTTCCCAACGTCCTTTATTGACCACTGCCGCATAACCGTGAGCGGTAAGTTCACCATCCGCAGTGTGCCACTGTGGCCAGCGGCGTTCGGTGGCGGCTTCAATCTCTTTACGGTTACCCGGCGTTGGCGGTCGTACGCCGTGACGGCTGATCTCTACTACTTTTTCCAATTGATAATGCTCTTCTGCGTGGATCGGCAAAGCCATCCACCCCAACAAGATCAGCAGGGCAGGGCGTATCAAATTCACAGTGAGGGATGATCGGGTAGCAGGGCTTTGAGCTGCGGATAGATCACCGCATTGGCCAGTAGCACCGGATTGCCGTGTTGCAGCCCGTGATGACTGAGATAGTCATTGGTCTGGCCGCCCGCTTCGCGCATTAATACGATGCCCGGTAATCCGTCCCAGGGGTTCATGTGTGCTTCATAATAGCCAATCAGTCGGCCCGCGGCGGCCCACGCGCTCATCAAGGCACCGGAACCGTTGCGGATAAACATGCCACCCTGGGAGAGTAGCCCACCAATAAAGGCGGTGAGCGGTTCAATGGGTTGGCTATTGGAGCTGCTTAAACCGAGAACGCCCTGGTTGAGATGCTGGGCACTGTGCGCCTGAATGCGCTTCTCATTGACCCACGCGCCCTTGCCACGGCAGGCGTGAAAGGTTTCATGATGGTTGGGATCGCACACCACACCAATGACTGGCTCGTCTTCACAGACAATCGCCAGCGACACGCACCAGTTATGAAGCCCGTTCAGAAAGCTGCTGGTGCCATCAATCGGATCGATCACCCAGATAAAGCGCGCGCCTGCGGTTTCGCCACCGCTCTCTTCGCCGAGCACGGCATCCTCGGGAAAGCGTTCGTGAATCAGGTGTTTCACCAGCTCTTCGACGTTGCGATCGGCTTCGCTGACCACGTCCTGTAAATCCTTTTTATGCTCAATCACCAGTTGATGGCGCTGCTGATACCAGGATAAAGCGCGGCTGGCTGCAGTTTTAGCGACATCACAGGCGAAGTGATAACGCGCATCAAGTTCGGTTAGCGTAGCTGATGACATCTTTCCCTCTAATCATTCAGGCTGTGAATGTTGGGCACTTACGCAACAAAAAACATGGTCTGTCCGGTGCGCATCAATGCGCTCCCCGCGCAAAACAAGCAATGTCATGGTAGGGGTGCCATTAATGGCGACCGAAAAGCGCTTAAGTGACCAGCAGTTACAGAGCAGTGTGACAGACTTAACAAAAGTTAAGGAAGGTTTCATTAAGCCGCAGATGGCTGCGGCTGGCAAGGGGGGGAAATGCCGGGATTGTGAAAAAAAGGTTCAGAGTTGCTGCGCGCGGGCGGCTGCCATCAGGCGCGGGTAGAACTGGAAGAACAGCGGTTCGAGTTGCGAGTAATGATCAACGAAATCCTGATAAGAGTCGCGCAGGGCGGCCAGGCGGGGGCGGCGATGTGCCATGCCATTGAGCACCCGTGCCAGCCGCGTCGGTTCGGCGTAGTGTTCGAACCAGCGCTCACGCCACATGACCGCATTCAATTCGATGAACCCTTCCGGTGTGCCGGGGAGCTGCGGCAGGATTTCTCCCTCGGCCGCCGCCGTGAAATCAATCAGCGATTGTGTCGGGTGCAGCTTGTCCCAGTGCAGGGCGAGGAAATGATCCCAGATGACGTCGAGTGTAATAGGGGCGACGCGACGCGTTTCGGCGCGGAAAAACTGCCGTGCTTCCCGCACTTCGGGCAGGTTATCGGTGAGTACATCCACGCGACGATGCATGGCAATGCCCGCCACAACGGGCTCCGGCCATTGCGATTGCACGTTGCCGCGCACGAAGTCGGCCATCAGATTGCCCAGCAGGGAGCTGTCAGCCAGCTGTGCGAGGTGGAGGTGAGCAAGAAAGTTCATGGCGCATTATATACACGGCATACTTCAAGTTACAGCGGCGTTGGCTGCTCTCGCTCACCCGAATCACTTACTTGTGTAAGCTCATCGGGCTTCCCTCATTTGCCGCCTTGCTGTAACTCGAATTATTTTGTGTATAGGCAGCAGGTCAAAGGCAAATTCACAGAGATGCAGCCAGTTGTTCAGAATTTGCCGCTTTTCCGCTAAACTATGCCGCCTGTTTTTTGAGTCCTGAAAGAAGTGATGCATGCGTGTAGCCGATTTTGCTTTTGAGTTGCCGGAATCCTTGATCGCCCACTATCCGCAGGCGCAGCGAAGCGGTTGCCGCTTGCTGGCGCTGGATGGCCCGAGTGGTGCGTTAAGCCATGAAGTGTTTACCGATGTGCTGGATAAACTGAATCCGGGCGACCTGCTGGTGTTCAACAACACCCGCGTGATCCCCGCGCGTGTTTATGGTCGTAAAGCCAGCGGCGGAAAAATCGAAATGCTGGTTGAGCGCATGCTGGACGATAAGCGGGTACTCGCGCACGTCCGTGCATCCAAAGCGCCGAAGCCCGGCGCGGAATTGCTGCTGGGCGATGACGAAAGCGTGACAGCCACCATGGTGGCGCGTCACGATGCGCTGTTTGAAATCGAATTCGCTGACGATCGCGCAGTGCTGGATATCCTGAACAGCGTTGGCCATATGCCACTGCCGCCGTATATCGATCGTCCAGATGAAGAAGCAGACCGCGAACTCTATCAAACCGTCTACAGCGCGCGTCCGGGTGCCGTTGCCGCCCCGACAGCCGGTCTGCACTTTGACGAACCGCTGCTGGACGCACTGCGTGCCAAAGGCATCGAAATGGCGTTTGTCACGCTGCACGTCGGTGCAGGTACCTTCCAGCCGGTGCGCGTTGAAAACATCAATGATCACATCATGCACTCTGAGTACGCGGAAGTGCCGCAGGACGTAGTGGATGCGGTGTTGGCCTGTAAAGCGCGCGGCAACAAAGTGGTTGCCGTGGGCACTACCTCTGTGCGTTCGCTGGAGAGTGCTGCCAAGGCCAGCCAGGATGCGCTGATTGCACCGTTCTTCGACGACACGCAAATCTTCATCTATCCAGGCTATCACTATCAGGTAATTGACGCGCTGATCACCAACTTCCATCTGCCGGAATCCACGCTGATTATGCTGGTGTCGGCCTTTGCCGGTTACAAAAATACCATGGCGGCCTATCAGAGCGCGGTGGCAGAGCAGTATCGTTTCTTTAGCTACGGGGATGCTATGTACATCACTCGTAATCCACAGGCTCCCGACGAAATGGTTGGGGCTTAATAATCAGACTGTTTCTCTGATTATCTCATGAGGTTAATGTGAAATTTGAATTAGATACTACCGACGGGCGGGCGCGCCGTGGCCGTCTGGTTTTTGACCGTGGCGTGGTGGAAACCCCAGCTTTTATGCCAGTGGGCACCTACGGCACCGTGAAAGGTATGACACCGGAAGAAGTGAAAGACACCGGTGCACAGATTCTGCTGGGCAACACGTTCCACCTTTGGCTGCGTCCGGGCCAGGAGATCATGAAGCTGCACGGTGACTTGCACGATTTCATGAACTGGCAGGGACCGATCCTGACCGACTCAGGCGGCTTCCAGGTGTTCAGCCTCGGTGACATCCGTAAGATCACCGAAGCGGGCGTACATTTCCGTAATCCGATCAACGGCGACCCGATCTTCCTCGATCCCGAAAAATCGATGGAAATTCAGTACGATCTCGGTTCTGACGTGGTGATGATCTTCGACGAATGTACACCGTATCCGGCAGACTGGGATTACGCCAAACGTTCCATGGAGATGTCCCTGCGCTGGGCGCAACGCAGCCGTGACCGCTTTGATTCGCTGGGCAACAAAAATGCGTTGTTCGGCATCATTCAGGGCGGTGTTTACGAAGATTTACGAGATGTCTCGGTTAAAGGTCTGGTAGATATCGGCTTTGATGGGTACGCTGTGGGCGGCCTGGCGGTGGGTGAACCTAAAGAGGACATGCATCGCATCCTGGAACACGTCTGTCCGCAAATTCCGCAAGACAAACCGCGTTATTTGATGGGCGTCGGCAAACCAGAAGATCTGGTGGAAGGCGTTCGCCGCGGTATCGATATGTTTGACTGCGTCATGCCAACGCGTAACGCGCGTAATGGTCATTTGTTTGTGACCGATGGCGTGGTGAAGATCCGTAATGCCAAGTATAAAGATGACACCACGACGTTGGATGCGGAGTGTGATTGTTACACCTGTCGCAATTATAGCCGCGCCTACTTGTATCATCTTGATCGTTGTAACGAAATACTGGGCGCACGTCTGAATACGATTCACAATCTGCGCTATTACCAGCGTTTGATGGCGGGTTTACGTAAGGCCATTGAAGAGGGTAAATTAGAGCACTTTGTTAGCGAGTTCTACCAACGGACGGGCAAAGCGGTTCCACCGTTAAACGTCTGATAATTCTATCAATGAGGGAAATTTAATGAGCTTTTTCATTTCTGACGCCGTTGCCGCAGCAGGCGCTCCGTCTCAGGGAAGTCCTTATTCTCTGGTGATCATGCTGGTGGTGTTTGGTCTGATCTTCTACTTCATGATTCTGCGCCCGCAGCAGAAACGTTCTAAAGATCACAAAAAGCTGATGGATTCCATCTCTAAAGGTGATGAAGTGTTGACCAGCGGCGGCTTAGTCGGTCGTGTGACCAAAGTTGCTGACAACGGCTATGTTTCTATCGCCCTGAACGACACCACTGAAGTAGTTGTTAAACGTGATTTCGTGGCCGCCGTTCTGCCGAAAGGTACTATGAAGGCGCTGTAATTTTTTCTTCCCGAAGGGAACTGCCGTGTTAAACCGTTATCCTTTGTGGAAGTACATCATGCTGGTCGTCGTGATTCTCGTCGGCCTGCTCTATGCGCTTCCTAACCTTTATGGTGAGGATCCGGCCGTTCAGATCACTGGTGCGCGCGGTGGCGCCGCCAGTGAAAAAACGTTGGATCAGATCCAGAACGTCTTGAAACAAGACAATATTCAGAGCAAATCCCTCGCGCTGGAAAATGGTGCCATTCTGGCCCGTTTTGACAATCAGGACGTGCAACTTCGCGCGCGCGATGCTCTGACTGCATCGTTGGGCGATGACTACGTTGTTGCTCTGAACCTTGCGCCGGCCACGCCGCGCTGGTTGACGATGCTGGCCGCACAGCCGATGAAACTCGGTCTTGATTTGCGTGGCGGCGTACACTTCCTGATGGAAGTGGATATGGATACCGCTCTGGGCAAACTGCAAGAGCAGAATGCCGATGGCCTGCGCAGTGACCTGCGCGACAAAAGCATCCCGTATACCAACGTCAACAAAATCGCTAACTACGGTGTAGAAGTGCGTTTCCGCGACGGTGCAAGCCGTGATGCGGCTATCAGCTATCTGTCACCGCGTCATCGCGATCTGGTGATCTCCAGCGTCGGCAGCGACACGCTGCGTGCCGTGATGACCGATGCGCGTCTCAGCGAAGCACGTGAGTATGCGGTTCAGCAGAACATTAACATCCTGCGTAACCGTGTTAACCAGCTGGGCGTTGCCGAGCCGTTGGTGCAGCGTCAGGGTTCTGACCGCATCGTGGTTGAACTGCCGGGTATTCAGGACACTGCGCGCGCCAAAGAGATTCTGGGCGCGACCGCAACACTGGAATTCCGTCTGGTGAATACCTCCGTTGATCCAACTGCTGCGGCGAGTGGCCGTGTGCCGGGTGATTCGGAAGTGAAAGAGACGCGTGAAGGCCAGCCAGTTGTGCTGTACAAGCGTGTGATTCTGACCGGTGACCATATTACCGACTCAACTTCCAGCATGGATGAGTACAACCAGCCGCAGGTGAACATTTCACTGGATGGCGCGGGCGGTAACATCATGTCTAACTTCACCAAGGACAACATCGGTAAACCGATGGCGACCCTGTTTGTGGAGTACAAGGACAGCGGTAAGAAAGATGCGAATGGTCGTGCGATTCTGGTGAAACAGGAACAAGTGATCAACGTGGCGAACATTCAGTCTCGCCTCGGCAATAGCTTCCGTATTACCGGGATCAACAACCCGAACGAAGCACGTCAGCTGTCGCTGCTGCTGCGTGCCGGTGCGTTGATTGCGCCTATTCAGATCGTGGAAGAGCGTACCATTGGTCCAACCATGGGCCAGCAGAACATCACGCAGGGTCTCGAAGCCTGCTTGTGGGGTCTGATCGCTTCCATCATCTTTATGGTGGTGTTCTATAAGAAGTTTGGTCTGATTGCTACCAGCGCACTGCTGTGCAACCTGGTGCTGATTGTCGGCATTATGTCACTGCTGCCGGGGGCGACGCTCACCATGCCGGGTATTGCCGGTATCGTGCTGACGCTGGCGGTTGCGGTTGATGCCAACGTGTTGATTAACGAACGTATTAAAGAAGAACTGCGTAACGGACGCTCGGTACAGCAGGCGATTCATGAGGGCTATAAAGGCGCCTTCTCCAGTATCGTCGACGCCAACGTCACCACGCTGATCAAAGTGATCATTCTTTATGCGGTCGGTACCGGTTCAATTAAAGGCTTTGCGATTACCACCGCTATCGGTATCGCGACCTCTATGTTTACCGCTATCGTCGGCACCCGTGCCATCGTTAACCTGGTGTACGGCGGCAAACGCATCAACAAGCTGTCTATCTGAGGAGTGCGTTGTGGCACAGGACTATAGTATTGAACAGCTAAACCACGGGCGTAAGGTCATTGACTTTATGCGCTGGGATACGCTGGCCTTCATCATCTCCGGTCTGCTGATTGTGGCGTCTATCGCCATGATCGGTGTGCGAGGCTTCAACTGGGGCCTCGACTTTACCGGTGGTACGGTGATTGAGATTAACCTGGAGAAACCGGCCGATCTGGACGCACTGCGTGAAGGATTGGTGAAAGCGGGCTTCCAGGAGCCGCTGGTGCAGAACTTTGGCAGCAGCCGTGACGTGATGGTGCGTATGCCGCCAGCCACTGGAACGGCGGGTCAGGAACTCGGCGCCAAAGTCGTGGCGTCTATTAACCAGACGACGCAGCAAAACGCCACCGTGAAGCGCATTGAATTCGTGGGCCCAAGCGTGGGTAGCGATCTGGCGCAGGCCGGTGCGATGGCGCTGCTGTCTGCATTGATTGCGATTCTGATCTACATCGGCTTCCGCTTTGAATGGCGTCTGGCGTTGGGCACCGTGCTGGCATTGGCGCACGACGTGATCATCACCTGCGGCATTTTGTCGCTGGCACATATCGAGATCGATCTGACGATTGTTGCGTCGTTGATGTCTGTCATCGGCTACTCACTTAACGATAAGATCGTGGTGTCGGACCGTATTCGTGAGAACTTCCGCAAGATCCGTCGCGGCTCGTCTTACGACATTACCAACGTGTCGCTGACCCAGACCTTGAGCCGTACCTTGATCACCTCGTTGACCACACTGGCAATGATTCTGATCCTGTTCATCTTTGGTGGGGCGTTGCTGAAAGGTTTCTCACTCACCATGCTGATCGGTGTCACTATCGGTACCGTTTCATCTATCTATGTTTCTTCTGCGTTAGCGCTGAAACTGGGGATGAAACGTGAACATATGCTGGTGCAGAAAGTTGAGAAAGAGGGCGCAGATCAGCCTTCGATCTTGCCTTGATGCGATGAGTGAAATGAAAACGGGCTGCCAGGTGCAGCCCGTTTTTTATGCCTGCTGATCAGGGCGTTTGTTTGACTTCAGCGACACCTTGCACATCATGGACGCGCACGTAGCCCAGTTGATCGGGCGTGAGCCCACTCAAGCGCAGCGGAACGGTGACTGAACTGCGCGGCATCAGGCTGGCTTCTACCTGAATGGTCTGGCTCAGGCTCTCCGCATTCAGCGGTTTACCACTGGCCGGGTCTAATTCACCCCACACCACGGTGGCACTCAGGGCGGGAATTGGCTGATCATCGGTAGATCGAATGTTCAGACTGGCACGACTGCCGCTGACTTCGCCTTCCACACGTGACAGCGACAAACGCAATTTACCCACTTGAGTTTGCAGCTCCACCGGCGTATTAGCCTGCGGTAGTAACCACGCCCCTTGGGTTGACTGACCATTGAGCTGCCCCTGGATTTCCAGCGCGGTCGCCTGATTGGTGAGCTTGCGCATCTGTTGATTAAGCTGGCTCACTTCCTGATGTAACTCTTTGACCTGCGGTGAAGTCGGCGTTGAACTACAACCACTGAGTACCAGCAGCGAAAGCGCTGCAGGTGCCCAAAACGTCCTGATCGTCATGCAATGTCCTTGTGTTAATTGGGAATGCGTAATACCTGTCCGGGGTAGATCTTATCAGGATGCGTCAGCATTGGCTTGTTTGCTTCAAAAATCTTGTTGTATTCATTGGCATTCCCGTAAACCTGTTTGGAAATCGCGCTCAGGGTATCGCCTTTTTTCACCGTGTAGAATTGCGCTTCTGGCGCCGAATCCGACACCGTAACCTTGTCATCGACTTTGGTAATCCCGGCCACGTTACCGGCTGCCACCAGTATTTTCTCTTTCAGCTCCTGGGAGATACCATCGCCGCTGACCGTAACGGTATCGCCTTGCACATCGACTTTCACTTTGTCACTGTCAGGCAAACCCAGTTGCTTAATGTGATCCTGTAATTTCTTGCTGGGATCGTCAGCGCCGGTTACCGCATCCCATAACTTTTCCCCTGCTTCTTTAACGAAATTGAACAGACCCATATAACCTCCTGCAATTGTGCCGGATTGGCTCTTTAAGCGTAGTGGCTTTTGCGGAGGAGTTGGTCTGGGCTGCTATGTCTGTGAGCAGGGCGGTGATTCAGCCTCGTGTATTTAGTTGCCATCGAGATCGCGCTACACTATGTGGCCTATTTATCTCGCGACAGGAAACGTCATGCATTGCCCCTTCTGCTCCGCTGTGGACACCAAAGTGATTGATTCGCGTCTGGTCAGTGAAGGTTCTTCGGTGCGCCGCCGCCGCCAGTGTCTGGTGTGCCATGAGCGTTTTACCACCTTTGAAGTGGCGGAGTTGGTGATGCCGCGGGTGGTGAAAAGCAACGATGTGCGTGAACCCTTTAACGAAGATAAGCTCGCCAGCGGCATGATGAAGGCGCTGGAAAAACGCCCGGTCAGCGCGGATGCGGTGGATAACGCCGTTAACCACATCAAAACCCAACTGCGCGCCACCGGTGAGCGCGAAATTCCCAGCAAGCTGGTGGGTAACCTGGTGATGGAAGAGCTGAAGAAGCTCGACAAGGTGGCTTACATCCGCTTTGCTTCGGTTTATCGCAGTTTCGAAGATATCCGTGATTTTGGCGAAGAGATCGCCCGCTTACAGGACTAAGCCATGACTGACGAACGCTACATGGCGCGTGCGCTGGAACTGGCACGACGCGGACGTTTCACCACTACCCCCAATCCTAACGTCGGCTGCGTCATCGTGCGCGACGGCGAAGTGGTTGGCGAAGGCTGGCATCAGCGTGCCGGTGAACCTCATGCCGAAGTGCACGCGTTGCGTATGGCAGGTGAAAAGGCTTGGGGTGCCACGGCGTATGTCACGCTGGAACCCTGTAGCCACCATGGGCGCACGCCGCCGTGCTGTGATGCGTTAATCGCTGCAGGCGTCAGCCGCGTGGTGGCCGCGATGCAGGACCCTAACCCGCAAGTGGCAGGGCGCGGATTATATCGTCTGCAACAGGCGGGCATCGAGGTCAGCCACGGTCTAATGATGAGCGAAGCGGAAGCATTGAATCGCGGTTTTCTGAAACGTATGCGCACTGGCTTCCCGTGGATCCAACTCAAACTCGGCGCATCCCTTGATGGGCGCACAGCAATGGCCAGTGGCGAAAGCCAGTGGATCACCTCTGCGGCTGCAAGGCGCGATGTGCAACATTTACGTGCCCAGAGTTCGGCTATTCTTACCACCAGTGCCACGGTGTTAGCGGATAATCCCTCGCTGACGGTGCGCTGGAATGAACTGAACGAGAGCACGCGCCAGCAGCTTGATGAAGCGTCGCTGCGCCAGCCGGTGCGTGTAGTCATTGATAGCCAACAGCGCGTTACGCCGCAGCACCGGCTTATCGCACAACCCGGTGAAACCTGGCTGATGCGCAGTGAAATCGATCAGCAAAACTGGCCGGAGAGCGTCAGCCAGATTGCGGTGCCGCTGCGCGGTGAACAACTGGACTTAGTGGCGATGATGATGTTGCTCGGTCAGCGGCAGATTAACTCCGTCTGGGTAGAAGCGGGCGCGCAACTGGCCGGGGCACTTTTGCAGGTGGGTTTGGTGGATGAGCTGATCGTCTACATGGCACCGAAGCTACTGGGCAATGCGGCACGTGGTCTGTGTGAACTGCCCGGACTGGAACAACTGGCCGATGCGCCAGTCATGAAATTCAGTGATGTGCGCAAGGTCGGAGAGGACCTGCGACTGACCCTGACGCCCGCTTAAGCATTGACTGAAAAGCCTGAGCGCGTCGCCGAAGAGTATGATAGAATCCGCCCCCTTCTGCGGGGCCACAAATCAAACACCCAAAGGATATGTATGAAAGTTATCGAAGCTCCTGTTGCCACGCCTGATGCTAACATTGCCATCGTTATTGCGCGTTTTAACAACTTCATTAATGACAGCCTGCTGGATGGCGCCGTTGATGCGCTGAAGCGTATCGGCCAGGTAAAAGCAGAAAACATCACTGTGGTTTGGGTTCCTGGTGCTTATGAACTGCCACTGGCAGCGCGCGCACTGGCGAAAGCCGGCAAGCACGACGCAATCGTGGCGCTGGGAACCGTGATCCGTGGCGGCACCGCCCACTTCGAATATGTGGCAGGTGAAGCCAGCTCGGGGATTGCTAATGTGGCAATGACCAGCGATATTCCGGTGACTTTCGGCGTGTTAACCACCGAAAACATCGAGCAGGCGATTGAACGCGCCGGCACCAAAGCGGGTAACAAAGGCGCCGAAGCGGCCCTGACCGCACTCGAAATGATTAACGTATTGAAAGCCATCAAAGCCTGATTTTTGTAAGGGGAATTTTGTGAAACCTGCTGCTCGTCGTCGCGCCCGTGAGTGCGCTGTCCAGGCGCTTTACTCCTGGCAGCTGTCGAACAACGACATTGCCGATGTGGAATACCAGTTTCTGGCGGAACAAGACGTCAAAGACGTCGATATTAGCTATTTCCGCGAATTGCTGGCCGGTGTGGCGACTAACAGCGCGTACCTGGACGGTCTGATGAAGCCCTACCTGTCACGCCAGCTGGAAGAGCTGGGCCAGGTAGAAAAAGCCATTCTGCGTATTTCGCTGTATGAGCTGAGTAAGCGTTCGGATGTGCCTTATAAAGTGGCCATCAACGAAGGTATCGAACTGGCCAAAGTGTTTGGCGCTGAAGACAGCCACAAGTTTGTCAACGGCGTGCTGGATAAAGCAGCCCCACAAATTCGACCTAACAAAAAATAATGCTTAAGGCCGGTTCTCCGGCCTTTTTTCATTGAGACCTGACTTATGTCCTGTGGTGAATTCGAACTGATCGCACGTTATTTTAACCGCGTCACCAGCTCCCGCCGCGATGTGGAGAAAGGGATTGGTGACGACTGTGCGTTACTCAACGTGCCCGAAAAACAGACGCTGGCCATTAGCACCGATACGCTGGTGGCGGGTGTTCACTTCTTACGCGATATCCATCCGTCCGATCTCGGTTATAAAGCGCTGGCGGTCAATCTCAGCGATCTCGCGGCGATGGGTGCGGATCCCGCCTGGCTGACGCTGGCCATCACGCTCCCCGAGATCAACGAGCCTTGGCTGGCGGCCTTCAGTGACAGCCTGTTTGAACTGCTGGATTACTACGATATGCAGCTGATCGGCGGCGATACCACGCGCGGGCCACTCAGTTTAACCCTCGGCATTCACGGCCTGGTGCCGGTGGGGCGCGCGCTGAAACGATCGGGCGCGAAACCGGGTGACTGGATTTTTGTCACCGGTACGCTGGGTGACAGCGCAGCGGGCTTATCGCTGTTGCAACATCATCATCGCCTGAATGACCCGGCGGTGCATGAAGTGTTGATTAAGCGGCATCTGCGCCCGATGCCGCGTGTGTTACAAGGCCAGGCGCTGCGTAGCCTGGCAACCTCGGCGATTGATATCTCCGACGGCCTGATTTCCGATCTCGGCCATATTCTGACCGCCAGCCGCGTGGGTGCGCGCCTCAACCTGGAAACGTTGCCGCTCTCTGCTGCTTTGCGTGACCACTTTGATGCGGAACAGGTTCTGACCTGGGCATTAAGCGGCGGCGAAGATTATGAGCTGTGCTTTACCGTGCCGGAAGTCAATCGCGGGGCGCTGGATGTGGCGCTGGGGCATCTTGGCGTGCCTTACACCTGTATTGGACAGATAGCACCGGAAGCTGAAGGTTTGACGCTGCTGGAAAACGGCAAGCCGCGCAGCTTTAATCACAAGGGATTTGATCACTTTGACTCGAAGTAAAGATGTGGCCAAAAGTCGCCTGCGGCTGAGTAATCCGTGGCATTTACTGGCAACGGGTTTTGGCAGCGGCTTCAGCCCGATTATGCCGGGGACCGCGGGGTCGATTGCCGCGATTCCTTTCTGGTGGCTGATGACGTTTCTGCCACTGCAGATCTATTCGTTGGTGGTGCTGATTGGTATCAGCGTCGGGGTTTATCTCTGCCACCGCACGGCAAAAGATATGGGCGTGCACGACCACGGCAGCATCGTCTGGGACGAGTTCATCGGTATGTGGATCACGCTGATGGCGATTCCTGCGATGAGCTGGCAGTGGGTGTTAGCCGGTTTTGTTATTTTCCGTATTTTTGATATGTGGAAACCTTGGCCGATCCGCTGGTTCGATCAGAATGTGCACGGTGGCATGGGCATTATGGTTGACGATATTATCGCCGGGGTGATTTCGGCGGTGATTTTATATGGATTGGGGCTGGTGCTTTAATTCAAATTGCGCGATGAATCGCGCCGCTACAGAAGTGTGCCCCGGTAGCGGCGCAATCAAATTTACGCGAAGAATTGCGCTACTACAGATGAGTGCCTGGCCGGTAGCGGCGCAATTCATTGCGCTTATTGGTATCTATTCAAATCCCACCACCGGATGCGGTTGATACACCGTCTCCAGCTCAGCGATATCGGTTGAACTCAGCTCAACATCCACGGCCTTCACTAACTCCGCAAACTGCTGTTCACGCGATGCGCCAATAATCGGGGCGGTCACCACCGGTTTGTGCAGCAGCCATGCCAGCGCCACCTGCGCGCGCGTCACACCTTTATCCGCTGCGATGGTGGCAAGACGCTCGGCAATCGCCGCATCATTCTCCTCGGTGCCGGTGTAGAGCTTCTCCATCACGTTATCCGACACCGATCGCGCCGTGGTTTCACCCCAGGGGCGAGTCAGCTTGCCGCGCGCTAATGGGCTCCACGGCAGCACCGCAATGCCTTCACGCTCGCACAGCGGGTGCATTTCGTTCTCTTCTTCGCGCTGAATCAAATTGTATTGATCCTGCATGCTGACAAAACGGGCCCAGCCGTGCTGTTTCTGCAGGTCCAGCGCCTGCGCAAACTGCGCAGCATGCATCGACGATGCGCCGATGTAGCGAGCTTTACCGGCTTTCACCACCTCATTCAGGGCTTCCAGCGTCTCTTCAATCGGCGTGTGGTAATCCCAGCGGTGGATCTGCAACAGGTCAACGTACTCCATGCCGAGACGGGTCAGGCTGTCATCAATCGATTGCAGGATATTCTGGCGCGACAGGCCCTGAGAGAGGTTGCTGAGTGGGAAATAGACTTTGGTGGCCACCACCACCCGATCGCGTTGGGCAAAATCTTTTAGCGCACGTCCGACAATCTCTTCACTGCTGCCATCGGAATAACTGTTGGCGGTGTCGAAAAAGTTAATTCCAGCGTCTAATGCCTGCTTAATCAGGGGACGGCTGCTCTCTTCTGGCAAGGTCCAGGCGTGGTTGCCGCGCATTGGATCGCCGTAGGTCATGCAGCCTAAACACAGACGCGAAACCTGTAAGTCGGTTTGGCCTAAACGAATGGTTTTCATTGGAGCTCCTGCTCTTATGCGTTAGGGATCCCCTAAGCATAGCAGCAGGAGCGGGGAGGGGATTACTGTGCCAGCCAGGCGGTGATTTGCTGCTGAATACCGGCGGCATCCAGCTGATAATCCTGACGAACTTCTTCCTGAGTGCCTTGAGGGATAAATTCGTCCGGCAGACCGAGGTTCAGCACGTGTACGCGCAGGCGCTTCGCCATGACGTATTCATTCACGCCGCTACCGGCACCGCCTTTAATTGCCCCTTCTTCCAGCGTCACCAGCGAATCATGGCTGGCCGCCAGTTCCGCAATCAGTGCTTCATCCAGTGGCTTCACAAAACGCATATCCACCAGGGTGGCGTTGAGCGCTTCCGCTGCCGCCTGCGCTTCAGGCAACAGGGTGCCAAAGTTCAGGATCGCCAGTTTTTCACCACGACGTTTCACAATCCCTTTACCGAGCGGCAGTGCTGCCAGTGGCTCCAGGGTCGCGCCGGTGCCAGTGCCACGCGGGTAGCGCACGGCGCTTGGGCCATCCTGGTAGTGATAACCGGTGTAGAGCATCTGGCGACACTCGTTTTCATCACTTGGCGTCATGATCACCATTTCGGGCACACAGCGCAGGAAAGCGATATCAAACGCGCCCTGATGGGTCTGTCCGTCAGCCCCCACAATACCGCCGCGATCGATAGCAAACAGGACCGGTAGTTTCTGGATGGCGACGTCGTGAATTAGCTGATCGTAGGCACGCTGCAGGAAAGTGGAGTAAATCGCTACCACCGGCTTGTAGCCGCCAATCGCCATACCCGCCGCGAAAGTCACCGCGTGCTGCTCGGCAATCGCCACATCGAAATATTGCTGCGGATAGTCACGGGAATAGCTGACCATGCCTGAGCCTTCGCGCATCGCGGGCGTTACCGCCATCAGGCGCGGATCGTCAGCGGCCATTTCGCTGAGCCAGTTACCAAAAATTTTGGAATAGCTCGGCAATCCAGGGGCGCTTTTGGGCAGAGAACCACTGGCAGGATCAAATTTCGGTACGGCATGCCAGGCGATCGGATCTTGCTCTGCTGGCGCGTATCCTTTGCCCTTTTTGGTCATGATGTGCAGGAACTGCGGGCCTTTTAAGTCTCGCATGTTCTTCAGCGTGCTGACCAGCGTCAGCACATCGTGGCCATCGACCGGGCCAATATAGTTGAAGCCCAGCTCTTCAAACAGCGTGCCCGGCACCACCATCCCTTTTAGATGTTCTTCGGTGCGCTTCACCAGCTCTTTGATCGGTGGCAGACCACCCAATACGCGCTTGCCGCCTTCGCGCAGGCGTGAATAGGTTTTGCCCGAGAGGATCTGAGCCAGGCGATTGTTGAGTGCGCCGACGTTCTCAGAGATCGACATCTCGTTATCGTTGAGGATCACCAGCATGTCGGGCTTGATGTCACCCGCGTGGTTCATCGCTTCAAACGCCATGCCGGCGGTAATTGCGCCATCGCCGATGATACAGGCGGTGCGGCGGCCTTTGCCTTCACGCTCAGCAGCAACGGCCATACCCAAACCGGCGCTGATGGAGGTCGACGAGTGGCCGACGCTCAATACGTCATATTCGCTCTCGCCACGCCATGGGAAAGGATGCAGGCCATTTTTCTGACGGATGGTACCGATACGATCGCGGCGTCCGGTCAAAATTTTATGCGGGTAAGCCTGATGGCCAACGTCCCACACCAAGTGGTCAAACGGGGTGTTATAAACATAATGCAGCGCGACGGTTAGTTCGACGACGCCCAGACCCGATGCGAAGTGGCCGGAAGATCGGCTCACGCTGTCCAGCAGATACTGACGCAGTTCGTCACACAGTACCGGAAGTTTTTCTTTCGGTAATAAACGTAATTCCTGAACCGTGCTTGCTAACGCCAGTGTCGGGTATTTTGCAATATCAAAACTCATCAGAGACTCATTATGAAAGTTATTTATCGCGTTCAATTATGAAGCTTGCCAGTGCTTGCAAGGCGATGGTGTTATAGGACTGCTCCGCCAGAATATCCAGCGCGCCAATCGCTTCCTGATAAAGATCCCAGGCCTTACTGCGAGCGTTTTCCAGCCCCATCAGCGCCGGATAGGTGCTTTTACCTAATGCCTGATCCGCACCCTGGGTTTTGCCTAACACCGCGGTGTCGCCGACCACATCCAGAATGTCATCCTGCACCTGAAACGCCAGTCCGATGGCGTTGGCGTAGGTATCTAAAACCGGCAGGGCGGCACGGCCACGTTCGCCTGCAGCCAAGGCGCCAAGACGCACTGCTGCGCGAATCAACGCGCCGGTTTTGTGACGATGAATCTGTTCAAGCTGCGCTAAGTTGACGCTTTTGCCTTCTGCAGCCAGATCCAGCGCTTGTCCGCCGCACATCCCCGCGACGCCGCTGGCCTGAGCCAGTTCAGATATCATAGCAATACGCGCTTCCGCGCTGACGCCCGGCATAGGTTGATCGGCCAGAATCGAAAATGCCAGGGTTTGCAAAGCATCACCGGCGAGAATGGCCGTGTCTTCACCATATTTGATATGGCAGGTTGGCTGCCCGCGGCGTAACGCATCGTCATCCATCGCCGGCAGATCATCATGAATCAGAGAGTAGGCATGAATGCATTCCACGGCAGCTGCCGGTACATCCAGACTGGCCGTATCGGCCTTCAGCATCTCCCCCGTGGCGTACACTAAAAAGGGGCGCAAACGCTTACCGCCTAATAGTGCCCCATATTGCATCGCTTGCACCAGAGGAGAACTCTGAAAAGGAAGTGGATCTATTAAGCGCGTCAACGCCAGATTGACGCGTTCATGGTACGCGTTCAGTAATTTAGCGAAATCCATTACTCATTTTCCGGCGTGAACGGTGCCAGCGCGGCATCTTTGTCATCGCTGAGCAGGATCTGTACGCGCTGCTCAGCCTGTTGCAGGGTTTGCTGACCAGTACGAGCCAGTTGAACGCCGCGTTCGAATTCGTTTAGCGCCTCTTCAAGCGGTAATTCACCACTCTCCAGACGGCTAACAATCTGTTCCAGTTGCTGTAATGCGCTTTCAAAACTGGCTGGCGCTTCGGCTTTTTTCGGCATATTCAGTGTCGACTCACAGGTTGGGAATCATCTTGCAATCGGTCATGGTAGCCGACGAGGATTAATTAGCAAATTAATGAATGTGATGACGGTTGCTTGAAGCAGTCGCATCACAAAGGTGGTATACTTTTGCGCCTCGGATGCGGGTGCTTTTGCTTAACCCGTAATTATATGATCTTAACAGCTAAGTGCCGATGCTTTTAGCACTTATTTGCCCAAACGAACCAGTATCCTCATGAAGTTTATCATCAAGCTCTTCCCAGAAATCACCATCAAAAGTCAGTCGGTGCGTCTGCGTTTTATCAAGATTTTGACCGGCAACATCCGTAACACGCTGCGTACGGTCGACGAAGAGATCGCCGTGGTGCGCCACTGGGATCACATCGAAGTCCGCGCGAAGAAGGAATCCTTGCGTGATGTGGTTATTGATGAGCTGACGCGTATTCCCGGTATTCATCATGTGTTGGCGGTGGAAGATCAGCCTTATACCGACATGCACGATATCTTTGAGCAGACGCTGGCGCTCAATCGCGAACGTCTTGAGGGCAAAAGCTTCTGTGTGCGCGTTAAGCGCCGCGGCAAACACAGCTTCAGCTCAATTGATGTGGAGCGTTACGTTGGTGGTGGTCTTAATCAGCACATTGAAACGGCCCGCGTGCAGTTGAATCACCCGGACGTGACGGTGAATCTGGAGATTGAAGACGATCGTCTGCTGCTGATTACTGGGCGTTATGCCGGGCTGGGTGGTTTCCCTATTGGCACGCAAGAAGATGTGCTGTCGCTGATCTCCGGTGGCTTCGATTCCGGTGTGTCCAGCTATATGCTGATGCGTCGTGGTTGCCGCGTGCATTACTGCTTCTTTAACCTTGGCGGCGCCGCGCATGAAATTGGCGTACGTCAGGTGGCACACTATTTGTGGCAGCGTTTTGGCCGCTCACATCGCGTGCGCTTTGTGGCGATCAACTTTGAACCGGTGGTCGGTGAGATTCTGGAAAAAGTCGATGACGGCCAGATGGGCGTGGTGCTGAAACGTATGATGGTACGTGCGGCCTCGATGGTCGCTGAGCGTTACGGCGTGCAGGCACTGGTGACCGGTGAAGCGCTGGGCCAGGTGTCGAGCCAGACGCTGACCAACCTGCGTCTTATTGATAACGCCTCTGATACTTTGATTCTGCGCCCGCTGATTTCGCACGATAAAGAGCACATCATCGATCTGGCGCGCAAAATCGGTACCGAAGATTTTGCCAAAACCATGCCGGAATATTGTGGTGTGATCTCTAAAAGCCCAACGGTGAAAGCGGTGAAGGCGAAGATCGAAGCGGAAGAACAGAACTTCGATTTTGAGATCCTCAATCGCATGGTGCAGGAAGCCACCAACGTCGATATCCGTGAAATTGCCGAAAAGGCCCAGGAAGAAGTGGTTGAAGTGGAGACTGTGGCTTCATTCACGGCCAACGACGTGGTGCTGGATATCCGTTCGGTGGATGAGCAGGAAGCCTCGCCCTTGCAGGTAGAAGGCGTGGACGTGAAATCACTGCCGTTCTACAAGCTGAGTACCCAGTTTGGCGATTTGGATCAGGCGAAAACCTGGCTGCTGTATTGCGATCGTGGCGTGATGAGCCGTTTACAGGCGCTGTATCTGCATGAGCAGGGCTTTAAAAATGTGAAGGTTTATCGCCCGTAACGGCGATAGATCAAGTAGCGGCGCGATTTATCGCGCGTGTTGCATCCGGCACCTTGCCGCTGTGACATGCGCAATGAATTGCGCCGCTACCCTTATGTCCGTTTTACTGCGTCACAACGCTGTTATTCACGCTCTTCAAATTCCTGATAATTATAAATCCCTGCCGCCAGCACCAGCTGTGACGCCACATCACGCGCTTTCTCTTTATCCACCAACAAATCAATCAGTTTTAGCGCAAAATCCATCGAAGTGCCCGGCCCCTGGCTGGTTAACAGGTTGACGCGCGGGTCCCAGGCCACGCGGCGATCCATCCAGTGTTTATCGGGGATGGTGTCACGCAATCCGGGAAAACCCGTCATGTTTCCTACCGGAAACAGGTCGTGTGGAATAAGCACTGTGCCCGGTGCAGCGCAGATAGCCGCAACAATTTTTCCAGCGAGGTGAAATTGACGTACCGTTTCCACCAGCAGTGGGCTGTCACGAAATGTCTCCGCGCCTTTCAGGCCGCCTGGCAAGACGATGGCGTCATAATCGTTATCGGCCACTTCGACCAAAGGCGCATCCGCCAGCAGGCGCACACCGCGTGAGCAAACAATCTCGCACGTGCCGTCGCTCTCTACGCTGGCAGTGGTGACGCTGATACCGCCGCGTACCAGCAGATCGAGGGTGGTAACGGCTTCGATCTCTTCACTGCCATGTGCCAGGCAAACCAGAACCGATGCGTTCGCGCTCATATTGGGACTCCTTGCGTTTAATCAGGTCGTACAAACGGGTGTTCTCCGGCAGGGTAATCCCCTGCGCGCGGGCGCGGCGCAGCAGGTAGCCGGTGATGTAATCAATTTCGGTCAGACGCTGCGCGCGCACGTCCTGCAACATCGAGGAGGTATTGCCCGCGGTGCTGTCAATGACGTCATAAATGATGTCGCGCAGGTTATCGACCGCGATGTGCTGGCCCTCGCGCTCCATCACCCAGGCGATCTCTTCACACAGCGTGGCAATCTGCTCTGGCCAGGCGCGCAGAGCACCATTCTGGCAATCATGCTCAACGGTGAGCGGATTGATCACGCAATTCACCGCCAGTTTGCGCCAGCTGGCGGAAGCAATGTTGTCATGCCAGGCCACGTCAGGCAGCGCCTGATGCAGGATATCAGCGAGATCGCTCAGTGAGGCGCTTTCGCGACTGGTGGGGCCGATATGAGTTATACCGTATGCCACATGTTTGATGACCGTGCCATCGCGCATTGCGGCGTGGGTGGTAATCCCCCGCAACAGGGGCTGTGGCAGCTCTTTGAGTTCTTCCAGCGTGCCCATACCGTTATGCAGTAATAGAATCGGCGCATGTGCCGGCAACACACTTTGCAGGTTCTTCACCGCCGGAGAAACCTGCGGCGCTTTCAGTGTCACCAGCAGCAGCTGGCTTTCAGCAAGAAACAGCGGATCGTTGGCAATGAACGTGTGATTGCTGGCGTTGCCTTGGGGATCGATCACGTTTACCGAGCAGTAGGGTTGCGGCACGCGCAACCAGCCCTGAACCTCATGTCCCTGGCGTGCGAGAGCGGCGAGCCAAATCTGACCCAGGGCGCCGCAACCCAACACGGTAATTTTCATTTTGCCTCCCGCTGAGGGGTTCTCAATTTCACGACATCGTTAAGTATAGCTTTCCGCGTATCGTGTTTAATTAGCGCCATAAGACGCGTATTATGCATGTCACTTTAGTATCAGGAGAAGAAAAGATGCCATCTTTCGATATCGTTTCCGAAGTCGAACTGCCGGAAGTGCGTAATGCGGTGGAGAATGCCAACCGTGAGATCTCAACCCGTTTCGATTTCCGCAACGTGAGCGCTTCCATTGAGCTCAACGAAAAGAATGAGTCCATCAAAATCACCAGCGAATCTGATTTTCAGGTTAAACAGCTGGTGGATATTTTGCGCGAGAAGCTGCTGAAACGCGGTATTGAAGGCGCAGCGATTGAAGTGCCAGAAGAGATCATTCACAGCGGTAAAAGCTGGAGCGTGGAAGCCAAGCTGAAAAAAGGTATCGAAAGCGATATCGCTAAAAAGCTGGTCAAGCTGATCAAAGACAGCAAGTTGAAGGTGCAGACGCAAATTCAGGGTGAAGAACTGCGCGTGACCGGAAAATCACGTGATGACCTGCAAGGTGCCATGGCGCTGGTGCGCGGCGGCAACCTCGGTCAGCCATTCCAGTTCAAAAACTTCCGCGATTAATCGCGTTTGTCGCGTGCCGCACGACGATAGAGCGTGCTGCGCGCGACGCCTAATGCTTCTGCTGTTTTACTGATATTGCCGTTGAAGCGCTGCAGCGTTTCGCTAATCAAGCGTTCATCATGGCTTTGACGATCTTCGATGGGCATTATTGCTGCCCGGCGGTATTCGGCCGGTAAATGCACATCCGTTACCTCTTCGCCTTCATCGGCTAACGCCAACAGCACGCGCAACAAACTGCGCAGCTGACGTACATTTCCCGGCCAGGGCAACTGCGCCAGCGATTCCAGTAAGGCGGGGGAAAGTTGAATATCACGTTCAGCACCGCCCAGTTCAATCCACAACCGACTGATAAAGCCCTGAACGTCTGGCCAGGCTCGCAGCGGTGGGATGGTCATGGAAAATTCCTGCAGGCGGTACAACAGATCCTCGCGGAATTCGCCTTCAGCCACTCGCTGCGCTAAATCACGGTGCGTGGCGCAAATCACGGCAAAGTTCACCGGCCAACTGCGGCTGGACCCGAGTGGCGCCACTTCTTTCTCCTGCAGCACGCGCAGCAGACGGGTTTGCAACGACAGCGGCATATCGCCGATCTCATCCAGGAACAGCACGCCGCCATCGGCCTCGCGGATTTTACCGATGTAGCCATTTTTGCTGGCGCCGGTAAAGGCACCGGGCTGATAACCAAACAGCTCCGACTCGATTAACGCTTCGGGGATGGCCGCACAGTTGATCGCGACAAATTTACCGTCACGCCAGCGGCTTTGCTGGTGCAGCGCACGGCTCACATACTCTTTGCCGCTGCCGGTTTCTCCGTGAATACAGAGTGAAACACCCGCATTCATCAGGCGCACCATTTTTTCGCCATCACGGCGTAATGAGAAGGGCAGATCGACGGCGGGTTCACTCGGTGTCGCAAAGTGCTGGCGATGGGGCGCGCGCAGGCGGAAATAATAGTGTTGCTGGGCATAATCGATCGGCAGCGGGATGCTATTTGCCTGCTGTTCTAGCTGCGGAAACAGTTGTTGAAACGTTAGCGTACCCAGTTGCTCGGCGCTCAGTGCCAACTCCCGCATCGCAATGCGGTTGGCGGCCGTCAGCACGTTATCGGAAAACACCAGCAGCAACTCATCGCTGGTATCAATGCCCTGTGGTTCGACATGCAGGCTCATCAGCCACTGTTGCGGATGCAGGCTCTGCTTAACCCACAAATATTCGATCTGCTTCGCGGCGGCCTGCACCCACTGGAAGGTTTGCGGGTGAGGGAAGTGCGCTGGGCCAGAAATGTCCAAAACGCCCGCAATCTGTCCATTGGGCATCTGCAGCGGCATCGCTGCGCAATACAGGTCTTGATTGAGGGTAAGGAAGTGCTGATGACCGTCGATCTCACAGCCATCATTAATTGCGAGTGCAGTGCCAATGGCGTTGGTGCCGCGTCCACATTCACTCCACAGATTGCCTGGCGCTAGGGCAAAGCGTTGCGCTTTCTCCATCGATTGCATATCGCCAAAAGTATTCAGCACCAGCCCGGTCGCATCAGAGAGGATCAATACTGACTGTTTCTCGGCCAGTTTCTGCGCCAGTTGTTTGATCACCGGCTGCGCGAACTGTTGTAAGCCAGCATTACTGGCAAGCACATCGGCCAGTTCGCCCTGGCGAACGCGCGGAAAATCATCGGCGGTGCGGTCGAGACCATACAGCTGGCTACGGAACCAGGAGTCGCTCAAGAGCGGATTGGTATGAACGGCAGACGCGGCTGAATTTCCCTGCATTGGTAACCTCATGCCTAAGCGAAAGTGTTGCGACATTGTAGCGGTTCGGTTTCTGTGGTGTTGCGATACGCAACACAGATGAGGATTTTAACTGTCAGAACCCGCGCGATTAAAAGGGCTATTGGTTTTATAACGCGATGATAGATATAACGATTTTTTAAATTTTCGCAAGCTGAAAAAAACTGGCACGTCCGCTGCAATAGTCATCACGGCAGCGGGCTGTTCAATCTGTTGACCCACAGGTTGCCGCTGCCAGCTTATAAGACCTGACCCTACATGAAGGAGTTTGCGATGCGTTATGCACATCCCGGTACGCCCGGCGCTTTGGTGACCTTCAAAGCGACCTACGGTAATTTTATTGCGGGCAAATTCACAGAGCCTCTCAGCGGCCAGTATTTCACTAACACCTCGCCAGTTGATGGCAGCGATATTGCGAAATTTCCGCGTTCGGATGCACGCGATATCGATTTAGCACTGGACGCTGCTCATCAGGCCGCTGACGCCTGGGGAAAAACCAGCGTACAACATCGTGCCAACCTGCTGTTGAAGGTGGCCGACTGCATTGAAGCCAATCTCGAAATGCTCTCCGTCGCGGAAAGTTGGGATAACGGAAAACCGATTCGAGAAACCCTGAATGCGGATTTACCGCTGGCGGTGGATCACTTCCGCTATTTTGCAGGCTGCCTGCGTGCACAGGAAGGCAGTACCGCAGAGATTGATGAAACCACAGTGGCTTATCATTTCCACGAGCCACTGGGCGTGGTGGGCCAAATCATTCCCTGGAACTTCCCGCTGTTGATGGCCGCCTGGAAACTGGCACCGGCGCTGGCGGCAGGCAACTGCGTGGTGCTAAAGCCTGCAGAGCAAACGCCGCTGGCGATCACCTTGTTGATGGAGTTAATTGGCGATCTGTTCCCGGCGGGCGTACTGAACGTGGTGCAAGGTTTTGGCCGCGAAGCCGGTGAAGCACTGGCAACCAGCAAACGTATTGCCAAGATCGCCTTCACCGGTTCAACGCCTGTCGGGCGCCATATCATGGCTTGCGCGGCAGAGAACATCATTCCCTGCACGGTAGAGTTGGGCGGCAAATCACCCAATATTTACTTTGCCGACGTGATGGACGGTGAATCGGACTTTATCGAAAAAGCCGTGGAAGGGTTGGTGTTGGGCTTCTTCAATCAGGGCGAAGTCTGTACCTGTCCGTCCCGTGCCTTGATCCATGAATCCATCTATGAGCCGTTTATGGCACGCGTGATGGACAAAGTCGCCAACATTCGCCGCGGCGATCCGCTGGATACCGACACCATGATCGGTGCGCAGGCCTCACGTCAGCAATTCGACAAAATACTGTCATATATCAACATTGCCCGTGACGAAGGCGGGCAAATTCTAACAGGAGGCGATCGCGCCAGCGTCGCCGCAGAGCTGGATAACGGATTTTATATTCAGCCAACCCTGATCAAAGGCACTAACCAGATGCGTTGTTTCCAGGAAGAGATTTTTGGACCGGTGATTGGTATCACCACCTTTAAAGACGAAGCGGAAGCTTTGGCGATTGCCAATGAAACCCAGTTTGGTCTTGGTGCAGGTGTGTGGACCAGAGACACCAATCTGGCGTACCGAATGGGGCGTGGTATCAAAGCGGGTCGCGTCTGGACCAACTGCTATCACATCTATCCTGCACACGCGGCATTCGGTGGCTATAAGCAATCGGGCGTGGGACGCGAGACCCACAAAATGGCGCTGAGCGCCTATCAACAAACCAAAAATCTGCTGGTCAGCTATGGCACTGCGCCTTTGGGCTTGTTCTAAGTCCGCATCCGATCAAATGGAGAGAGAACGATGAATATGCAAATCAAAACCACCATGAAAGCTGCTGTCGTCAAAGCCTTCGGCGAGCCGTTAGTGATTGAACAAGTGCCGGTTCCACAAGTCGGGCCGGGCCAGATTTTGGTGAAAATCGCTGCTACCGGCGTGTGCCATACCGACCTGCATGCTGCAGAGGGTGACTGGCCCATCAAGCCCAACCCACCTTTCATTCCGGGCCACGAAGGTGTCGGCCAGGTGGTGGCGCTGGGTGAGGGCGTGAAACATCTCAAACTGGGCGACCGAGTGGGCGTGCCATGGCTGTATTCAGCTTGTGGCCACTGTGAGCACTGTCTTGATAGTTGGGAAACGCTGTGTTTATCGCAGCAGAACGCGGGTTATTCAGTGAACGGCAGCTTCGCGGAATACTGCCTGGCAGATGCTAACTACGTTGGCATTATCCCGGAAAATATCGATTACAACGAAATCGCGCCCATTCTCTGCGCCGGTGTGACGGTTTACAAAGGCCTGAAAATGACCGACACCAAACCGGGTGATTGGGTAGTGGTATCGGGCATCGGTGGCTTAGGGCATATGGCGGTGCAGTACGCGGTGGCGATGGGGCTGAATGTCGCTGCGGTTGATATCGACGATGAGAAGCTGGCGTTTGCTAAGCGCTTGGGTGCCAGCGTGGTGGCCAATGCGAAGAACGTTGATCCTGCGAAAGTGTTCCAGGAAAGTTTTGGCGGCGCACACGGCGTGCTGGTAACGGCGGTTTCGCCTAAGGCCTTCGAACAAGCGATTGGTACCATGCGTCGCGGCGGGACCATGGTGCTGAATGGTCTGCCACCGGGTAAATTCGACCTGTCGATCTTCGATATGGTGCTGGATGGTATTACAGTGCGTGGTTCAATTGTTGGCACGCGTAAAGATTTGCAGGAAGCGTTGGATTTCGCGGGTCGTCATAAGGTGAAAGCGAACGTCGCGGTCGAACCACTGGTCAATATCAACGATATCTTTGCTCGTATGCACGCTGGCAAGATTGAAGGACGTATTGTGGTGGATATGTCGTTGTAAGGATTGGCATGCTCTGGCATCCCGATGTCGCTATCGTGATGCCATTTAACCGAAGCGGCGCGATTTATCGCGTAATAAATTGCGCCGCTTCGGTTTGTTTTATCGCGAATTAACAGCTGGCGAGCAGCGCTTCGATTTCGACGCGGCTCGTCACTTTACTGTCTATTTTGATGTACGCGCTCTTCTCTTCCGGCACGATAAACACCGAAGAAACCCCCGGTTGTGCTTTCAGACGCTTCTCCAGGTTAGGGACTGCTAACACGTTATCACTTAACACCATACGCAGACTGCTGACATAGGGTGGCTCCTGCATCGACATCGCCACAAACAGCCACGCTGCTGCCACAATCGCACCCACCAGAAATACCGTCTGCGCATCAAAGTGGCCAAAGATCCAGCCGCCCATGCTGCCGCCAATCGCCACACCAATAAACTGGCTGGTGGAGTAAATCCCCATCGCGGTCCCTTTATAGCCTGGCGGTGACTCTTTACTGATCAGAGAGGGCAGAATCGCTTCCATCAGATTAAAGGCAAGGAAGAACAGCTGTACGCCAATCACCAGCGTCCAGAAATGACCCTCTGCACCCCAGAGTACAATTTCCGCGATCAGGATCATGGCAACACAGCCGACAAACACACGTTTCATGCGGCGTTTGACTTCGGCATAAATTATGAAGGGCACCACAGCCACAAACGCCACCAGCATCGTCACCAGATAAATTTTCCAGTGCTCAGAAGCCGGAAGGCCGGCTTGCTCAAACTGACCCGGCAGGGCGACAAAGCTCGACATCAGCAAAATGTGCAGGCAGAGAATGCCGATGTTCAGCTTTAGAAGCTTTGGATTGGCGAGTACCGCGCGGATGCTGCCTTTGACCATGCCTGATTCACGGTTCAATACGTGATTTGGCGCATTGGGCACCACCAGCAGCGTAATCACGATGCCGAGTGTGGCAAGGATGGCAATCATCCAGAACAACGCATGTAAGCCCAGCGCATGGGTGACGATCGGGCCGACAACCATTGCAATAGCAAAGGTCACGCCGAAGCTGATACCGATAAACGCCATCGCTTTGGTGCGGTTCTGCTCACGGGTAAGGTCGGAAAGCAACGCCATGACAGCCGCGGCAATCGCGCCTGAGCCTTGCAGCGCACGGCCAAGAATCACTCCCCAGATGGAGGTGGTCATGGCAGCAATGACGCTACCGAGAACAAAGAGCAGTAATCCGCCAACGATGAGCGGCTTACGGCCGACACGATCGGAGAGCAGACCAAACGGAATCTGAAACACGGCTTGTGCCAGACCATAGATACCAATTGCCAGACCAATTAAGGTTTCACTGGCTCCCTGCAACGCCATGCCATAGGTGGTGAGTACTGGCAGGACCATAAACATCCCCAACATGCGCAGGGAAAATACTGTACCTAAACCCCATGTAGCCCGAAGCTCTACTGGCGTCATTTTATTGTCGTTCATGTTTACCTCAAAATTAAGCTGCGCCCATTTTAGGCAGCAGGGTAGGGCGGGTAAAACATTTGTTCTTAAGCAGTGGTAACAAAAAGAAAGGGCGCGAAATTCGCGCCCTTTCTGGATTTGCGGAGCTGTATTACCAGACGTACGTCAGTAAGTCTTTTGAGGCCGGTGTCATGAAATCAACCGACATCATCACGCTCAGTGCAGTGATAGCGACAATAGAGAACACGAACAGTTTACGCGCCCAAACTTTATCGTTTGAGGTTTTGTATCCTGAAAGTGCCATGCCAAGCCACCATACGCTCACTGCCGCAGCAACCACCAGATACTTGTAGCCGGCATAACCGCCAAGTGTCAGCATCAGGGTCGCAATCATAAACGCCAGGATATACAGCGTAATATGATTTTTAGCGACCGAAATGCCTTTCACCACCGGCAGAACCGGAATGTTGGCAGCCTGATAATCTTTGAAGCGGAAGATCGCAATCGCGTACGAGTGCGGCATCTGCCACAGGCTAAAGATAGCCAGTAAGATCAAGGCGCCAGCATCAAACTGGTTGGTGACTGCGCAGTAGCCAATCACTGGCGGCGCTGCGCCAGAAAGGCTACCAATCAGTGTGCCGTAGACGGAATTACGCTTCATGTAGAGGCTGTAAATGCCGACGTACACCACGAAGCCCATCACCGCCAGCCACATGGCCAGCGGATTAGCACCGAAATACAGCAGCGCAAAGCCAGCAATACCCAATGCGGTTGCATAAACCAGGCTTACTTTCGCCGAGATCAGGCCTTTGACCAGAACACGGTTCCGCGTTCTCTCCATCTTGATGTCGATATCACGGTCAATCACGTTGTTGAAGACACAACCTGATGCGACAACCAGTGATACGCCCACCAGCGAATAGAGAAACAGGGTGTAATCAATGCTGCCCTTGGAGGCCAGCAGGAATCCACCGATCACAGAAATTAAATTGCCGAAAATAATTCCTGGTTTTGTTACTTGCAGGTATTGCTTAATCATTACGTGTGACTCTTTAGTCGGCCATCATGTTGTAGTTGAGGTTCCACATGATCCACAGTGAGCCGACGACAACAATCAATATAATGAGTGCTGAGAAGACAATCGCCACCATGTTCCAGCCACCTTCTGACTTGCTGTCTAAGTGCAGGAAGTAGACCAGGTGCACCAGCACCTGAACCACTGCACACACCAGAACCACACCCAGAATTGTGCCGTGTGATGCGCCGCCATCCATTACCATCCAGAACGGAATACCGGTCAGGATGATAGAGAGGATGAAGCCGATCATGTAGGACTTCACGCTACCGTGAGAAGCGCCATGTTCGTTAACTGAATGACTCATTACATGGCTCCCATCAGATAGACAACGGTGAATACGCAAATCCACACCACATCCAGGAAGTGCCAGAACAAGCTCAGGCACATGATACGGGTGCGGTTGGTTGCAGTCAGACCACGTTTAGAGATCTGGAACATCATCACTGCCATCCAGATCAGGCCAGAGGTCACGTGCAGACCGTGGGTACCGACCAGCGTGAAGAACGCTGACAAGAAGCCACTGCGGTCAGGACCAAAGCCTTCCAGAATCAGGTGATGGAATTCATAGATTTCCATACCGATGAATCCGGCACCGAACAGGAAGGTCAATGCCAACCAGCTGATGACCGAACCCTTGTTCTGGTTGTTCATCGCAATCACTGCCATTCCATAAGTAATGGAGCTGAGCAGCAGCAGCGCGGTTTCAACCAGCACAAACGGCAGTTCAAAGATGTCTTTACCTGCCGGGCCACCGGCAGTGTTATTGACCATAACTGCATAGGTCGCAAACAGGGTTGCGAAGATAATGCAGTCACTCATCAGGTAGATCCAGAAGCCAAAGACTTTATTGGCTCCTGCATCGTGATGCCCATGCTCCGCATGAGCGTCGTGGTGGTGTTTTGCAGTTTCAGTTGACATTATTTCAGACCTGCTTTGCTGATTTCGTCAAAGTGCTTCTTCTCGATTTGCTCAACTTCAGCAACCGGAACGTAGTAATCCACGTCTTCATCGAAGCTCTTCACAATCCAGGTCACAATTGTGGCCAGGAAGGTAAGGCCAGCCAGCCACCAGATGTGCCAGATCATCGCGAAACCAAATACGGTCATGAATGCTGCGATAATCAGGGCTGCGCCGCTGTTTTTCGGCATATGAATTTCTTCATATTTTTCTGGTTGCTTGTAGGCTTCGCCTTTTTCTTTCATTTCCCAGAACGCATCACGCTCGTGGATATGAGGGATAACAGCAAAGTTGTAGAACGGTGGCGGTGAAGAGGTTGCCCACTCCAGCGTACGACCGCCCCACGGGTCACCGGTCAGATCGCGGTTCTGGTCGCGGTCACGCACAGAAACGTAGAACTGGGTAATCTGGCACAGGATACCGCATGCAATCAGTGCCGCACCGCCTGCTGCAACCACCAGCAGTGAGTGGAACTGAGGATCGATGTCCTGGCTGATACGACGAGTCATACCCATGAAGCCCAGCGCGTACAGCGGCATGAAGGCAACGAAGAAACCGATGATCCAGAACCAGAAGGCGCGGATACCCCATTTTTCGTTCAGGGTGAAGCCGAATGCTTTCGGGAACCAGTAGGTCACACCTGCCATACAACCGAACACCACACCACCGATAATGACGTTATGGAAGTGAGCAATCAGGAACAGGCTGTTATGCAGAATGAAGTCTGCACCTGGAACCGCCAGCAGAACACCTGTCATACCACCGATAGAGAAGGTGACCAGGAAGCCGATGGTCCACAGCATCGCTGAGTGGAACTCAACGCGACCCTGATACATGGTGAACAGCCAGTTGAAGATTTTCACGCCGGTCGGAATCGCGATGATCATCGTCATGATACCGAAGAAGGCGTTAACGTTCGCACCGGCACCCATGGTGAAGAAGTGGTGCAGCCAAACGATGAACGACAGAACGGTAATGGCGATGGTCGCCCACACCAGAGAGGTGTAACCAAACAGACGCTTTTTCGAGAAGGTCGCAGTGACTTCCGCGAACACACCGAAGACCGGCAGAACCAGGATGTATACTTCCGGGTGACCCCAGACCCAAATCAGGTTGACGTACATCATCATGTTACCGCCCATTTCATTGGTGAAGAAATGGAAGCCGAGGTAACGGTCAAGTGTCAACAGTGCCAGCGTAACGGTCAGTACCGGGAACGCAGCGATGATCAGGACGTTAGTACACAGTGATGCCCAGGTGAATACAGGCATTTTGAACAGGTCCATGCCCGGTGCACGCATCTTCAGAATGGTCACGAAGAAGTTGATACCGGTCAGTGTCGTACCGATACCGGAAAGCTGGAGACTCCAGATCCAGTAATCGACCCCGACGCCAGGACTGTATTCCGCGCCCGAAAGTGGCGGATAAGCCAGCCAGCCGGTCTGTGCGAACTCGCCCACACCCAGAGAAATGTTCACCAGGATCACACCGATCGCGGTAAACCAGAAGCTCAGGTTGTTCAGGAACGGGAAGGCAACGTCACGTGCACCGATTTGCAGCGGTACCGCGATGTTCATCAGACCTACCACGAAAGGCATCGCTACGAAGAAGATCATGATCACGCCGTGAGCGGTGAAGATCTGGTCGTAGTGGTGCGGTGGTAAGATGCCGGCTTCACCTGCGGAAGCCATGACTTGTTGGGTACGCATCATTACCGCATCGGCAAAGCCGCGCAGCAGCATGACGAAAGCCATGATGATGTACATGATACCCAGTTTTTTGTGGTCAATAGAGGTAAACCATTCTGACCACAGGTATTGCCACTTACCAAAGTAAGTAATCGCGGCAACCAGTGCCAGACCACCTAAGATGATTGCGGCAACCGTAACCACGATAATGGGTTCGTGGTAGGGCACTGCATCCAGTGTTAATTTTCCGAACATCGTATTATTCCTCGGCTCCCGCAGCAGCGGCGTGATTCATGTCCATGCCTTTGTGCTCTGACATGTCCATTTTCCCGTGGCTCATCATGAACTTATCAATAACCTGCTTGAACAGTTCTGGATTCGCAGTAGAGAAATATTCCACTGGGTGATTTTCGCTTGGCGCAGCCAGTTTCTCGAAATCATCCATGGTAGTCAGCGCGTTAGGTGCTGCTTTAACTTTAGCCACCCACTGCTGGAATTCCGCATCGTCTTTGGTTGCAATGGCTTTGAATTTCATGCCAGAGAAACCGCGACCGCTGAAGTTCGCAGAGATACCGTCAAATGTTCCTGGCTCATTGGCGATCAGGTGCAGTTTAGTCTGCATGCCCGCCATGGCGTAGATCTGGCTACCGAGCGTAGGAATAAAGAAGGAGTTCATTACGGAGTTGGAGGTGATCTTGAAGTTAACCGGAGTGTTTGCCGGGAAGGCAATCTGGTTAACCGTCGCAATACCCTGTTCTGGGTAGATAAACAGCCATTTCCAGTCCAGCGCGACAACATCAATTTCAACCGGCTTCACATCAGAGACCAGCGGTTTGCTTGGCTCTAAAGCGTGAGTCGATTTCCAGGTTAGCACACCGAGGAAGATGATGATCAGGATCGGGATGGTCCAGACCACGGCTTCCACTTTATTAGAGTGTGACCAGTTAGGGCTATATGTTGCATTAGTATTTGTTGCCCGATATTTCCAGGCAAAGAATACCGCCATGAAGACTGCCGGGATAACTACGATCATCATCAAGCCGAAAGCTGTCAGAATCAACGAACGTTGCTCCAGTGCAATCTGTCCTTTGGGATTTAACAACGCACTATCGCAGCCACTGAGTAATACAGCGCCTGCAATTAATGACAAAATCCCCAAACTTTTATTGTATTTCCTGAGTCTCATTTAACGACCTCAATGACAAAGGGCTCTATTGTCGTTTAAGTGTGCGCGCATTTTACGGGAAGGTTTATGCAGTGTAAACCAGCTTAAGGATGTGTCAGAAGGCTGTTGACACCTTTTGCTAAGGGTGTCACAGATGTTGCGGGGGGTGACAAATTATTAACTGCGACAAGCAGTTGGCGTCAATATAACAAAAACAGATGACAGAAACCGCAGAAAAAACAGGGAAAGCATAAACCGTACTTTTTATGCCCACTTATTTAACAATTATGCATCATTTGGGTGACGTGTTTACTACAAAGTAATTGCGCACCGGATTTTAATATTTCCCGAGGTTGTTAAATTAATGTTTCTTTTTCGCGATGAAAAAAATGCTATTCGTTAAAATAAGTTCGTTGTTAATTTTTAACCAAATATTTAGGCGCTGGCAAATTAGGATCACTTAACTCAGATTGCGTGCTGACGTTTTTCTCAACGCCAGACAATCCAGTGTGACACCCAAGGCTACCGCAACCAGCGCGACAGCCATACCTGCCTCAAACAGCGGCGTCAGGGCTTCTCCCAGATGCCAGACACCTGAGGCGTTAAGCGCTAAAGCCAGCAGCCAGAGCACCAGTAAGCCACAACCCGCGCTGAACAGGCGCACTGTCCAACGATAGCCTTGCGGCCAGAGGCTGCGCATCACAAATTCCCCGTTTTGCTGTATGGCTTGTAACGTGCCACGGCAGACCCACAGCAGCAGCAGGCCCGGTACACCCGCAAACACGGTGAACGCATAGAAGGTCGGCCAGCCCCATAATTCCACCAGCCAGCCTGCGGCTGGGCCTACGTAGACGCGGCCAACCGCAGAAAGTGCGGAGAGTAAGGCGAACTGTGTAGCGGAGAAGGACTTGTTGCACAGCGTCATTAATAGCGCCACGAAGGCGGCCGTGCCCATGCCACCGCACAGATTTTCGATAAACACCGCGCTCGCCATACTCCATAAATGTGGTGGCGTGACAGCCAGCAGCCAATACGCAAAGTTGGAGACGGCTTGTAGAATGCCGAAAATCATCAGCGCCCGGAACAGCGTCAGGCGTTGCATCAGTACACCGCCGTAGAGCGCGCCGACAATCGTCGCCAGCAGGCCGAGGGTTTTGTTGACCAAGCCGACATCACCCGCGCTAAAGCCGACGCCGCGAATCAGGAACGTGGTAGTGAGTGACGCGGCAAAGGCATCACCCAGCTTATAAAGGATGATTAAAGTAATCAGCAGCCAGGCGTTATTGCGCAGAAAGAAATCTTTTAGTGGGAAGGTCACGGCCTGGCGCAGTGAATGAGGCTCACGCGCAGGGACCTCTGGCTCTTTCGCCAGAAGAGTCGCGATCAGACCGGGCAGCATCAGGAGTGCCATTAACCAGTAGGTGGCTTGCCAGCCGAGATAGCGATCCGCCATCCATAGCGCCAGGCCACCGGAAATCAACATCGCCAGGCGATAGCCCAGAACAGTAATCGCTGCGCCGCTGCCACGCTCTTCGGGAGGCAGCACGTCGGTTTTCCAGGCATCAAAAACAATGTCCTGTGAGGCGGAGCAAAATGCCACCAGCACCGCTAAGGCGGCCAGCAGAGTAAGATCACGCGAAGGTTGCATAAAGCCCATCGCAACGATGCCCGCGATCAGCGCCACCTGCGTCAGCAAAAGCCAGCCACGGCGACGTCCAAGAAACGGCGGGGTATAGCGATCCATCATCGGCGACCACAAGAACTTAAAGACATAAGCCTGGCCGACAAGGGAGAAGAAACCGATGGTTTTCAAATCGACGTTCTCTACGGTCATCCACGCCTGCAAAGTACCGGCTGTCAGTGCCAGCGGCAGGCCAGAGGCAAACCCCAGCAACAGCAAAACGGCAGCGTTACGTTGGGTGAAAATGCGTAGATAGTGAGAAGTCATAACCAACCTGAAATGAAGCCCGGCCAGAGTGACCGGGCAAAATAGCTGAGGAATTAACGGGCGTTCTGTTTAATGAAGTTATGAACGCTGGTGTCCTGCGCCATATCAGCAATGACATCACTCAGTGTTGAGTTAACCGCATTGGTGATTTTCGCGTTAGTGGCGGTAAATGCGCCTTCAACGCTGTAGGTCTGACGGTAGTTTTTCACCTGCTTGTTACCGTTTTTAGCGGTAGCAATAATAGAGATATCAGCCTTGGTGGTGATGCTGTAGCGCACGTTGCCTTGTGTCACATCAGCGTACAGACCATTGACGACAATCTGCAGGTCGACCGCACCGTTTGGTCCAATCATATAACCGCGCGCAGTCATCTGCTTTTCCAGCACTTCTTGCAGCAGGAAGCGCAGATCGCGCGAAGGCGTCAGCGTCACCAACTGACCATCGCGGTTCACTTTGGCTAATGCCTGATCTGAACGCTGGTCGGCACCGTTTACACTGATGGTGGCACCCATCAGGCTGGGATCCTGCTGTGGTAACTGGATCTTAGGTTGGATATTTAAGGTGGTATTATTGCTGGCGCAGCCGGCCAAAATGAAAGCAGCCAGCAGAGGGAATAACAGTTTTTTCAACATACTCATTCTCGTTAGCATATGGGTTGGTTTGCAAAACTGCGGTCATCATAGCATTGCGTGACGGCGATGAAAGCCCCGTACCAGTGGAAATTGATTGTAAAGGCTTTTTTCAGACAGACAGAGAATCAACTTGGTTGACCTGCCTGCTGAGCCCGTTAAGATGCGCAGCATAACGAGCTTTTTTTCCTGCCCCTGTGCGGAATGGGTAAAAAACCTACTAATATTTAATCAGATGGGGCACAGCGCTCGCCGTTGAGGAGTGTTAAAAATGATTCGCGAACAAATAGAAGAAAAGCTGCGTAAGGCGTTCGAACCTGCACATCTCGAAGTGCATGATGAGAGCTACCGTCATAACGTGCCCGCCGGTTCTGAAAGTCACTTTAAAGTGGTGATTGTCAGTGACCTGTTTACCGGTCAGCGTTTCCTGCAACGTCACCGCGCCATTTATGGTGAATTGACGGAAGAGTTAGCAGGTAGCGTGCACGCGCTGGCATTGCATACCTACACGCAAAAAGAGTGGGATGGACTGCAAGATACTGTACTGGCATCCCCTAATTGTCGCGGTGCGGGCACCCTGGCATAAGTCATGAATTTCCTCTCTCAAAAACGGCCTGCGGGCCGTTTTCTTTTCATCTATTACCCCTAAACGCGATCTGCGGCGCAAAAAAGCAGCAAAACCGCTAAAAAGTGGTGAGTTTGCAGCCTCGACTCATTCCAGCGATGCCGCTATAATGCTGCGTCTATTTTTCCGGAATGTCTTCGGGACGCTTCTGGTAACAGGGATTAGGTTCTGCCTGCAGAGGCCGTCCCGGTTGTTGGATACGGCGCATTACTAATGTGTGGTGTCTGAAGTTGACCGAGCACGTGATTTTTTGAGGTAACAAGATGACAGTTTCAGTAGAAACCACTCAGGGTCTGGGCCGTCGCATTTCGATTACTGTTGCAGCTGACAGCATCGAAAGCGCAGTGAAGAAAGAACTGGTGGAAGTGGCTAAGAAAGTCCGTATCGACGGTTTCCGTAAAGGCAAAGTGCCAGCAAACATCATTTCTCAGCGCTACGGTGCTTCTGTTCGCCAGGACGTACTGGGCGAGCTGATGACGCGCAACTTCGTTGACGCCATCATCAAAGAGAAAATCAACCCAGCTGGCGCACCAAACTACGTGCCAGGTGAGTATAAAGAAGGTGAAGATTTCACCTACGCGGTAGAGTTCGAAGTGTATCCAGAAGTTGAGCTGAAAGGCCTGGATGCTATCGAAGTTGAGAAACCCGTTGTTGAAGTAACTGACGCTGACGTTGATACCATGCTGGAAACCCTGCAGAAGCAGCAGGCGACCTGGAAAGAGAGCGATGCAGCAGCCACTGCTGAAGATCGCGCGACCATCGATTTCAGCGGCTCTGTAGACGGTGAAGAGTTCGAAGGCGGCAAAGCGTCTGACTTCGTACTGGCGATGGGTCAGGGTCGTATGATTCCTGGCTTCGAAGAAGGTGTTGTTGGCCATAAAGCGGGCGAAACCTTCACTATCGACGTGAAATTCCCAGACGATTACCACGCTGAAACCCTGAAAGGGAAAGATGCTAAGTTCGAAATCGTGCTGAAGAAAGTAGAAACGCGTGAGCTGCCAGAACTGACTGAAGAGTTCATCAAGCGCTTTGGCGTTGAAGATGGTTCAGTCGCCGGTCTGCGTGCAGAAGTGCGTAAGAATATGGATCGTGAGCTGAAAGGCGCTATCCGTAACCGCGTGAAGTCTCAGGCTATCGACGGTCTGGTTGAAGCGAACAACATCGACGTACCTGTTGCGTTGATCGACAGCGAAATCGACGTGCTGCGTCGCCAGGCTGCACAGCGTTTTGGTGGCAACGAGAAACAAGCACTGGAACTGCCACGTGAACTGTTCGAAGAGCAGGCAAAACGCCGCGTAGTGGTTGGCCTGCTGTTGGGCGAAGTGATTCGCATCAACGAGCTGAAAGCTGACGAAGACCGCGTTAAAGCGCTGATCGAAGAGATGGCTTCTGCATACGAAGATCCGCAGGAAGTGATCGAGTTCTACAGCAAGAACAACGAGCTGATGAACAACATGCGCAACGTTGCGCTGGAAGAGCAGGCTGTTGAAGCGGTACTGGCGAAAGCCAAAGTGACCGACAAAGCAACCAACTTCCAGGAACTGATGAACCAGACCTCAGCGGCCTGATTCGTTAGTTAACCGAAAGTGCGAAGCCCGCGACTGAAAAGTCGCGGGCTTTTTCTTTTCTGGCGGAAACCCAGCAGATTTGTTCTCTATTTGCTTAATTAATCGGCAAATTGTTCGCTAAGCTCTTTTTCCGTATTAGCGAATGGGCAAAAGGTTGTTATGCTTGAAACAACTGGGCAGCATCCCCAGATAGAGGGAGCATGCATGAAAACAGTGAGACTGGCTGATTAACCGTCCTGTTATGTCGGAGTGAGGGGGCAGCGCATAGTTTTTCTGACGCGCCTCACGTAATATCGGTACAGAATGTTGCCAATGAAATTTATCAGGAGACGGTAATGTCATACAGTGGCGATCGTGAATTTACTGCACCGCACATGGCGCTGGTGCCAATGGTGGTCGAACAAACCTCGCGTGGCGAGCGTTCTTACGACATCTACTCCCGCCTACTCAAAGAGCGTGTGATCTTCCTGACCGGCCAGGTTGAGGATCATATGGCCAACCTGATCGTGGCGCAGATGCTGTTTCTGGAAGCTGAGAATCCTGAAAAAGACATTTATCTCTACATTAACTCCCCTGGCGGTGTGATCACTGCTGGGATGTCGATTTATGACACCATGAAATTCATCAAGCCGGACGTCAGCACCATCTGTATGGGTCAGGCTTGCTCGATGGGTGCGTTTCTGTTGACCGCAGGTACCAAGGGCAAACGCTTCTGTCTGCCTAATTCCCGCGTCATGATTCACCAGCCGCTGGGCGGCTATCAGGGCCAGGCGACGGATATTGAAATCCATGCGCGTGAAATTCTGAAAGTGAAACAGCGTATGAATGAGTTGATGGCTGAGCACACTGGCAAATCGCTGGAGCAGATCGAGCGCGACACTGAACGCGATCGTTTCCTCTCCGCCAGCGAAGCGGTAGAGTATGGCTTAGTCGATTCCATCCTGACGCATCGCCAATAAGACACATCTGCCTGGCCCTTACGCTATAGTTAACGGGGCAGGCAGGTGAGTTGAATGAATATCGGCCGTTGATGTGCGGCCAATGCCGTACACCAAATTGGGTCTGAGAACGAAAAGAGGTTAGCTGATGACAGATAAGCGCAAAGACGGTTCAGGTAAGTTGCTGTACTGCTCTTTCTGCGGCAAAAGCCAGCATGAAGTCCGTAAGCTGATTGCCGGGCCGTCAGTGTATATTTGCGACGAATGTGTTGATTTGTGTAATGACATCATTCGCGAAGAGATTAAAGAAGTCGCTCCGCACCGTGAACGCAGTGCGCTGCCAACGCCGCATGAGATCCGCCATCATCTTGACGATTATGTTATCGGCCAGGAAAAGGCGAAAAAAGTGCTGGCCGTGGCGGTGTACAACCACTACAAACGTCTGCGCAATGGCGACACCAGCAACGGTATTGAGCTGGGCAAAAGTAACATTCTGCTGATCGGTCCTACCGGTAGCGGTAAAACCTTGCTGGCTGAAACGCTGGCACGTTTGCTGGATGTGCCGTTCACCATGGCGGATGCCACCACACTGACCGAAGCCGGTTACGTGGGGGAAGATGTTGAGAACATCATCCAGAAATTGCTGCAAAAGTGCGATTACGATGTGCAGAAAGCACAGCGCGGTATTGTCTACATCGATGAGATTGACAAGATTTCTCGTAAGTCTGACAACCCATCGATCACCCGTGACGTATCAGGTGAAGGCGTACAGCAGGCACTGCTGAAGCTGATCGAGGGCACCGTAGCGGCGGTTCCACCACAAGGTGGACGTAAGCACCCGCAACAGGAATTCCTGCAGGTTGATACCTCTAAAATCCTGTTTATCTGCGGTGGCGCGTTTGCGGGTCTCGACAAAGTGATTTCCCAGCGTGTCGAAACCGGCTCCGGCATTGGTTTTGGCGCAACGGTTAAAGGTAAGTCACAGAAAGCCAGCGAAGGCGAGTTGCTGTCGCAGGTTGAGCCAGAAGATCTGATCAAATTCGGTCTGATTCCTGAGTTCATTGGTCGTCTGCCTGTGGTGGCGACGTTGAGCGAACTGAGCGAAGAAGCCCTTATTCAGATCCTACGTGAACCGAAGAATGCGCTGACAAAACAGTACCAGGCACTTTTCAATCTGGAAGGTGTTGAGCTGGAGTTCCGCGACGAAGCGTTGACCGCTATCGCCAAGAAAGCGATGTCACGTAAAACCGGTGCGCGTGGTCTGCGTTCAATCGTTGAAGGCGCACTGCTGGAAACCATGTACGACTTGCCATCAATGGAAGACGTCGAAAAAGTGGTGATTGATGAGTCAGTGATTGACGGTCAATCTGAGCCGATGCTGATTTACGGTAAGCATGAAGCCCAGGCTTCTGGCGAATAAATAAGCAATTGCACCATGTGGTTATCTTAAAAAGGGGAAAATGTTTTCCCCTTTTGTTTTTCTCTCACCCGTGACATTGAATGTCGACCAAGCATCCCCATATACTCAATATCCTGTGGGTTTAACTGCAAAACCTCTATTGCGCGGTACCCATCACCTGGCGGACATTAAACTAAGAGAGAGCTCTATGAATCCTGAGCGTTCTGAACGCATTGAAATCCCCGTGTTGCCATTGCGCGACGTGGTGGTTTATCCGCACATGGTAATTCCGTTGTTCGTTGGTCGGGAAAAATCGATTCGTTGCCTTGAAGCGGCGATGGATCATGACAAGAAGATCATGCTGGTTGCCCAGAAAGAGGCTTCAACGGATGAACCTGGTATTAACGATCTCTTCTCAGTAGGGACCGTCGCTTCTGTATTGCAGATGCTGAAGCTGCCTGATGGCACGGTTAAAGTACTGGTTGAGGGCCTGCAACGCGCACATATCACCACACTGGCTGATAATGGCGACCACTTTGTTGCCCAAGCCGAATACCTGATTTCGCCTGAAATCGAAGAGCGCGAGCAGGAAGTGCTGGTGCGCACGGCGATCAATCAGTTTGAAGGCTACATCAAGCTCAATAAAAAAATTCCCCCTGAGGTTCTGACTTCACTCAACAGCATCGACGATGCGGCGCGTCTCGCCGACACCGTAGCAGCGCATATGCCGCTGAAGCTGGCGGATAAACAGTCCGTGCTGGAGATGTCCGACGTGAATGAGCGTCTGGAATATCTGATGGCGATGATGGAATCAGAAATCGATCTGCTGCAGGTTGAGAAACGCATTCGCAACCGCGTGAAAAAGCAGATGGAAAAAAGCCAGCGCGAGTACTACCTGAATGAGCAAATGAAAGCCATTCAGAAAGAGCTGGGCGAAATGGATGATGCGCCGGATGAATACGAAGCGCTGAAACGTAAAATTGATGCGGCAAAAATGCCGACCGAAGCGCGCGAGAAAGCCGAAGCTGAACTGCAAAAGCTGAAAATGATGTCGCCGATGTCTGCAGAAGCCACGGTGGTGCGCGGCTACATCGACTGGATGGTTCAGGTGCCGTGGGTGGCGCGCAGCAAAGTGAAAAAAGATCTGCTGAAAGCGCAAGAAACGCTGGATACCGACCATTACGGTCTGGAACGCGTGAAAGATCGTATCCTTGAGTATCTTGCGGTTCAGAGTCGCGTCAGCAAAATCAAAGGGCCGATTTTGTGCCTCGTCGGACCGCCAGGTGTGGGTAAAACCTCTCTGGGTCAATCGATTGCGAAAGCAACCGGTCGTAAGTATGTGCGTATGGCGCTGGGTGGCGTGCGTGATGAAGCGGAAATCCGTGGACATCGTCGTACTTACATCGGTTCTATGCCGGGCAAACTGATCCAGAAAATGGCGAAGGTCGGGGTGAAGAACCCACTGTTCCTGTTGGATGAAATCGATAAGATGTCCTCTGACATGCGTGGTGACCCGGCTTCAGCGCTGCTGGAAGTGCTGGATCCAGAACAGAATATTGCGTTCAACGATCACTATCTGGAAGTGGATTACGATCTTTCGGATGTGATGTTTGTGGCGACCTCAAACTCCATGAACATCCCGGCTCCGCTGCTGGACCGTATGGAAGTGATTCGTCTTTCTGGTTACACCGAAGATGAAAAACTGAACATCGCCAAACAGCATTTACTGCCGAAGCAAATTGAGCGTAATGCGCTGAAAGAGAAAGAGATCAGCGTTGACGATAGCGCCATCATCGGCATTATTCGCTATTACACCCGTGAAGCGGGCGTACGTAGCCTGGAACGTGAACTCTCCAAGCTGTGCCGTAAAGCGGTGAAAACACTGCTGATGGATAAATCCAAGAAAAGCATCAAAATCAACGGCGACAACCTCAAGGACTTCCTTGGCGTGCAGCGCTTTGATTATGGTCGCGCAGACAGTGAAAACCGCGTGGGTCAGGTGACTGGCCTGGCATGGACGGAAGTGGGCGGCGATCTGCTGACCATTGAAACCGCCTGTGTGCCAGGTAAAGGCAAGCTGACTTACACCGGCTCACTGGGTGAAGTGATGCAAGAGTCTATCCAGGCGGCGCTGACCGTGGTTCGCGCACGTGCGGATAAACTCGGTATCAACGGTGATTTCCATGAGAAACGTGACATCCACGTGCACGTGCCGGAAGGTGCGACGCCGAAGGATGGCCCAAGTGCGGGTATCGCGATGTGTACGGCGCTGGTCTCCTGCCTGACAGGTAACCCCGTGCGCTCCGATGTGGCGATGACCGGTGAAATCACCTTGCGTGGCCAGGTACTGCCGATTGGTGGCCTGAAAGAGAAGCTGTTGGCAGCGCATCGCGGCGGCATCAAAACTGTGCTGATCCCGGATGAAAACAAGCGCGATCTGGAAGAGATTCCACAGAACGTGATTGCGGATTTAACCATCCATCCGGTGAAGCGTATTGAAGAGGTGCTGAACCTGGCACTGGAAAATGCGCCTTACGGCATGCAGGTTGCGACGGCAAAATAGTGATTAACGGCAAAAACCGTTAAAAAGCGAAGCTGGCAGGCCAAATGGTGCTTGCCAGCTTTTTTTTGTGCCGCTACTTTAGGTGGCTGCTGGATCAACGATTAAGATGAATACCGTTGTCTCAGCACCACAGGCTTGATATAACTGGCTGCGCGTTCGCACCGGGCGGGAAGCGCGGGTGCGATGTGAATAATAAAAGAGGGGATGAATAGAGTGAATAAGTCACAGTTGATCGACAAAATTGCTGCAGACGCTGACATTTCTAAAGCAGCAGCGGGACGTGTGTTAGATGCATTCATGGGCTCAGTTTCTGACGCGCTGAAAGGCGGGGATGAAGTAGCACTGGTTGGTTTCGGTACTTTCTCTGTACGTGAGCGTGCTGCTCGTACAGGCCGTAACCCACAAACGGGTAAAGAGATCACCATCCCGGCTGGTAAAGTTCCGGGCTTCCGTGCAGGTAAAGCACTGAAAGACTCAGTCAATTAATGACCGCTGACACATCCATTGAAGCATTTTCTTCTATGGATTGAGGACGAAAAAGCCGTTCTCATGTAACATACGGGCACATCATTTTTGATGTGCCTTTTTTATTCTTGATGCGCGACGATAGCCTGAGGCTGTTGTCTCCGCATGGTTGCCAACTGCCAGCCTGAACAGCAGTTGCACGATGATGACATCGTGTTAAAGCTTTACATTCACACTACAGCGGAGTGTTGTCATACCATGATGGACAATTTACGCGCGGCGTCGAATCATGTCGTGCTCAAGATTATTCTGGGATTGATCATCCTGTCTTTCGTACTGACCGGGGTGGGCAACTACCTGATCGGCGGTGGCAGCGACTATGCCGCCAAAGTTAACGGTCATGAGATTAGCCGTGCCGAACTGGAACAGGCTTATAACAGCGAGCGTAACCGTCAGCAGCAGCAGCTGGGCGATCAATTCTCGCAGCTGGCCAGCAATGAAGGTTATATGCAGCAGATGCGCCAGCAGGCGTTATCTCAGCTTATTGATCAGGCGCTGCTCGATCAATACATCAAAGATCTGAAAATTGGCATTAGCGATGATCAAATCAAACAGGCGATCTTCAATCAGAAAGCCTTCCAGACCAACGGTAAGTTTGACAACGCCAAATACAACGCCCTGATCAACCAGATGGGCTTCAATGCCGATCAGTATGCGGAAGCGCTGCGCAAGCAGTTGGCGACCCAGCAGTTGATCAATGCCGTGGCCAATACCGATTTCATGCTGAAAGGCGAAACCAGCAAATTAGTTGATCTGGTGTCTCAGCAGCGTGATGTGCGCCAGGCGGTGATTGATGTTAACGCGTTGGCGGCGAAGCAGACGGTCAGCGATGACGAAATCAATCAATACTATCAGCAGCATCAGAACAGCTTTATGGCGCCTGAACAGTTCCGCGTCAGCTACATCAAAATGGATGCAGCCAGCATGCAGGAACCGGTCAGCGATGCTGAGATCCAGAGCTGGTTTGATCAGCATAAAGCCGATTACTCCCAGCCGCAGCGCAACCGCTATAGCGTAATTCAGACCAAAACTGAAGCTGATGCTAACGCGGTATTGGAAGCGCTGAAAAAGGGTGAAGACTTCGCGACCCTGGCGAAAAGCAAATCGATTGACCCGATCTCAGCGCGTAAAGGCGGTGATATGGGTTGGCTGGAACCGAGCACGACGCCAGATGAGCTGAAAAATGCCAATCTGACGCAGAAGGGCCAACTGTCCGGCGTGATCAAATCCTCGGTCGGTTTCCTGGTGGTGCGTCTGGATGATATCCAGCCAGAACAAGTTAAACCGCTGGCGGAAATCCATGATGCTGTCGCTGATAAAGTGAAGCAGGAAAAAGCGGTTGATGCATTCTACAAGATGCAGCAAAAAGTCAGTGAAGCGGCCAGCAACGATAACGAATCCTTGGCGGGTGCAGCACAGGCTTCCGGTCTGAAAGTGGTGGAGACCGGCTGGATCACCAAAGACAACGTACCGGCTGAACTCGATTTTGATCCGGTTAAGCAGGCGATTTTCAATGGTGGTCTGGTAGGACAAAACGGTGCGCCGGGTAACAACTCTGACATCATCAGCGTTGATGGCGATCGCGCCTTCGTGTTGCGCGTTAGCGAGCACAAACCTGAAGCGGTGAAACCACTGGATCAGGTGAAAGCGCAGATTACCGACTCGCTGAAGCATGACAAAGCCACCCAGCAGGCAAAAGCACAGGCCGACAAACTGTTGGTTGATCTGAAAGCCGGTAAAGAAGATGCGCTGAAAGCGGCAGGTTTGACCCTGAGCGCCAGCAAAACCTTTGACCGTAATGCCCAGGATCCTGTTGCACAGTCAGCCTTTGATTTGCCACAACCCGCAGACAACAAACCGTCCTGGGGCGTGAGCGAAGATATGCAAGGCAACGTGGTGCTGGTTGCGCTGGATAAAGTCAGCCCGGGTAACATGCCGCAGCCGCAGATCGATCAGATGGTGCAGGGCGTGACGCAGAATAACGCACAGATTGCGTTCGAAGCGTTGCTGGAAAACCTGCGCAAAGACGCCAAGATTAAGTACGGCGCCGCTGCACAAAACCAGTAAGCCTCACAAAAAAAGTGAATCTACTGCAATAACACAAAGGCCGCTTCTGCGGCCTTTTCCATTTCTGATATTGCCCTTTTGAGCGTAAATGCTCGCTGTGACACTCTGCTGTGGCTGTCAAACACAAGGAGAAACACAGCATGGTAAAATCAACTTTTCGCGCTTTATGTGTCACGCTGGCACTCGGTGGCGCGCTCTATACCGGCGGATTAGCGGCGGCGGAAAGCCCCAGTGAGACGCAAGCGACCCAGGTCTCCACGCCGAAAGAAGGGCAGATCAGCATCAATCAAGCCACAGCTGAACAGCTTGCTGCTGGCATGAATGGCATCGGCCTGAAGAAGGCACAGGCCATCGTCGATTACCGTGAGCAGTACGGTCCCTTTACCTCCATTGAGCAACTCAAAGAGATACCCGGCATTGGCAACGCGTTGGTCGAGCGTAATGTCAGTCGGTTGAAATTGTGAGGCGGCTCGCGACTCTGAAGGATTGATAAGACCCTGCTTCAGGCTGTGCTATGCTCAACAGGTCATACCAGTTGTCATTCTCAGCCTGAACAGGAGCAATAATGCAAACCACAATTAAAGTGCGCGGCTATCATCTCGACGTATACCAGCATGTGAACAACGCGCGTTATCTGGAGTTTCTTGAAGAGGCGCGTTGGCAGTGGCTGGAAGATGTTGATGCTTTTCACTGGCTGATGGAGCAGAAACTGGCGTTTGTGGTGGTAAATATCAACATCAACTATCGTCGCCCAGCGGTTTTGGGCGATGTACTCAATATTGAAAGTGAAGTGTCACAACTGAACGGGAAAAGCGGCATCATTTCTCAGCGTGTGCTGCTAGCCAGCGATAACTCGGTGGTGGCTGACGCGGCGCTGACCTTTGTCTGCATCGATTTACGCACGCAGAAAGCGGTGCCGATGGAAGGCGAGTTGCGTGATCGGCTGGCGGCGCTGATGCTGGTCAGTTAAGTGGCTGGTGGTAACGCCGTCTGGGTGCGAGTTGTCAAAAAGGGCACACTGTCTGGAGCCTTGGCGCCCCACCATCCTTAGGGTGCGCATTGATGCGCACCAGGATAATTCGGGCACCGATCTCTTAACGTAATCCGCTCTTCTGCTTCATCGCCGCCATCACTGCGGAAGCATTCGCCTGATAATCGGCTAAACCACGGGCGCGTAAATGACAGGCGGCGCATTCGCCACAGCCATCGCCCTTTACCCCATTGTAGCAGGTCAGGGTTTCTGCGCGCACCAACGGCAGCTGCTGCCAGTAATCCGCTAACGCCCAGGTCTCCGCCTTGTTCAACCACATCAGCGGGGTTTCAAAGCGAATATTACGCGCCATACCGAGGCTCACCGCATTGTTCAGCGCTTTGACAAATTCATCACGGCAATCAGGATAGCCAGAAAAATCCGTTTCACACACGCCGGTGATGACGGCTTCCGCTTCGACCTGATAGGCATAAATCGACGCCAGGGTCAGGAACAGAATATTGCGGCCCGGCACGAAGGTGCTCGGCAAACCGCTGGCGTTAGGATCGTAAGTGGGCACCGGGATGTTATCACGCGTCAGGCTGCTCACCGCCAGCTCGTTGAGTAAGGTAACATCCAGAACTTTGTGCGCGCGGGCGCCCAGCTTGTGCGCGAGTTCTGCCGCGACTTCAATCTCTTCGCGATGGCGTTGGCCATAATCGAAGGTGACACAGTGCACTTCATCGTACTGTTGCAGTGCCTGAATCAAACAGGTGGTGGAGTCTTGTCCGCCACTGAATACGACTACGGCTCGTTTCATTTTATTTTCCCCAAAAATCAGTGCGTCTATGGTACTGGCTCAGGCGCAGGCTGAACAGTACTGGCTGTCGCGGGAGGTGGAATCCAGGCGCGGGTGAAATCAAACCAGCCCAGCGTATTGAGTTGAATACCCTCTACGCCTGGCGGTGCAAATACCTGATAGCGGTAGTTAAACAGCGGCAGAAGATGTCCACCTCGCATTAGCTGTTGAAAAAGTTGATGGGTCAGCGCTGCGCGTGCTTCTGGACTCGGCTCATGGGCGATAGCGCTGAGGGGGGCCTGCAATACCGTTGCGCGCAGCGGAAGCCAGACCGGATCGTTCTCTAACCAGTTCACTAAAGTGAACAGCGGCGCATCGCCGATCAAACGGTCCCCCATCACCACATCCGCTTCGCTGAGATCAATATCGTCATGCCAGCTTTTAACATCATGAAAAACGCAGGTCAGAGTGCATCCCTGTTGCGCCAGGAGCGGGACCAGCGCTTGCGCCATCACATGTAACTCAATGGGGAGATGGTAATGCAGCGTCAGTTTTTCCGGTAGTGCGACGTGGCTCGCCTCTTCCAATGGCACGGGCCAGCCAGGCAATAACTCGTGGCTGGGGGTGATCAACCCTTCATCCAGAGGAAGTTGTTGAATCACACCGCTGCTCTGGATTAAGGCAATCAGCGCTTTGGCCTGGGCAGCACTTAAGTGAGCGGAGATGCGTGGTGCCAGATAACAGAAGCCAAGGCTAATACTGCGATCGACAGGGCGCAGTGCATCCAGTTCGTCGGGATCGCCAATCGCAATCTGCACCGGATGACGGCAGCTGGTACCCAGGCCGTGCGCAAACAGCTGCGGGGTGATCCAGTATTCCACCACCTGAATCAGAGGGCGCTGCAGATGCCAGCGCGCGTGGCTCTCCAGCCGCACCAGATCGTCAGTGAAATGCGTCAGTTTCCAGGGGCCGCTCCCCACATCCACTGCGTCGGGATGTGGGAGCAGGCAGAATTGATGTGCTAACCGTTGTGGTAGCCAGTAGTCGCTCTGGTGCAACTGAATACGCAGTGCTAATGGATGCGGTGCCTCGATATGCTCGATGGAGGCCAGCAAGCGGCGACCCACCTCCGTTTGCCTGATCTGCTGCAATTGTGTGGCGAGTTGAGCTGCATGGATCGGTTCATCGTTATGCCAGCTGAGTTGTGGACGCAGCCAGAAATACCAATCGCGCCCGCTGTCGTCGTGCTGCCAGTGATGAGCGAGATCGCCTTCAACATCGTTACCTGCAAAACGGGTAAGCCCTGAAAAAATTTGCCGCAGAAGATGTTGCTCGGCCCGCCCAGTCAGGCTGAGTGGGCGCAGTGGCTCCATGGCACGATAGTAGGGAATACGCAGCACCGGCGCCTGGTTTTGCCATTGTCCGCCCATCAGAGGACGCAGCATTTTGACCAGCCGTTCAGGGTGAAGATCCAGTACCTGCAGGGCCTGTACCGCTTCCCCTGCTTCGAGCTGCTGGGCTAACAGTTGCTGACGCAGCTGTTCTGGCGAGACCAGAAATGACAGCTTGCCCTGTTTGCCGCGTCCCGCCTCGCCCTGCCAGCGTAACCAGCCCGCATCTTGCCACTGGCGCAGCAGGGTGCGCACATGGCGCTCGCTGCAAAAGCAGTGTTGTGCCATCGCAGTCACACTGAGCCGCTGTGGTTCGCCTTGGCTCAATTGCCACAGACGCTGGAATTGATTAACCCGATGAAGTTCGCGCATCAGTAAACCCGGAACAGTTTTCTAAAAGTATTCACTATTAGTTCCGTAATTACCAGGCGATAGTGGAACCCTTATTCAGACTGGAGAATCCGCATGGCCCGCCTCGCAGCATTTGATATGGATGGCACGTTGTTGCTGCCAACGCACCGGTTAGGTAAAGAAACGATCGACACCCTGCATACCCTGCATCAGCGTGATGTCACCATTGCTTTTGCTACTGGCCGTCATTTGATGGATGTGCAGGTTGTGCGTGAACAAATCACCTTGCCCGCCTGGCTAATCAGCGGCAACGGTACACGTATTCACGATCTGGATGGGCAACAATTATTTGGCTGCGATCTGCCGCCATCGTTGGCAGAAGAGGTGATTCACACCCACTGGCAAACGCCTGCCTCAATTCACATCTTTAACGATGAGGGCTGGTTTACCGATAAGCCGTTACCTTCTGTGAGAGCTGCGCACGTGATGAGTGGCTTCCACTATCAACTGCGTGATTTACGCCAGATGTCGGCGCATGAAGTCACCAAAGTTTGCTTTATCGCACCGCATGAGGAACTGCTGGCGCTAAAAGTGGAATTGCAGGATGCGCTGGGCGAGCGCGCGAATATCTGTTTCTCGGCGTGGGATTGCCTCGAAGTGCTGCCGCTGGATTGCCACAAAGGTGCCGCGCTGGCTCATTTGTGCCAGCATTTATCGCTGTCGATGGCGGATTGCATGGCGTTTGGTGATGCCATGAACGATCGTGAAATGCTGGAACGAGTGGGTAAAGGATTCATTATGGGCAATGCCATGAATCAGCTCAAAACATCGTTGCCCCATTTACCGATTATTGGACATTGCGAGACACAGGCGGTGTCTCACTACTTAAATCACTGGATGACCACACCACACCTCGATTATTCCCCCGAATGCTGAGGTTTACAGTGAACCGGACAGGATGTCCGGTTTTTTATTATCCCCGTCATACTTCGAATTGCAGATGCGTTGGCTTCACTCGTTTACCCGAATCACTTACTTCAGTAAGCTCATCGGGATGCTCTCGTTTGCCGCCTTTCTGAAATCCGAATTATTTAGGGGATATTTCACGCAGCCACGGTTGAATGTCGCCCACGTTTTGTGCCACCCACTCCGGATTGTAATAGGTATCCGGATAGCGCTCGCCGCTGTCACACAGCAGCGTAACCAGTGAACCCTGTTGGCCCTTATCCCGCATACGTTGCGCGACCTGCAGCATGCCCCAGAAATTAGTGCCCGTGGAAGCCCCTGGGCGACGCCCCAGAATTTTCTCCAGTTGCAGCATTGCCGCCACCGTTGCGCCATCGGGCACTTTTATCATCTCGTCGATCACATCGGGCAAAAATGACGGTTCCACACGCGGGCGACCTATGCCCTCAATCAGGCTACCGCGGTCGCTGCGTAGAGCGCTGTCACGACTGTGCCAGTAGTCAAAAAATACCGAGTGTTCAGGATCAACCACCAGCAGACGCGTATCGTGGCCCTGATAACGGATGTAACGGCCCAGCGTTGCGGAGGTGCCGCCAGTGCCCGCGCTCATGATCACCGTATGCGGAACGGGGTGGGGCTCATGCGCCATCTGGCGAAAGATACTTTCTGCGATGTTGTTGTTACCGCGCCAGTCTGTAGCGCGTTCAGCATAGGTGAACTGATCCATAAAGTGGCCGTTCAGCTCTCGCGCCAGACGTTCTGACTCGCTATATAACTGGCAAGGATCGGCCACGAAATGGCATTCACCGCCGTAAAAGCGGATCAGCTCAATTTTGCGCTTAGCGGTACTGGCGGGCATCACGGCGATAAACGGCAAGCCCAGCAGGCGGGCGAAATAAGCTTCTGACACCGCAGTACTGCCGGATGAAGCCTCAATGATCGGGGTATTTTCCTTGATCCAGCCGTTAGCCAGGCCATACAAAAACAGCGAGCGTGCCAGGCGGTGTTTCAAGCTGCCACTGGGATGAGTACTTTCATCTTTAAGATAGAAGCGAATGCCGGGATACGCTTCCAGCGTAAAGCGAATGAGATGGGTATCCGCAGAACGTTGAAAATCGGCATTAATTTCATTGATGGCGTGGCGAACCCAAGGCGTTTGCATGTGACATTATCCAGAATAATTATTGTGCACAGTGTAAGGCACAGGCAGGAAAATTAGGTTGCTTTAATCGGGTTATAATGGCTCGATAAGAGAAAAATTTTCTCCCGGAGCGCCGAATGCTAGATAAAACTGACCGTACGCTGCTGGCGATGCTGCAACAGGATTGTACGTTATCGCTGCAGTCGCTGGCGGATGCCGTGAATCTTACGACCACGCCGTGCTGGAAACGCCTGAAAAAGCTGGAAGATGATGGCATTATTCGTGCGCGAGTGGCATTGCTCGACGGCGAAAAGATTGGGCTGTCTCTCACCGCCTTTATGTTTGTGAAGACGCAGCAGCACAGCAGCGAATGGTTTCATCAGTTTGTCGCCGTGGTTCAGCAAATGCCAGAGGTTATGGCGTTTTATCGTATGGCGGGAGAATACGATTACCTGTTGCGCATCCAGGTGGCTGATATGAAAAGCTATGATGCGTTTTATAAACGTCTGGTGAATGGCGTACCTGGCCTGATTGATGTGACCTCAAGCTTCGCCATGGAAGAGATAAAATATACCACCGCCTTGCCGGTAGCGCCCTGATCGGGCAGAGAAAGAGAGTTTCTTGTGCGATTATTTAGCCAATTAAGTTGGTATTTTCTACGCGAGTGGCGGCGATATCTGGGTGCCGTCAGCTTGCTGATTGTCATTGCACTGCTGCAACTCTTACCACCGCATGTGGTAGGGGTGATTGTTGACGGCGTGACGCAACATACCTTAAGCAGCGGTAAAATTTTCATGTGGATCGGCGTGATGCTGGCCACTGCGGTTATTGTCTATCTGCTGCGCTATGTCTGGCGCGTGCTGCTGTTCGGCGCTTCTTATCAACTGGCAGTAGAACTGCGCGAAGACTTCTATCGCCAGTTAAGTCGCCAGCATCCAGCCTTCTATTTGCGCCACCGGACCGGCGATCTGATTGCTCGTGCCACCAACGATGTTGACCGTGTGGTATTCGCGGCAGGCGAGGGCGTGTTGACGCTAGTGGATTCGCTGGTAATGGGGTTGGTGGTGCTGGCGGTGATGAGCACCCAGATCAGCTGGGAGCTGACACTGCTGGCGCTGATCCCAATGCCGATTATGGCGATAGCGATCCAGAAAGATGGATCGCGCCTGCATCAGCGTTTTAAAGTCGCGCAGGCAGCCTTCTCCAGCCTCAACGATCAAACTCAGGAAAGCCTCACCAGCATTCGCATGATCAAAGCCTTTGGTCTGGAAGATCATCAGTCGCAGCAGTTTGCTGATATTGCCAGCGACACCGGCAAGAAAAATCTGCATGTGGCGCGTGTTGATGCGCGCTTTGATCCGATCATCTATATCGCGGTGGGCTTCTCTAATCTGCTGGCTATCGCGGGCGGTGGATGGATGGTGTGGCATGGCAGCCTGACGCTGGGCCAGCTCACCAGTTTTGTGATGTATCTGGGGCTGATGATTTGGCCGATGCTGGCGCTGGCGTGGATGATCAATATTGTCGAGCGCGGGAGCGCCGCGTGGAGTCGTATCCGCGCACTGCTGGCGGAAGCCCCAGCGGTGGAAGACGGGCAAAAAGTCTTGCCCGCTGAACCGGGTGTGATGCAGGTCGCCATTCGTGAGTTTCGCTATCCCGCCAGTTCTGGCGCGGTGCTGAGCCACCTCAATTTCCAACTGAAGCCGGGACAAATGTTAGGGCTGTGTGGCCCAACCGGCTGCGGTAAAAGTACGCTGCTGAGCCTGATTCAGCGCCACTTTGATATCGACCAGGGCGATATTCGCTATCACAACCTGCCACTGAACCAGCTACGGCTCGACAGCTGGCGTAGCAAGTTAGCGGTAGTGAGCCAGACACCGTTTCTGTTCTCCGATACGGTGGCGAACAATTTGGCACTGGGCCGACCTAATGCCACCCAGCAAGAGATCGAGTACGTGGCGCAGATGGCCTGTGTGCATGATGACATTCTGCGCCTGCCGCAAGGTTACGACACCGAAGTCGGTGAGCGCGGAGTGATGCTCTCCGGCGGCCAAAAACAGCGTATTGCGATTGCGCGCGCGCTGCTGCTGAATGCCGAGATCCTGATTCTGGACGATGCACTCTCTGCCGTTGATGGCCGCACCGAGCATGAAATCTTGCATAACCTGCGGCAGTGGGGCAAAGGCCGCACGTTGATTATCAGTGCGCACCGTTTGTCGGCACTGACCGAAGCCAGTGAGATTCTGGTGCTGCAGCAGGGAGCTGTTGCACAGCGTGGCGATCACGACAGCCTGGTGAGCAAAGAGGGCTGGTATCGCGATATGTACCGCTATCAGCAACTGGAAGCGGCACTGGATGAGGACGATGTGGCGGAGGGATCAAATCATGGCTAAATCACCTCGTTTGTGGCCAACGCTCAAACGCCTGTTGGCTTACGGCAAACCCTGGCGAAAATCCCTGTGGTTAGCGGTCGGCATGCTGTGGATTGCCGCTGCCGCCGAAGTCACCGGCCCGGTATTGGTGAGTTATTTCATTGATAATCTGGTGGCGAAACATCAGATGCCGTGGGCCATCGCCATTGGCTTGTTGGTGTGCTTTGTGTTGCTGCAACTGCTGGCGGCGGGCTTACACTATTTTCAGGCGCTGCTGTTTAACCGTGCCGCGATTGGCGTGGTGCAACAACTGCGCGTCGATGTGATGAACGCTGCACTGCGTCAGCCCTTAAGCGCCTTTGATACCCAACCAGTGGGGCAAATCATTTCCCGCGTCACCAACGATACCGAAGTGATCAAAGATCTCTACGTCACGGTGGTGGCAACTGTTTTACGCAGTGCCGCGTTAATTGGTGCAATGCTGGTGGCGATGTTCTCACTCGACTGGCGCATGGCGTTGGTAGCGATCGTGATCTTCCCGCTGGTGTTAACGGTGATGCTGATCTACCAGCGCTACAGTACGCCGATCGCGCGCCGGGTGCGCAGTTATCTCGCCGACATCAACAACGGCTTCAATGAAGTGATCAACGGCATGAGTGTGATCCAGCAGTTCCGCCAGCAGGCGCGCTTCGGCGAGCGCATGGGGGAGGCGAGCCGCTCGCACTATCTGGCGCGCATGGAAACGCTGCGTCTGGATGGCTTCCTGCTGCGTCCGCTGCTGAGCCTGTTTTCAGCGATGATCCTGTGTGGGTTGCTGATGCTGTTTAGCTTTGCCACGCCGGGCGTGTTTGAAGTTGGGGTGCTTTACGCCTTTATTACTTATCTTGGCCGCCTGAATGAACCTCTGATCGAGCTGACGACGCAGCAGTCGATGCTGCAGCAGGCGGTGGTGTCCGGTGAACGTATTTTTGAGCTGATGGATGCCGCACAACAAGGTTACGGTGCCGATAACCAGCCGCTGGCCTCAGGCCGTATCAAGCTGCACGATGTCAGCTTTGCCTACCGTGATGACCGCGATGTGCTGAGCCATATTAATCTGGACGTACCGGCGCGGGGCTTTATCGCCCTGGTCGGGCATACCGGTAGCGGTAAGAGTACCCTGGCGAATCTGTTAATGGGCTACTACCCGGTAACGCGCGGCAGTATTGAGCTGGATGGCCGCCCATTACCGCAACTCTCCCATGAGGCACTGCGGCAAAGTATCGCTATGGTGCAACAGGATCCGGTGGTTCTGGCTGATACGCTGTTGGCGAATGTACGTTTGGGACGCGATATTCCTGAAGAGCAGGTGTGGCAGGCGCTGGAAACCGTGCAGCTTGCCCCTTTAGCACGTGCAATGTCAGAGGGCATTCACACGCGCTTAGGGGAGCAGGGCAATAATTTGTCGGTGGGACAGAAACAGTTGCTGGCGCTGGCGCGCGTGCTTGTGTCGTTGCCACAGATTTTGATTCTGGATGAAGCCACCGCCAACATTGATTCCGGTACCGAGCAGGCGATTCAGCATGCTTTGCGTGCACTGCGTCAACACAGCACGCTGGTGGTGATTGCGCACCGTCTCTCCACCATTACCGAAGCGGATCAAATCCTGGTGCTGCATCGCGGCCAGGTTGCCGAGCGCGGTACGCATGCGCAATTGCTGGCACAACAAGGTCGTTATTGGCAGATGTATCAATTGCAACAAGCGGGTGATGAACTCGCGGCGAGCATCCCCGTACAAGCTGAAGGGTGATTTGCACCTTTTTTGCGCAGATTTATCAGATTGTTCTGTATTGATGCACTCCTTTGAGGCTGAAAGCACCAAAGGAGTGCAATATTGCAACACCTTTCTTTACCCCATCCTCCAGATTGAGCTACCCATCACATAACGAAGCGCTATCCAGCGCCTCTATGCCACTGACTTCCGCACTTTTTTCATTTATGGCACAGCGTTTGCTTATATCTCTGCGTGTCCGCGAGACTCACTCAATTTATTATCCGGAGGGGAACGTATGAAGCTGGTTACCGTGGTAATCAAACCATTTAAGCTGGAGGACGTGCGTGAAGCCTTATCCTCCATTGGCATTCAGGGATTGACTGTTACCGAAGTGAAGGGTTTTGGTCGCCAGAAAGGTCACGCAGAGCTTTACCGCGGTGCCGAGTACAGCGTGAACTTCCTGCCAAAAGTAAAAATTGATATCGCGATTGCGGACGATCAACTCGATGAAGTGGTGGATGTCATCAGCAAAGCCGCTTACACCGGCAAAATTGGCGACGGCAAAATCTTCGTCGCAGAACTGCAGCGCGTTATTCGTATTCGCACCGGCGAGACCGACGAAGCAGCACTGTAACTGGGGCTCTGAATTGTGATGGGATGGAAAGAAATGAATAAACTGATGACTAAGTTAGGCCTCACCAGCCTGGCACTGTTACCGTCTCTGGCCATGGCGGCAGCACCTGCCGTTGCGGACAAAGCGGATAACGCCTTTATGATGATCTGTACCGCACTGGTGCTGTTCATGTCGATTCCGGGCATTGCCCTGTTCTACGGCGGTTTAATTCGCGGTAAGAACGTACTTTCAATGCTGACTCAGGTCGCAGTGACTTTCTCACTGGTGTGCGTACTCTGGGTAATTTACGGTTATTCGCTGGCCTTCAGCGAAGGCAACGCCTTCTTCGGTAACTTCCAGTGGGCGATGTTGAAAAATATCGAGCTGAAAGCGGTGATGGGTAGCTTCTATCAGTATATCCACGTTGCGTTCCAGGCTTCATTCGCCTGTATTACCGTGGGCCTGATTGTGGGTGCACTGGCAGAACGTATTCGCTTCTCTGCGGTACTGATTTTCGTGGTGGTATGGCTGACGCTCTCTTATCTGCCAATCGCACACATGGTCTGGGCAGGCGGTCTGCTGGCTCAAGATGGTGCGCTGGACTTCGCAGGCGGTACCGTTGTACACATCAACGCCGCGGTAGCCGGTCTGGTGGGTGCTTACCTGGTGGGCAAACGTGCTGGCTTTGGTAAAGAAGCCTTCAAACCACACAACCTGCCAATGGTCTTCACCGGTACAGCGATTCTGTATGTTGGCTGGTTTGGTTTCAACGCCGGTTCAGCCTCTTCAGCGAACGAAATTGCTGCACTGGCCTTCCTGAATACCGTTGTAGCGACTGCAGGTGCGGTGCTGTCATGGGTGTTCGGTGAGTGGGCAATGCGTGGCAAGCCTTCTCTGCTGGGTGCGTGTTCTGGTTTCATCGCGGGTCTGGTTGCTATCACCCCAGCTTGTGGTTATGTCGGTGTTGGCGGCGCGCTGATTATCGGTCTGGCCGGTGGCCTGGCAGGTATCTGGGGCGTAACTACCCTGAAAAAATGGCTGCGTGTGGATGACCCATGCGATGTGTTCGGTGTACACGGTGTGTGCGGTATCCTGGGTTGTATCCTGACCGGTGTGTTCGCCTCCTCTTCACTGGGTGGTGTGGGCTACGCTGAAGGCGTGACCATGGGCCATCAGGTTTGGGTACAGCTGTTCAGCTGCGGCGTGACCATCGTCTGGTCTGGTGTGGTTGCCTTCATCGGCTTCAAACTGGCAGATATGATTGTTGGCCTGCGTGTTCCAGAAGATCAGGAACGTGAAGGTCTGGATGTGAACAGCCACGGCGAAAACGCTTACAACCAGTAAGTGCCGGGCTGCTGAAGAGCAGTGCGCTAAAACAATAAAAAGCATAAGGGGCGATAATATCGCCCCTTTTTTATGCCTCACGTTGGCGCATCACGCCCTCTTGCACCGTGGTAGCGACGAGGGTGCCATCCTGCGTATAGAACTCCCCTCGCACAAAACCGCGCGCACCGGATGCGGAGGTGCTCACCACGCTGTACAGCAGCCATTCTGAGAGGTCGAAGGGGCGATGGAACCACATAGAGTGGTCTATGGTCGCCACTTGCATATCCGGTTCCAGGAAGCCTTTGCCATGCGGTTGCAGCGCCACCGGCAGGAAGTTGAGATCGGAAGCATAACCCAGCACATATTGGTGAATGCGTTGATCACTCGGCATCTGACCATTGGCACGAACCCACACCTGACGCAGCGGCTCATCGACCCGGCCTTTTAACGGATTGTGAATTTGCACCGGACGAATATCCAGTGGGCGCTCAGCAAGAAACTTCTCTTTGAGTTTAAGCGGCAAATGTGCGGCAAGTTTTTGCGCCAGATCTTGCTCAGAAGGTAAGTTATCCGGTCCGGGCACTTGCGGCATGGTGTTTTGATGCTCAAATCCCTGCTCTGGTGCCTGGAATGAGGCGGTCATGTAGAAAATCGGGTGGCCATTCTGCACCGCGCTGACACGGCGCGCACTGAAGCTTTTGCCGTCACGCAGGGTTTCAACGTCATAGATGATGGCTTTCTGGCTGTCACCGGGGCGCAGGAAGTAGCTGTGGAACGAGTGGATGATGCGTTCTTCTGGCACGGTTTGTTTTGCCGCATACAGCGCCTGTCCGACGACCTGACCGCCAAACACCTGGCGTAGACCGAGGTCTTCACTTTGGCCGCGGAACAGACCCTCTTCGAGTTTTTCCAGATTTAGTAAGTTAAGCAGGTTGTGCAGTGCCTGGCTCATAGTCGATTCCTCAATATTCCCGATCGCGCCAGTTTGAAAGATCCGACCAGTTTCCGTCAATGATTTTGCCGTGATTTCAGCGGGCTGGCGGTGCATTTAGGCGCAATGCGGATTTTTGTGCCAGAATTAAGGTCAATCGGCGGTTGAAAAGCTACCCAACAAATTTAGCGCCGACAATCATAGTGTTCACAAGGAGACGACATCGATGAAACTCTGGCATGTTATTAGCGGCATTACCCTGGCTGCAGCAATCACGGGCTGTGCCGATCACAGTAAGCCAGTAGCGACCCCAACACTGGGCTCCGCCGTTGCGGGACAGCAGGCCGCCATTGCGCAGCCTAACGTTAGTGGTTCGGTGTATATTCGCCAACGTATTGCGCTGCCGCCGGATGCGGTGCTGACGGTGACGCTGTCTGATGCATCACTGGCTGACGCGCCATCGAAAGTGTTGGCACAGCATGTGGTGCGTACTGAGGGGAAACAGGCGCCATTCCAGTTCGTGCTGCCATTTAATCCGGCAGATATTCAGCCGAACGCACGCATTCTGCTGAGTGCGGCCATCGCCATTGACGGCAAGCTGGCATTTATCACGGACACCGTGAAGCCGGTGATTAATCAGGGCGGGACTAAAGCAGAGCTGTTGCTGGTGCCAGTGACCAATATGGCGATGCAGACGCAGCCTGGCGCGGCAACCACAGTGCCATCCACGTCGCCGACGCAGGTGGTGCCTTCAGCATCGGTGCCTGCGCCAACCAGTATGTAAAAACTGATGGGGACGTGAGAGTGTGCGGACAGGCAACACTGTTACGTAAAGACGCTGTCTCGTCCCTGATCGCTCGGCACACGCCATCCATGGCGTGTGACGCTTTACTCCACAGTGTTGCCTGCCCGCACTTCGAAAATTGTGCGCGCGGTCGAATCAATTTCGCAACGCCTGCGGACATGGGTGTCGCATATTGCACCGCTACGCTTAATACTTCCAACGATACTTACCCAGCTCGATTTCACCCGCATCGCTGACTTCAATGCCTTCGGCTTCTAATGCATCACGTTGACGGAACAAATCATCGCCCTGCAGGGAAATACGGCCGTAGCGATTAATCACCCGGAACCAGGGCAATTTGCTGCCCTTGGGCAAACGGCGGAGCACGCCTCCGACTTGTCGTGCGGCACGCGGGGAACCTGCCAATAGCGCGATATCCCCATAAGTCGCGACTTTGCCTTCAGGAATTGCGGCGATGATTTGCCAGACGCGTTCAGAAAAATTGCTTGTATCGCTCATGCGCATACCTGTTAAGCGAGGAAAGGCTGACTTTATCACGCACAAGGAGAGGAAAGCTGGAGTATTACTGCGCGGTTGTTCAAGAAAACAACGGTCACCCGGCCTGCGCTTGCAATTGCCGGGGGCTTACTTGATAATGCCTGCGCTCTCGAAATGAGGGCTCGTCAATGGGGGCCCTGTTGGTTCTCCCGCAACGCTAACTTGTGAACTCGGTCAGGTCCGGAAGGAAGCAGCCGCAGCAGGCGACGCGTGTGCCGGGATGTAGCTGGCAGGGCCTCCACCATTTCTACTCCCCAAAAAAATCCCAACAATTACAGCGCACAGCATCACGCTGGCACTCCTTTGCCTGGGGATCTCTTCCTGAATAAAACGAAAGCGTAATGTAACGAGTGGCAGTAAAGCGTTAGCGGACGAACTTCCAGACAGAGACCGGCACTTTATCGTAAAGCTTATTCATGGTCAGCTCGGCTAAACGATGATCGGCTGCTGAATAAAATACCGCGAGTTCATTGTCAGATAATTCGTACTTGTTTTTTTCGATCACCCGTTCGAGGGTGTCGATTGAGCGACAACGGCGAAGTCGCATCAAATAATCTGTTTTGGTTAAGGCTTGGTTGCTCATAAATAAACCGGTCTCACTCTGATGCTAAAAGGAATGGCTGGGTTGTTGGAGAAAAGCGCACTCTTCGGCAAACAGATTAAATAAGCGTCTTGCTGAACGTTGCCACCGTTGAAGATCCTGAGTATTGATTCCATAACTACTAAACAGCATAAAGGTATCGTCAAGATATTCATCGATTTGCGTAATCAGCGCTTCATCTTCAACGTGCTTAATTTTGTAATTCATCGTGAAAGACGCGATATGCTCAATCAAATCGTTGAGCTGTAAATTGCTCTCCGAAGTAGGATCATTAACCCAGCCGTGGTGGCTGTCGGTTAGGGTCGCCATACTTTCGTCAAACAGGTTCTCACACAGGAATTTAAGCTGGGCAATATCATGCCGTTTTGGTGAGTATTCGTCCATCTTTTTCCCCTCCAGAGCTTGCACAGTTACCGCAGCGCGGCGAGATTTGGAAAAGCTATCAGGAAGCGATCACGAATAAAATGAATTCAGCGACTCCTTAAATATAATCCACATTCATTAGTTTTGCTCACCTCAATTACCAAATATTACAATTCGTCGGCAGGCGAGGGGCGCGTATTGTCAATCACTGAAAACACCAGCGCGCCGGGCGCTATGTGGAACAAAACTTCTTCACGTTGGGTTGAGGTTTCTTTTAAATCCAGGCAAGGATTAAATAAATCCCACGAAAAATCGTAAAGCATTTTAAATCGATTCTGGTCATGCGGTTGAATAGAAATAATCTTAAAACTGCCAGGAACTAATTGCGCATTTTGAGAATACCACTGTAAATCACCTGCCAGTGCTTCGGCTATTTTGAGAATATTCCCCTGGATAATAGCCTGTAACTTCTCGCAATCGTCCTCATCCACAGCAATATTACAATGAATAATAGACTGCATTCTGCATCCAGTAAAAAAGAAACATGATTCTATCATTGGGGTTCCGCGCCAACTTTGCAATACATCAATAAACAGAATACGCAATCGTTGCGATGGGTTTTTTCACTTAATCAATTCAGGGCCACGGATTAGCGCAGACAAGCAGGGGAATGGTTAACTTTTGAAACACTTTCGACCGGGCGTAGCGAGGGGGCGATCGGATATGATGTTTGTTATGTTATAACATTTTGGTTGTCACCCATGAATCACAGCGGACTACTCTTCTCGCTCGGCGGTCGCCTGATGGTCGCCTTACTGCTCATCGCCTTTTTAGCCTTAGCTATCTATTGGGGAATGCAAAAATGATGCATTTCAACCGATTGCAGGCTGGCTACCAAGGTCAGGCCGTGACGCCGGTGGTGACCGGCGAACTGGCAGCGGGCAGTATGACGGCGCTGGTGGGTGCCAATGGCACTGGAAAATCCACGCTATTAAAAACCATTGCGGGTCTGTTGCCGCCGGTTGCTGGCACCTGTGAAGTTCAGGTTCCGCGCAAAGCATTGGGTTGGTTGCCGCAGCGCAGCGAATTAGAAACGCGTTTTCCTCTCACCGTCTATGAGTTAGTGGCGATGGGCTGCTGGCCGCGCTGTGGTTGGTTCGGCGGCATCAACCGTGCTTTGCGCCTGGAAATCGATGCCGCGCTGGATGCGGTGATGATGCGTGAGTTTGCCGATGCTCAGCCCTCGACGCTTTCTGGCGGTCAGTTGCAGCGCGTACTGTTCGCCCGTTTGATGTTGCAGCAGAGCAAAGTCTGGCTGCTGGATGAGCCTTTTAATGGCATTGATACGCAGACCGTGGCGTTACTGATGTCCATCCTCGAACAGCAACAGAAACTCGGCACGACCTTGCTGGTGGTGCTGCACGACCGCCCATTAGTGGCGCGCCATTTTAACGATGTGTTGTCGCTCGACGATGCAACCTCCGCTCAAACTCCACTGCTGCGTAGGGTGGCTTCGTGACCTTGATTCAACCCTTTATCGAATTTGGTTTTATGCGCCGCGCCCTGGTGGCCTGTGTGGCTTTAGCGCTGAGCGCCACACCGCTCGGCGTCTTTCTTTCATTGCGTCGCATGAGTCTAGTGGGGGATGCGCTATCCCATGCGGTGTTACCCGGCGCGGCGATTGGCTACCTGGTGTCTGGATTATCGCTGGTGGCGATGGGCATCGGTGGACTGATTGCTGGCCTGGCGGTGGCGCTGCTCTCTGGCGCCGTCAGCCGCTATACCCCGCTGAAAGAGGATGCCAGCTTCTCGGGCTTCTATCTCGGCTCGCTGGCCTTGGGCGTCACGCTGGTTTCGCTGCGCGGCTCAAGCGTCGATCTGCTGCACGTGCTGTTTGGTTCGCTGCTGGCGGTCGACAACGCGGCCATCTTATTGGTTGGAGGTATTGCGGCTTTCACCTTACTGATGCTGGCCGTGATTTTTCGTCCGCTGGTGATCGACGCCTTCGATCCTGATTTCCTGCGCGCGCAGGGCAAGTGGAGCGCGCCTGTGGTGCACGGCATCTTTCTGATGCTGGTGGTGCTCAATCTTGTGGCCGGTTTTCAGGTGCTCGGCACGCTGATGTCAGTGGGCTTGATGATGTTACCCGCAACCAGCGCCCGTTTCTGGAGTCGTCATCTGGCCTGCATGCTCGGTATCGCCATGCTGCTGGCGATGGTCGCCGCGCTGGTGGGACTGATCCTTTCCTGGCACTTCTCGCTGCCCGCCGGACCCGCGGTGGTGCTGAGTGCGGCCGTACTGTTTTTGCTTTCTGTTTTGACAGGACCATGTGGTGGCCTGCTGCGCCGCCGATAATCAAACTATAAGGGGATATGAATGAAAAAGTTAACGTTAAGCCTGGCCATTGGCACCCTGTTTATCAGCCCATTGACCATGGCGAAAACGGTCGATGTAGTGGCGAGTTTCACCGTGCTGGCAGATATCGTCAAGCAGGTGGGTGGCGAACATGTCAACGTGAAGTCACTGGTGGGCCCGAACGGCGATCCGCATACCTTTGAACCGACACCGCAAGACAGCCAGGCGTTGTCCAAAGCTAACGTGGTGTTTGTCAGTGGCCTCGGCATGGAAGGCTGGATGGATCGTCTGATCAGCGCGTCAGGTTATAAAGGCACCATCGTCGTGGCATCAAACGGCGTGAACACGCGCAAAATGGAAGAAGACGGCAAAACCGTTACCGATCCTCACGCGTGGAACAGCATGCAGAATGGCGTGATCTACGCGACCAACGTCATGAACGCACTGATTAAAGCCGACCCAGAAGATGCGGCTGATATCCGTAAAAGTGGTGAAAGCTATATTCAACAGCTGCAGAAGCTGGATAGCTGGGCGAAAAGCGAGTTTGCTTCCGTACCAAAAAGCAAACGTAAAGTCCTGACCAGCCACGATGCCTTTGGATACTTTGGTCAGCGCTATGGCGTGAGCTTTATGGCACCGGTTGGTTTCTCAACGGAAGCAGAAGCCAGCGCCAGCGATGTGGCTTCGATCATCAAACAGTTGAAAGCAGAGCACATCAATACCTACTTCATGGAGAATCAGACTGACCCACGTCTGGTGAAACAGATTGCCAGTGAGACTGGCGCACAACCGGGTGGTGAGCTGTATCCAGAAGCGCTGTCCGAAGCAAATGGTCCAGCGGCAACCTATGTTGATGCGTTCAAACATAACGTTGAAACCATTGCCAAAAGCATGAAGTAAAAAAAGGCCGGGGAGCATCCCGGCCAATTATCACGACACTTTCCTACCTTTTTTTCTTTCTTCCCTGAACCGCCTTAAAGCGCGGATTGGTTTTGCAGATCACGTAAATGCGGCCTTTACGGCGCACGACTTTGCAATCCTTGTGGCGGGTCTTGGCAGACCGTAATGAACTTAATACTTGCATGGATGTAACCCCGATTAGTTGCCGCGCGTCAGGAAGCTACCAAAACGCTTATTGAAGCGTGCAGCGCTGCCCTCTTTGGTGAGATCTTTCTGCTTACCGGTGTAATGAACGTGCGACTTGGATGAGACATCCAGCGTCACGTAAGGCAGCACTTCACCTTCGAACTCAATGGTGCGTTCGGTTTTAATGGTGGAGCCGATTTTGAAGTACTCGTCTACCGAGGTGTCATGGAACACCACAGGGCGGTAAAGCGGATGGATATTCGGTTTCATAACTGCGGTCTCATGTAATGTTATACTATAACAATAGTATGAACCTGCAGAGAATTGATTGCAACCGTGATTGCAGTATGGGTATTCATCAGGCAGGAGAGCGCAGCAATAAAAAAGGCCGCTTACGCGGCCTTTTCAACAGGTTAAAACTTAGTGCTTGTGTTCGACCGGATGGCCTTGTTCGATATCCGCTTTGTTCTTACCGAAGCGGCGACGCACCACCACGAAGAACACCGGAACGAAGAAGATGGCCAATGCTGTTGCCGTGACCATACCGCCCATTACGCCGGTACCGACGGCGTTCTGTGCGCCAGAACCGGCACCGGTGCTGATCGCCAGCGGCAGTACACCTAGGATAAAGGCAAGTGAGGTCATCAGAATTGGACGCAGACGCATACGCGCGGCTTCCAGCGTTGACTCCACCAATCCTTTCCCTTCCTTCTCCATCAAATCCTTAGCGAATTCAACGATCAGGATGGCGTTCTTCGCCGACAAGCCGATAGTGGTTAACAGCCCCACCACGAAGTAGACGTCGTTACTGAGTCCGCGCAAGGTGGTGAAGATCAACGCACCGACCACACCGAGCGGTACCACCAGCATAACCGAGAACGGAATCGACCAGCTCTCATACAGCGCCGCCAGACACAGGAACACCACAATCAGCGAGATCGCATACAGGGCAGGGGCCTGGTTACCGGACAGACGTTCCTGATAGGACATACCGGTCCAGTCATAGCCAATTCCGGCAGGCAGTTTACCTGCCAGCTCTTCCATCAGGTTCATGGCATCACCGGAACTCTTGCCTGGTGCAGCCTGGCCGAGGATTTCCATTGATGGCAAGCCGTTATAGCGCTCCAGACGTGGCGAACCGTACTGCCACTTCGCCGAAGAGAAGGCGGAGAACGGCACCATGGTGCCTGAGCTGTTGCGCACGAACCATTTGCTGATGTCGTCTGGCAGCATGCGCGAGTCGGCTTGGCCCATCACGTACACTTTCTTCACACGACCGCGGTCGATAAAGTCGTTAACGTAAGAACCACCCCAACCGGCGCCCAGCGTGGTGTTGATGTCAGACAGCGACACACCTAATGCCTGTGCTTTTTCCTGATCGATAATCAGTTTGTACTGTGGGGTATCTTCCATACCGTTCGGACGCACGCCCACCAACGTATCCGGATGTTGGGCAATCATGCCAAACAACTGGTTACGCGCGGCGGTCAACTTCTCGTGCCCCAGGTTACCCTGGTCAGTCAGCATAAAGTCGAAGCCGGTGGCGTTACCCAGTTCGATAATCGCTGGCAGGTTGAACGGGAAGACCATCGCATCTTTAATCTGACCCAGCGCTTTCATTGCACGTCCCGCAATCGCAGGCACTTTCAGACTGGCGTCACCACGCTCATCCCAAGGCTTGAGGCTGACGAACGCAATACCGGTGTTTTGACCACGACCGGCAAAGCCGAAGCCGTTAACGGTAAACACCGAGTTAACGCTGTCTTTCTCTTTGTTCAGGAAGTAATCCGTGACCTGATCCAGCACTTTCTGGGTACGTTCCTGCGTCGCACCAGCAGGCAACTGCGCCTGTGCCAGTAACAGACCCTGATCCTCTTCCGGCAGGAACGAGGTGGGCAGTTTCAGGAACAGGTACGCCATACCGACCACGATCACCAGATAGATCACCAGATAGCGACCGGTGCTGCGAACGATATGACCTACGCTATCAACATAGTGGTTGGTGCTCTTATCGAACAGACGGTTAAACCAGCCGAAGAAACCGGTGGTTTTACCGTGATCGCCTTTCTTAACCGGTTTCAGCATGGTGGCACAGAGTGCTGGCGTCAGAATCAACGCCACCAGGACTGACAGCGCCATGGCCGAAACGATAGTGATTGAGAACTGGCGATAGATAACACCGGTTGAACCGCCGAAGAAGGCCATCGGGATAAATACCGCTGACAGCACCAAGGCGATACCGACCAATGCACCCTGAATCTGCTCCATCGAACGCTTGGTGGCTTCTTTAGGCGGTAAGCCCTCTTCGACCATTACGCGCTCAACGTTCTCGACCACCACGATGGCATCATCCACCAGCAAGCCGATGGCGAGCACCATCCCGAACATCGTCAGGGTGTTTATCGAGTAACCGAAGGCGCTGATGATGGCAAACGTACCCAACAGAACGACCGGCACGGCGATGGTTGGAATCAAGGTCGCGCGGAAGTTCTGCAGGAACAGATACATCACCAGGAACACCAGCACGATTGCTTCAAACAGCGTTTTCACCACTTCAAAGATGGAGATCTTCACAAATGGCGTGGTGTCATACGGATAAACGGTTTTCATACCGGCAGGGAAGAAGGGCTGCAGTTTACCCAGCTCATCTTTCACTGCTTTGGCGGTATCCAGCGCGTTAGCACCGGTGGCCAGCTTAATACCGATACCGGATGCGGGTTTACCGTTGTAACGTGCGATGATCTCGTAGTTTTCACCACCTAGTTCGATCTTCGCGACGTCACGCAGGCGCACCTGTGAGCCATCCTGATTAACCTTCAGCAAGATATTACCGAACTCATCCGTGGATGTCAGACGTGTCTGCGCAATGATCGAGGCGTTCAACTGCTGGCCCGGAACCGGCGGCGTACCACCTAACTGGCCTGCAGCAATCTGGGTGTTCTGGGTCTGCAACGCACTGATGACATCAACCGGTGTCAGTTGATAGTTATTCAGCTTGTGCGGATCAAGCCAGATACGCATCGCATATTGCGCACCAAATACCTGAGTATCACCGACGCCAGGCGTACGGCTGATCGGGTCTTTGATGTTAGAGGCAACATAGTCAGAGATGTCATTCTGCGTCATGTTGTCGTTATCGCTAACAAAACCGGCCACCATCAAGAAGCTGCTAGAGGATTTTTTTACCTGAATCCCCTGTTGCTGAACTTCTTGCGGCAGTAACGGCATCGCCAGTTGCAGTTTGTTCTGCACCTGAACCTGCGCGATATCGGCATCAGTGCCCGACTGGAACGTCAACGTCAGCGTCAGGGTACCTGACGAGTCACTGCTCGACGCCATGTACATCAGGCCATCGATGCCGTTCATGTTTTGTTCGATAACCTGGGTTACCGAATCCTGCAGCGTTTTCGCATCCGCACCCGGATAAGTCGCCTGAATTTCAACTGCCGGTGGCGCAACATTGGGATATTGCTCAATCGGCAAGTTGATAATGGCTAAAGTACCCGCCAGCATGATGATGATGGCGAGCACCCAGGCAAAAATGGGGCGATCAATAAAGAACTTAGCCATGTATCAGTGGCTCCTGTTTAGGACGATGATTTAGCAGACTGTGTTTCCGGTGCTGCTTTGGCATCATCTTTGACTTCTTGTGGTGTCACCTGCGCACCTGGCTTGGCACGCTGAAGACCGACGGTGATCACGCGATCGCCTTCTTTCAGGCCATCCGTCACCAGCCATTTGTCACCAAATGCCTGATTCGCCGTAATATTACGCACTTCAACTTTGTTATCTGCACCCACGACCATCGCTGTTGCCTGACCGGTTGGGGTGCGAGTCACACCTTGTTGCGGAACCAGCAGTGCGCTTGGGTTGGTACCTTCATCCAGACGCGCACGCACAAACATCCCTGGCAGCAGGCGGTGGTCCGGGTTCGGGAAGATGGCACGCAGAGTGATCGAGCCAGTGGTTTCATCCACAGTCACATCAGAGAATTCCAATGTGCCAGGCTGCGTGTATGCGCTACCGTTTTGCATCAGCAGCGTGACGTTGGCTTTGCCGTCATTCTGTTTCAGCTGACCGGCTTCCAGTTCTGCGCGCAAACGCAGGAAATCATCACTGGATTGGGTCACATCGACATACATCGGATCAAGCTGTTGCACGGTCGCCAGGGCGGTGGTTTGTCCGCTGGAAACTAAAGCACCTTCAGTGACTGAAGACTTACCAATGCGTCCGCTGATAGGCGAGGTCACTTTGGTATAGGCCAGATTGATGCGCGCGGTCTCAACGTTTGCTTGTGCAGCCTGAACAGCTGCGGCGGTCTGTGCAGCGGTTGCGGCGGCGGTGTCATAATCCTGCTGGCTGATGTACTTGGTACCCAGCAGCGGCTTATAACGTTTGATGGTCAACTGCGCGACGTGTGCATTGGCTTGTGCCTGTGCTAAATCGCCTTTCGCGCTGTCGTAAGCGGCCTGATAGGTAGCGGGATCGATCTGATACAGGGAAACGCCTGCTTTGATATCCGTACCTTCCTCAAAATTACGCTTCAGAATAATGCCTGAGACCTGAGGGCGCACTTCTGCCACTCGGAAAGCCGACGTACGGCCAGGCAATTCGGTAGTGATCTTCAAGGGCTCGTTTTTTAACGTCACAACACCCACTTCTGGGGGCTGCTGCTGGGCGGCTTGCTGGGATTTATTATCATCACATCCTGTTAACACAAAGCTGCCTGAAAGCATCAGGACGGCCGCCAGAGGGGCTAATCCTCTGTTTTTATTCATAAATAAACCTCTAGTGTCCGATATCAAATGATCAATGGATCACAAACCGATAAACCCATTGCTGCGTTAAAACACGGGTCGTGCTATGGTACATACATTCACAAATGTATGTAAACTTGCCAGTTTGTAAAAAAAGTCCTCTATGGCACGAAAAACCAAAGCGCAAGCACTTGAAACTCGGCATCAAATTCTGGATGCCGCTTTAGCACACTTCTCTGAACACGGTGTGGCTGCCACATCCCTGGCAGATATCGCAACAGCGGCCGGCGTAACGCGCGGTGCTATTTACTGGCATTTTAAAAATAAAGCCGATCTCTTGCATGAAATCTGGCTGCGTTGTGACGCTGGGCTTGATGATGTGGAACTTGAGTATCAGACAAAATACCCGGGCGATCCACTTTCTGTTATCCGTTCGATGTTGATCTATATCCTTGAAGCCACAGCAAAGGATCCACAAAGACGCGCATTAATGGAGATTATCTTCCATAAATGTGAATTTGTTGGCGAAATGTCGACGTTACAGGATATGCGTCAAAGTTTACTGTTGGAGTGTTACGACCGAATTGAATTAGTGCTACGTGAATGTATTGAAGTCGGGCAGTTACCGGCCGGTCTGAATACGCTGCAGTCGGCTCGGCTGATGTGCGGATACATTAATGGCATGATGGAAAACTGGCTGTTCAACCCGCAGGCATTTGATTTGGCTGCGGATGCGCCGCAGCTGGTGGATGCCTTTATCGATATGCTGCGGTTGAGTTCAACGCTTTCAACTCCCCGTTGATGGGCTGGATTCGGTGTCGTCGCGACGGCCTTCAGGCCGCCATCGGATCAGGCGCGCTTAATTTTCTGCTGCCAGCTTCTGTTGATAATCACGCTGTACAATCGCCAGAGCCGCCAGCACGGTAGCGGTTGGCACCTGGTTCTCTTCCAGCAGTTGAATTAAATCCACCGCCAGTTTGATCTCGTCTGATGCTGTTTCCAGTGACATTCTCTCTCCTAAATGCGTAATTTTGCCGCCACCAGCAGCATCAATATTGACCCAATCAGCGCCACAGCAAAGCCCGCAGGATGCAGGGTGCCCAGATCGCCGGTGGTAAAGTAAGTCGCTATATAACCACCGATAAGTGCGCCAATCACCGCCAGCACCAGCGTCGGCACAAAGCCGCCTGGTCGACCGGGAAACATCATGCGTTTTAACCCGCCTGCGGCAATGCCAATCGCAACCCAGAAGATAAGCGTCATGATTTTCCTCCTTATATGGTTGGGGAAAGTATAGAGGAAAGCGGACGCTGATTATCGTGTCGAGGATGACAATTCCAGTTTATGTAGCGCCGAACGACAACGCGCTAAACGCTCGTGCAGCACTTCGACTTCACGGATCAGTTGCTGCTGCACGCTCAGCGTCTCCGCTTTTGCCAGATGCTGTTCGCGCTGTTGAATCATCGCTAACAGCCGGGTTTCATAGCCCAGATACTCTTCACGCTTCTGCTGGCGCGGATCGACGCGTGGACGTTCTCGTGAGGTGCGTAGCTGTTGGCTTTGGCATTCACGCTGTAACGCGGCAATCTGGTCCAGCACCTTCTCCGCCAGCCATTGGCGACGGGCGACATCAGTGTCCACCGCGAACAGTTGCGCGACATTTTGTTCCAGCTCAAGAAGATAGTCGGCTAAACGTGTACCTTTACACCGGAATAACTGTGCGTCGAAACGCGGCTGACGGCATGCACCATCGCGCTGCTGCGCAATCTGCTGGCGCAGTTGATCGACAAGGGTAAGTAAGCGCTGTTGTGCGGGCGGTTGGGGCATCACTCTGATTCCGACTGTGTTAACGTAGCGCAGTTCCGACTTTATCAGGCATCAGGCATGCAGCGAATTTTACTCATCAGCCTCGGTTGGCTAGCGATTGTGCTGGGTATGCTGGGCATTGTATTACCTTTACTGCCCACCACGCCATTTGTGTTGCTGGCGGCATGGTGTTTTGCCCGTTCCTCGCCGCGCTTTCATCACTGGCTGCTGTGGCGCTCACCGTTTGGCCGTTACATTCGCCACTGGCAACAGCATCGCGCGATGCCGCCGGGCGCGAAAGGCCGCGCCATGTTGCTGATTATCGTCACCTTTGCCGTCTCTATCTATGTCGTCAACATGTTGTGGGTGCGGATTATGCTCGGTGTCATGTTGTGCGCGCTGTTACTGTTTATGTGGCGCATTCCGGTAGTGGCAGAAAATGCTGACACGCGCGAATAAGCGCGTCAGGGTTGCATTTAACCGGGTATTTGCATAGATTTGGGCATCTTCGTGCGTGGCTTCCCTGTTTAAATGTCTTCGCTTAACCCGGTCTCCGGGTATTGGCGCTGTCAGAAGCTACGCGTATTAGATATTTTTCCAGGCGTAACACTTATGACCGCAACTGCTCAGCAGCTTGAACTCATCAAAAACAGCATCAAAAGCATTCCTGACTACCCTAAGCCGGGCATCCTGTTCCGCGACGTCACCAGTTTGATGGAAGACCCTCAGGCGTATGCCGCGTCGATCGCCATCCTGGTTGAGCGCTATCGCGACAAAGGCATCACTAAAGTGGTGGGTACGGAAGCGCGTGGCTTCCTGTTTGGTGCACCTGTCGCGTTAGGTTTAGGCGTGGGTTTTGTGCCGGTACGTAAGCCAGGCAAACTGCCGCGTGAGACCTTCAGTGAAAGCTATGAGCTGGAGTACGGCTCTGATGCGCTTGAGTTGCATAAAGATGCGATCAAGCCAGGTGATGTGGTGCTGGTGGTTGACGATCTGCTGGCGACCGGCGGTACGCTGGAAGCCACGGTTAAGCTGATCCGCCGTGCCGGTGGTGAAGTGAAAGATGCCGCCTTCGTGATCAATTTGTTCGATCTGAGCGGTGAAGCACGCCTGACGGCGATGGGTATCGACTGCTTCAGCCTCGTGAATTTCCCCGGTCACTAAGGCCCGTGCGCCGCTCCTGTAGCGGCGCCATTCATTGCGCTCCCTTACCCCGCACTGTGGTACATCCCGCGATAAATCGCGTCGCTACCGAAGATACGCCCTTGCCAATGTGACTTCAGCGCAAAGTATGTCGGGTATAGGCATATCCTGTTGTGGCTGTTAGACTACTGCCCATATAAACAGGGTTTTGCGAAGCTGCATTTTCCCCCTTTGTCTGTGGCGGAACCCGGTTCACTTAGCCGCACCGCTGTGCCAACTCAATAAAATCCAGTGATTGAATCCACATGAGCTATCAGGTACTTGCGCGAAAATGGCGTCCCCAGGCTTTCGCTGACGTAGTCGGTCAGGAACATGTGCTGACTGCGCTGGCCAACGGGCTGTCACTGGGACGAATCCATCATGCTTATCTCTTTTCCGGTACTCGCGGCGTAGGGAAGACCTCGATCGCGCGTCTGCTGGCGAAAGGCCTTAACTGCGAAACCGGCATTACCTCCACGCCTTGTGGTCAATGCGACAACTGCCGTGAAATCGAGCAGGGTCGTTTTGTCGATCTGATTGAGATCGACGCCGCTTCACGCACCAAAGTCGAAGACACGCGCGATCTGCTGGATAACGTGCAGTACGCACCGGCGCGTGGGCGTTTCAAGGTTTACCTGATCGATGAAGTGCACATGCTATCGCGTCACAGCTTCAACGCACTGTTGAAAACGCTGGAAGAGCCGCCTTCGCACGTTAAATTCCTGCTGGCGACTACCGATCCGCAAAAGCTGCCGGTTACTATTCTGTCGCGCTGCCTGCAATTCCATCTGAAAGCGCTGGATGTTGAACAAATTCAGCAGCAGTTGGCGCACGTGTTGCAGCAGGAGCAGATTGCCGCCGAACCGCGCGCACTGCATCTGCTGGCGCGGGCTGCAGACGGCAGTATGCGTGATGCGCTCAGTCTGACCGACCAGGCGATTGCCATGGGGCAGGGCAGCGTCACGCGTGAAACCGTGGCGCAGATGCTGGGCACGCTGGATGATGAGCAGCCGCTGGCGTTAATTGAAGCCTTAGTCGATGGACAGGGCGAGCAAGTGATGGCGCTACTGAACCAGGCGGCCTCGCGTGGCGTGGAGTGGGAAGCGCTGCTGGTGGAGATGCTACGTCTGCTGCACCGCGTGGCGATGGTGCAACTTTTGCCCAGTTCGCTGGGCGAAGATGACCTTAATCAGGCACAGCGCCTGCGCGACTTAGCCCGCGTCTTACCGCCGGCCGATGTTCAGCTCTATTACCAGACCCTGCTGATGGGACGTAAAGACCTGCCGCTGGCGCCGGATCGTCGTTTAGGCGTCGAGATGACGCTGCTGCGTGCGCTGGCTTTCCACCCACAGGCCACCATTGCCGAACCGGTCGCCCGCCCCAGCTTGATTCCGCAGGCCGCGCCACAAGCGCCCGTTGCGCCATCGGCTCAGGCCGCGAAAGCCGCCCCTGCTGCACAGCCGCAGATGGCACCGCCTGTGCACGATGCGCCACCCATGGCCGATGACTACCCGGATATGCCTCCGGCACCCGAACATTTGTCTGACTCCACCAATCAGCTACTTCAGGCGCGAACGCAGCTGCTGCGTCAGGGAGCCGGCAAAGCAAAAAAGAGTGAGCCGGCAGCGCGTTCCGCGCGGCCGGCGAATCCGGCGCTGGAACGTCTCGCCAGTGTCACTGAACGTGTGCAGCAGCGCGCTACAGAACCGGCAGTGAAAACCCCGGCTAAACCGGAAGCGTATCGCTGGAAAGCGCAGCAGACTGTAGAGGTCAAGGCGGAACCCATCGCCACGCCAAAAGCCTTGCGTTCCGCGCTGGAGCATGAGAAAACGCCTGAGCTGGCGCTGCGTCTGGCAGAAGAAGCCCAGCAGCGCGATGCCTGGGCAGCAGAAATTGCCGCACTGACGCTGCCCAAACTGGTGCAGCAAGTGGCGTTAAATGCGTGGAAGGAAGTGGGCGAAACCAGCGTCACACTGCATCTGCGCAGCAGTCAGCGCCATCTGAATTCGGCGTCTGCCAGGCAGGCGCTGGCCGAGGCGCTCAGTCAGTCAGCCGGTCAAACGGTTGAACTGACCATCGTTGAAGACGATAATCCCGCGGTATTGACGCCACTGGAATGGCGTCAGGCCATTTATGAAGAGAAGCTGGTGCAGGCGCGCCAGTCGATCGAAAGCGATACTCATATTCAGACCCTGCGTCGATTCTTCGATGCCGATCTGGATGAAGAGAGTATTCGACCCGTTTGAACACCCGCTGTCGCAGCTTGTTTGCGTGCAGCCCCAGCAGAGAGAGAAGACTATGTTTGGTAAAGGCGGATTGGGCAACCTGATGAAGCAGGCCCAGCAGATGCAAGACAAAATGGCCAAAGTTCAGGAAGAGATCGCCGCGCTGGAAGTGACCGGTGAATCAGGTGCTGGCTTGGTGAAAGTGACCATCAATGGCGCACACAACTGCCGCCGTGTCGAAGTCGATCCTAGCTTGCTGGAAGATGACAAAGACATGCTGGAAGATTTGATCGCAGCTGCGTTTAACGATGCGGCACGTCGCATCGACGAAACGCAGAAAGAGAAGATGGCGTCAGTCTCTTCTGGCATGCAGCTGCCACCTGGCTTCAAGATGCCGTTCTGATGAAAACCAGTCCACTGCTTGAATCTTTGATGGAGTCACTGCGCTGCCTGCCGGGCGTTGGCCCGAAGTCGGCGCAGCGCATGGCTTTTCAGCTGTTGCAGCGCGATCGTAGCGGTGGCATGCGTCTGGCGCAGGCGTTGACCCGTGCCATGTCGGAAATCGGCCACTGCGCCGATTGCCGCACCTTCACCGAGCAGGAAATCTGCACCATTTGCGCCAATCCTCGTCGTCAACAAAACGGTCAGATTTGCGTGGTGGAAAGCCCTGCCGATATCCACGCCATTGAGCAGACCGGCCAGTTTGGCGGCCGCTACTTTGTGCTGATGGGCCATTTGTCACCCTTGGATGGCATTGGTCCGCAGGACATTGGCCTGGATCGGCTGGAGCAGCGGCTGGAGCGTGAAACCCTGACGGAAGTCATCCTCGCCACCAACCCGACGGTGGAAGGGGAAGCCACAGCTAACTACATCGCTGAACTGTGCGGACAATATGGCGTTGATGCCAGCCGCATCGCGCACGGTGTGCCAGTGGGCGGTGAGTTGGAAATGGTCGATGGCACCACGCTGTCGCACTCGCTTGCCGGACGTCACAAGATTAAATTCTAATCACTTGCCGATGTCTTCACGGACATCGGCTTGAATTTCTCCTCATCATCCCCATTTCCTTCTCAACCTATACCCAAAATAATTCAAGATGCAGCCAAAGCGCCTGCGACTTGAAGTATGAAGGGGGTATGATCAACCCTGATTTAGTTGAGGTAGCAATGACCATGAAAGGACAAGAGACGCGTGGCTTCCAGTCAGAGGTAAAACAACTTCTGCACCTGATGATCCACTCCCTCTATTCAAACAAAGAGATTTTCCTGCGTGAGCTGATCTCCAACGCCTCCGATGCCGCCGACAAATTGCGCTTCCGCGCACTGTCTACGCCAGATCTGTATGAAGGCGATGGCGACCTGCGCGTGCGTATCTCGGTCGATAAGGACAATCGCACTCTGACCCTGAGCGACAACGGCATCGGTATGCGTCGTGATGAGGTGATTGAGAACCTCGGCACCATTGCTAAATCGGGCACCAAAGCGTTCCTCGAATCCATGGGCTCCGATCAGGCGAAAGACAGCCAGTTGATCGGCCAGTTTGGCGTGGGCTTCTACTCGGCCTTCATCGTGGCCGATAAAGTCACCGTGCGCACCCGTGCGGCCGGTGCTAAAGCCGATGAAGCGGTGTTCTGGGAATCAGCGGGTGAGGGTGAATATACCCTGGCTGAAATCGAGAAGGCCGATCGCGGTACCGAAATTACGCTGCACTTCCGCGCAGGCGAGGATGATTTCCTTGATGCATGGCGCGTGCGTAATGTGATCAGCAAATACTCCGATCACATCGCCTTGCCGGTTGAGATCGAAACCAAAGACGAAGAGAACGACACCACCACCTGGGAGAAGATCAACAAAGCCCAGGCGCTGTGGACGCGTAACAAGTCAGAAATCAGCGATGAAGAGTACAACGAGTTCTACAAACACATCGCCCATGATTTCAGCGACCCGGCGATCTGGAGCCACAACCGCGTAGAAGGTAAGCAGGAGTACACCAGCCTGCTGTATATTCCGCAGCGTGCGCCGTTCGACATGTTCAACCGCGACAGCAAGCACGGCCTGAAACTCTACGTGCAGCGCGTATTTATCATGGACGATGCCGAGCAGTTCATGCCGAACTATCTGCGCTTCGTGCGTGGCCTGATCGATTCCAACGATCTGCCGCTCAACGTCTCCCGTGAAATCCTGCAGGATAGCCGCGTGACACAAAGCCTGCGAGCCGCGCTGACCAAGCGTAGCCTGCAGATGCTGGAAAAACTGGCAAAGGATGATGCTGAGAAATATCAGCAGTTCTGGAAAGAGTTCGGTCTGGTGCTGAAAGAGGGCCCAGCAGAAGACAACACCAACCAGCAGGCGATTGCCAAGCTGCTGCGTTTTGCCACTACTCAGAGTGAAGGCGCAGAGCAGACTATTTCGCTCGAAGATTACCTGAGCCGTATGGTGGAAGGGCAGGAGAAGATTTACTACATCACCGCGGACAGCTATGCCGCCGCGAAGAGCAGCCCGCATCTGGAACTGTTCCGCAAAAAAGGCATCGAGGTATTGCTGCTGTCCGATCGTATCGACGAGTGGATGATGAGCTACCTGACCGAGTTCGACGGCAAGTCCTTCCAGTCTGTGAGCAAGGCGGATGAATCGCTGAGCAAACTGGCGGATGAAGAGACCGAAGAGCAGAAAGAAGCGGAAAAAGCGCTGGAGCCCTTTGTTGAGCGTGTGAAAACGTTGCTCGGCGAGCGCGTGAAAGAGGTGCGTCTGACGCATCGTCTGACCGACACCCCAGCGATTGTCACCACTGATGCCAATGAAATGACTACTCAGATGGCGAAGCTGTTTGCGGCGGCGGGTCAGGAAGTGCCGGATGTGAAGTACATCTTCGAGATCAACCCCGAGCATACGCTGGTGAAACGTGTGGCGGATACCCACGATGAGGCGCACTTTGCTGAATGGGTTGAGCTGTTGCTGGATCAGGCGTTGCTGGCAGAACGCGGCACGCTGGACGATCCGAACCAGTTTATACGTCGTATGAACCAGCTACTGACGGCGTAATCGGGCGCGATGCTTGACCAGGTCGGCATGAATGCCGACCCTACACAAGCCAGTGCGTTTGGTATGAAATGAATTCGTAGGGTCGTCATTTATGACGACCTTTTTTAATGCAGTGCCTGGTCCCGCAACCAATCCCGGAACAAGGTGATCTCGGCATCATGCTGCCGCGACAGCTTGGTCATCATCCAGGTGGCACGATCCGCGCGCACAAAGCCTAAAGGCGCAATCAGCGTCCCGTCACTCAACTCCTGCCTTACCAGCAAACGCGGTGCCATGATCACACCCAAGCCATTTCTCGCCGCCTGAATCCCTAACGTCAGATTATCGAAATGCTTACCAACCCAAAAATTGCCGCGAGCACCGCTGGTTTTCGCCCATTCCGCCCAGGCGTGCAGGCGCGTATCGGCATGCAGCAACGGCAGCGAAGCCAAATCCTGCTCGCTTTGAAAACGTGCTGCGAACTGAGGCGCACAGAGCGGACCAATGTAATCATCGCTGATCAGCGTGGCATCGATATCCTCATCCGGCGTTTGCTCATAGCTGAGAATCAGCAAATCGGTATGCTCGCTGCGCAGATGGTCGATTTCGCCCAGCGGCTGAAACTGGACTTCGATATCCGGATAGCGTTGATAAAAACTGCTAATACGTGGGATCAGCCATTGCGCGAGGAAACTCGGTGCGCAAGAGACGCTGAGGTGATGGCGCATGCCGGTGCGAATACTTTCGCAGGTCGTCGAGAGTTCACTAAAGGCTTTCTGACAACTCACCAGCAAACGTTCGCCGTGTGAGGTTAATTTGACACGTCCATTGGTGCGCACAAACAGAGGCTTACCCATCCAGCTTTCCAGCTGTCGAATCTGATGACTGATGGCGCTATGAGTCACATGCAGACGCTCGGCCGCAACGCTGAAACTGCTGTGCAGGGCTGCCTGGTGAAAATAGTGCAGTGCACGTAACGACGGAAGCGCGGTCATACTCATCCCCTGTGTAAAAACCTAACAGGGATTGTCAGTTTATATCATTTTAATGTCCAGCCGCATTGGCCTAACCTTTCCCCCAGATTCTGGCGGGTTGACGGAAGGCCTTCTCTGTGTTTAACGCGGCTAATGTGCCCCTCAATTCGCGACCACACACAGCATCATAATAATAGAGAAACCTCTCGCGATGGATCACCAACATGCTACTGCCAGGGCGGCGGCAGCGCGCGATCGACTTCGCGGCTTGCTATCCCGTCATTACCGGCTGGAAAATTACGACCTCTTTTTTGCACCCTCTCTGCATATTGCACGGGTGCTGCTCTCACAGCTATTCCTGCGTCAGGAACAGGCACGCAACCAAACACGCTATGCCTCGCACTATCCCGTTAGCGAACTCAGCGTACTGCCTTCATTACCCATGATGGCCGGCAATATCGCCTTTATTGAGCACGTAGATATGCAACAGGGCCGCGTGCGAACACTGGCTGAGTGCCAAAGCCAGGGCGTGACGGATGCATCCGAATCCTTTGCTACCTTGCTACACAAACGTTTAGTGAGCGATGCGCGTTTGTTTGTGACGCGTCTTGACCGCCACGCGGCATTGAGCAGTGACCTGGTGCTTATCGCCCTGAAAACCAACGATTTCAGTACGCTGGTACGCAGTGAGCTGCGCTTGTTCGAGCAGGGACTGGCGTTTGGTGAGGCGTTGGATCAGGCGCTGATATTAATGGAAAATAGCGACTGGCGGCCGTTTAACATCGCAAGCGTGGATAACATCACACTTGATGCCCCCGTTGAGCTGCAATCGATTCAGCAACACGGGCTGCCGTTCGCGCTGTTCCCGCTACCTGCAGGCCTGAAGCTGGCCGAATTACCGCAGGATATGCAGCTGTTGCCGACTCAGCAGCGTCTGCGGTTGCATGCCAGCGTACGCGGCAGCGTCAATAAGAACCAAAATATGACGCCGACACTGAAAAAACGCCTTAAAGAAGTGTTAAGCCTTAGCCGCAATTCCTAAAAATGGGCGCTCCGCTGGTGTTGGCTGTCAAAGCAGGTCAAAGTGAAACCTTTCATCGGAAGCGCGCCCGTTTCCTTGTGGTGCGCGGGTCATAATGGTATGTTCTTGGCCTTCTCAGATTGATCAATGCGATTCGCAAGGGGAATTACGCAATGCGTATTATTCTGCTCGGGGCACCGGGCGCAGGTAAAGGCACTCAGGCTCAATTCATCATGGAGAAATACGGTATTCCGCAAATCTCCACCGGTGACATGTTGCGTGCGGCAGTAAAAGCAGGCACCGAACTGGGCCAACAGGCGAAAGCCATCATGGATGCCGGTAAACTGGTGACTGACGAGCTGGTGATTGCGCTGGTTAAAGAGCGTATCGCGCAGGAAGACTGCAAAAACGGTTTCCTGCTCGATGGCTTCCCACGCACTATCCCGCAGGCTGACGCCATGAAAGAAGCAGGCATCAACGTGGATTTCGTGCTGGAGTTTGCTGTACCGGACGAACTGATTGTGGATCGTATTGTGGGACGTCGCGTACATACGCCGTCTGGCCGCGTTTATCACGTCACTTACAACCCACCCAAAGTGGAAGGTAAAGACGATGTGACCGGCGAAGAGCTGACCACGCGTAAAGACGACCAGGAAGAAACCGTGCGTAAGCGTCTGGTGGAATACCATCAGCTGACTGCACCGCTGATTGCTTACTACAGCAAAGAAGCAGCAGACGGTAACACCCAGTATCACAAGATCGATGGCACCCGTAAGGTTGCTGAAGTGAGCACGCAACTGGCCGGTATTCTCGGTTAACCCGACATACTTCAATGTGCAGGCGCGTTGGCTGCTCTCGTTTGCCACCTTCCTGCCATTTGAATGATTAAGGGTTGTGCTATAAAGGGTCGGTTGTCCGGCCCTTTTGCAGCAATTGCTTTCCCCTCCCACGATTTCCGCTACAATTTCCCTCGATTTTGACCCATTCGTTTCGACATCAAGGAAATACAATGAGGCAAGAAAAGCCCGGGGTTTTGCTGGTTAATTTAGGCACACCAGATGCACCCACTACACCAGCTGTTAAGCGCTACCTGAAACAATTCCTTGGCGACCCGCGCGTGGTGGATACGCCACGTTGGTTGTGGTGGCCGATCCTGAATTTTGCCATCCTGCCGTTCCGATCGCCGCGCGTCTCCAAACTCTACGCGTCCGTCTGGATGGAAGAGGGCTCGCCGCTGATGGTGTTCAGTAAACGTCAGCGAGATGCGCTCGCGCAGCGGCTGGATATGCCGGTTGAGTTGGGGATGAGCTACGGCCAACCGAGTCTTGACGGTGCGGTGCAGCGTTTGCTGGCGCAGGGCGTCACACAACTGATTGTGCTGCCGCTCTATCCGCAGTTCTCCTGCTCCACGGTCGCTGCAGTGTGGGATGGCCTGGCCGCCAGCTTCAAACCGCTGCGTTCGTTGCCAAGCGTTGCCTTTATCCGCGATTATGCAGAGCATCCTGCCTACATCGCGGCACTGAAAGCCTCGGTAGAGCGCTCCTTTGCGCTGCACGGCGAACCGGATCTGTTGGTGCTCTCTTATCATGGCATTCCGCAGCGCTTTGCGGACGAAGGCGATGATTATCCGCTGCGTTGTAAAGACACCACGGATGCGCTGGCCGCCGCGTTGGGCATTGCGCCGCATAAAATCATGATGACGTTCCAGTCACGCTTTGGCCGTGAGCCGTGGTTAACGCCGTACACCGACGAAACCATGCAAGGTTTGCCAGCCAAAGGCATCAAGCATGTGCAGGTAATGAGTCCAGGGTTTGCCGCAGACTGTCTGGAAACACTGGAAGAGATCAGCGAGCAGAACTGTGAGTTCTTCCTGCATGCGGGCGGCGAGAAGTTTGAATATATTCCTGCGCTCAACGCCGATGACGAGCACATCGAGATGATGGTACAACTGGTTAACGCACGCCGATAAAGTGATGACAGAGAGTGTGATATCATTCTCTGTCAGATTTCCCTTACGGCAGCCACGATGAAATTTCCCGGCAAACGCAAATCCAAACACTATTTCCCCGTCAACGCGCGCGACCCGCTGCTGCAAGCCACGCCTCAAGAGCAGGAAGAGGGCAGTTGGGTGGCCGGTATCGACCAAACGCTGGTGGATATTGAGGCTAAAGTCGATGACGCTTTCTTACAGCGCTATGGCTTGAGCGCCGGTCATTCACTGGTGATTGACGATGCCACCGCCGAAGCCTTGTATGACGAACTGATGCGTGAAGGGCTGATCAGCCATCAATTTGCCGGTGGCACCATCGGCAATACGCTACACAACTACTCTGTTCTCGCGGACGATCGTTCGGTGCTGCTTGGCGTGATGTGTAATAACATCCAGATTGGTGGCTACGCCTATCGCTATCTGTGCAATACCTCCAGCCGTATGGATCTCAATTATTTGCAAGGCGTCGATGGCGCGATTGGCCGCTGCTTTACGCTGATTGGCGAGCAGGGCGAACGCACCTTTGCCATTAGCCCCGGCTTGATGAACCAACTCAAGGCTGACAGCATTCCAGAAGCGATGATTGCCGGTGCTTCAGCACTGGTACTGACCTCATATCTGGTGCGTTGCCAACCCGGCGAACCGATGCCTGACGCGACGCTGCGCGCCATTGAATACGCGAAAAAGTATAACGTGCCGGTGGTGTTGACGCTGGGCACCAAATACGTGATTCAGGATAACCCTGAGTTCTGGCGTGATTTCCTGCGTGACCACATTTCGATTGTGGCGATGAACGAAGAAGAGGCCTTTGCCTTAACCGGTGAACAGGATCCGCTGCTGGCATCGAACATGGCGCTGGATTGGGTGGATCTGGTGCTGTGTACCGCCGGACCAACCGGCTTGTATATGGCGGGTTTCACCGAGGAAGCATTCAAGCGTAAAACCAACCATCCGCTGCTGCCGGGAGCGATTGCCGAGTTCAACCAGTATGAATTCAGCCGTGCGATGCGACACCAGGATTGCCAGCAGCCATTGCGTATTTTCTCGCATATAGCGCCTTACATGGGCGGACCCGAGAAGATCATGAACACCAACGGTGCGGGTGATGGTGCGTTAGCGGCGCTGCTGCACGATATCACCGCCAACAATTTCCATCGCCAGAAAGTCCCGAACTCCAGCAAGCATGCGCGCGAATATCTCACTTATTCGTCGCTGGCGCAGGTATGTAAGTATGCGAACCGGGTGAGTTATCAGGTGCTTAATCAGCACTCTCCACGCCTGACGCGCGGCCTGCCGGAAAGGGAAGACAGTTTAGAAGAGTCGTATTGGGATCGATAATGAAACCGGTGCGCATCAATGCGCACCCTTCGTGATTGAATTTCCAGGGTCGCCATTTATGGCGTAATGCTTGTCAGTTAAGGACTCAGGCTGCTTATTGATAAGTGGCCTGTCTTTTCTGTGCGGGCTCTGCCGCCTCTGCTGCCCCCTCTGGGCCGTCCTCGCGCCGCTAAAGCGGTACCTTCGACTTCCACGTCGTGCCGGACGGACCGTTCGCGGATGACCATCCATGGTCGGCCGCGAACTGCCCCACGCCTCCCCGCGTGGGGCTCCTGGCCCAACGTAAAAGTCTCAGCGCTGCGGATAACCCTGAGGGGGCAGCAGAGGCGTCAGAGCTTCAGGCAATGTGCCCTTTTTGACAACCCGCACTGAAGCTGATGAGCTGGCTGGGGTCGCATCGGGGCAGGCATTCCGCAGCGCTGAACGGCGTGAGTATGCCAGGAGAGCCCGCAGGACGCGGGCGAAAGGTGGCGCTGGAACATGGATGTTCCATCGGCACCGGTCCGTAAGGCAGACGAATGAAGTGGAGGTACCGCGTAGCGGCGTTAGGACCGCCTGCCCCGATGCGACCCCAGACGGCGTTATCGTCAGTCGCTTAACTGACGAGACTTACGCCATTTATGGCGACCTGTTTAATAACGGCGCCAAATTAAATCGGGCACTCACGCACAATCGGTTGCTCGGCAATCTCTTCCTGCAACACGTTCAACATACTGTTGGCAATCTCACGTTCGCCCATCACCACGCGATTGGCACCGCGTTCAATGATGTAATTCACTTCATCGTCATAATGCGCGCGCGCAATGATCTCGATATCCGGGCGTTTCTCGCGGGCGGCGGTAACGATCTCACCCGCTTCATAGCCATTCGGGATGGTCAGCAGCAGCCAGCGGGCGCAATCGAGTCGGGCTAATTCCATGGTATCAACACGTGCCGCATTGCCCAGCACCGCTTTGATACCTTGCTCGCGCAGCGCTTCGACGCGTGGTCGAGAGTTTTCCACCACCACCAACGGCACATCCGCTTCCAGTAATTTCTGCCCCAGCAAGCTTCCCACGCGTCCGTAACCAACGATCACCGCATGGTTGCAGATATCCACTGGAATCTGTTTCTCATCTTCAATGGCCTCTTCCAGCGTCTGCTCTTCGATGGTTTCAGTCTTCTCGAGATAACGTTCCAGCAGGGTGAACAGAATCGGGTTCAGCATAATGGAGAGAATCGCGGCAGCCAGTACCAGATTGCGGCCCTCATCACTCAGCATGCCGAGCGAAATCCCCAGACCTGCCAGGATAAAGGCGAACTCACCAATCTGCGCCAGGCTTACGGAAATGGTCATAGCAGTGCGGCGTGAGTGGCCGAGCAGGGTGACCAGCAGCCAGGCGGCGATGGATTTACCCAGCACGATGATTGCCAGCGCACCCAGCACGGCGAGTGGCTGTTCGATCAATATCATCGGGTCAAACAGCATGCCGACGGAGACAAAGAACAGCACCGCGAACGCATCGCGCAACGGGAGTGTGTCGTGGGCGGCGCGATGGCTGAGTTCAGATTCATTCAGCACCATACCGGCAAAGAAGGCGCCGAGCGCAAAGGAGACATCGAAGAATTCCACTGCGCCAAAGGCGATGCCCAATGCCAGTGCCAGCACCGACAAGGTAAAGAGTTCACGCGAGCCGGTTGCGGCACTTTTGGCCAGAATCCATGGCACCACGCGGCGGCCAACTACCATCATCAGCACCATAAAGGCGACGACTTTGCCGATGGTCAGCATCAAATCCCACAGTAGCAGCGTCGGGCTGGCGTTCCCTTCCTCCAGCATGCCGGCAATCGCGGGCAGCAGCACCAGCGTCAGCACCATCACTAAATCTTCGACAATCAGCCAGCCGATGGCGATTTGTCCGCGCTGGCTGTCAATCAGTTGGCGCTCTTCCAACGCACGCAGTAACACCACGGTACTGGCGGTCGAGAGGCACAGACCAAACACTAAGCCGGTCATCCAGGACCAGCCCATGGCCCAGGAAAGCCCCATCCCCAGCAGCGTGGCGACCGCAATCTGCGCGACAGCACCGGGAATGGCGATCGACTTTACCGACATTAAATCTTTCAGGGAAAAGTGCAGACCGACGCCAAACATCAGCAGAATGACGCCCAGTTCGGCTAACTCGGGGGCAAGATTGGTATCGGCGACAAAACCTGGCGTGAAAGGACCGGCGAGCACGCCAGCCAGTAAATAGCCCACCAGCGGAGAAATACGCAGACGATTCGCCAGCATACCAAGGAGAAAGGCGAGGACCAGGCCCCCGACAATGGTGGTGATCAACGGTGTGGTGTGATGCATGCCTGTCTCCTTGTATGCAAATGTATCCGCTTGTAACAACCTAGTGTAATGCACAATCCTCCACCGCGTTTAAACATTTGAGCGGTGAAAAGCGAAAAAATTGAAAAAATGAGAAGAAAACTCAGCTGAAGCAGCATTTTCCTCAGTTATCTCACGCTATCGGCAGGATTTACGCAGAGTAGAGGGGGGGCGATGGAAAAAAATTGCCCCCCAAAAGCGGTTCAGGCGTGGCGGTTATCAGGCAGGAAAGCGGTCAAAAGGCCAATCAAAGGCAGCCAGGCACAGATTTGATATACCCATTCGATGCTGGTGTGGTCAGCCACCACGCCAAGAACGGCGGCACCCAGGCCGCCCATTCCAAAGGCAAACCCAAAAAACAGCCCTGAAACCATGCCGATACGTCCTGGCATCAACTCTTGCGCGTAGACCAGGATGGCGGAAAACGCCGATGCCAGAATCAAGCCAATGATGACGCTTAATACGCTGGTCCACATCAAGTTGGCGTGCGGCAGCAGCAACGTAAAGGGCGCGACACCCAGAATCGAACACCAAATCACGTATTTACGCCCAATTTTATCGCCAATCGGCCCGCCAATAATGGTGCCGGCCGCCACTGCGCCGAGAAAGGCAAACAGGTGGAATTGGGACGCTTGCACCGAAAGTCCAAATTTCTGCATTAAATAGAAGGTGTAATAGCTGCTCAGGCTGGTGAGATAGAAGTATTTGGAGAAAATCAGCAGCAGCAGGATGCTAATGGCAAAAGCGACTTTCTTGCGCGGCAGTACATTGACCGGTGCAACGGCGGGTTTCGCCTTGCTGGCACGATGCTGGTGGCTGTACCAGCGGCTCACCTGCAACAACACAATAATGCCGAGCAGTGCCACCAGCACAAACCAGCCCAGATGGCCTTTGCCGTAAGGCGCGACGATCATCGCCGCCAGCAGTGGCCCTAATGCGCTTCCAAAATTACCGCCCACCTGGAACAGCGACTGCGCCAGTCCGTGACGTCCACCAGAGGCCATACGCGCCACGCGAGAAGATTCCGGGTGAAACACGGAGGAACCGCTGCCCACCAGCGCGGCCGCCAGCAGCACCTGCGGATAAGTCGAGGAGAAGGTCAATAACACCAGTCCACACAGGGTAAAACCCATGCCGACTGGCAGCGACCAAGGCTTTGGGTATTTATCCGTGTAGTAGCCAATTAGCGGTTGCAGTAATGACGCGGTGACCTGGAAAGTCAGCGTGATCAGACCAATCTGCACGAAGTTAAGGCTAAAATCCTTTTGCAGCATTGGGTAGATCGCCAGCAGCAGCGATTGCAGCATATCGTTAAGCAGATGCGCGAGGCTGATGGCACCTAAAATGCCAAAAGCAGTGCGTCCCGGCGCACGCGCTGGGGTTGCGATTTCACTTGCCATAAAAAATCCTGAGAGTGCGTTTATCGTTATCAGTTTGTTAATACCTGAGTGACTCTATAAGCCTTTGGTCTTGAGTTAAAGTGCCATCTGTGCGACACAGATGAGTGATAAAGCACATTAAGTCCACGGCTAAGTGGAAAAACGCAGAATAAGGAGATCGGCTTTGTTGTCATTACCGCGGAAAGGGCGCTGGTTAGCGCTGATCGTGCTGTTACTGCCGATGCTGGCGCAGGCCTGGCAAACGGATCGGACTTATCGTTTTAGTATTCTGCACACCAACGATCATCATGGCCGTTACTGGCCAAATGCGCAGGGCGAATACGGCCTGGCCGCGCAGAAAACGCTGATGGATAAACAGCGTTATGATGTGCAGGCGCGGGGCGGCGGCGCACTGATCCTTTCTGCCGGGGATGTGAATACCGGCGTGCCGGAGTCCGATTTATTAAACGCAGAACCCGATATCCGTGGCATGAACCTGATTGGTTACGATGCCATGGCGCTGGGTAATCATGAATTCGACAAGCCGCTCAGCGTGCTGCAAATGCAGCAGAAGTGGGCGAAATTCCCGTTTCTCTCCGCCAATATCTATCAAAAAGGCACCGATCAGCGCCTGTTTAAGCCGTGGGCGATCTTTAACCGCATGGGTTTGAAAATTGCGGTGATTGGCCTGACCACCACCGACACCCTAAAAATCTCCAACCCGGAAAATATTGCTGAGATCGATATTCGCGATCCGGTGAAAGAGACAGAAAAAGCGGTGGCAGAATTGCGCGCAAGCGAGAAACCCGATGTCATCGTGGCCTTAACCCACATGGGTCATTACGACGATGGCCAGCATGGTAGCAATGCGCCGGGCGATGTGGAGTTAGCGCGCAGCCTGCCGCCGGGCACCATCAATGTGATCATTGGCGGCCACTCGCAGGATGCGGTGTGCATGGAAAAAGAGAATGTCAGCGTCAAAGATTATCAGCCGGGCCAGCCCTGCCAGCCCGATCGGCAAAATGGCGTTTGGATCATGCAGGCGAAAGAGTGGGGCAAATATGTCGGACGTGGCGACTTCACTTTCCGTAACGGTGAGCTGACGCTGGACAGTTATCAGCTGATCCCGGTGAATCTTAAGCATGAGGTGAAAAACCTCGATGGCAGCGTTTCCTGGCTCACCTGGCAGGAAGAGATCCCGCCTAACAGCGCCATGATGAAACTGCTGACGCCATATCAACTGCGTGCCGCGAAGAAGCTGGATGTCAGCGTGGGCAGCAGCGATGGCGTATTTGTCGGTGAGCGCGACAAGGTGCGCTTTGAACAAACCAATCTCGGTCAGCTGATTCTGCGTGCGCAGATGGCCGCGACCCAAGCGGATTTTGCGGTGATGAGCGGCGGCGGTATTCGCACCTCATTAGCGCAAGGCAAATTGAGCTGGCGCGATCTGTTACAGGTACAACCGTTTGGTAATCAGGTGGTTTCCGTCACCTTAACCGGCAACGAGTTGCTGAGTTATCTCGCGACCGTGGCGAATATCAAACCCAACTCCGGTGGCTTTGCGCAGTTCAGCAACATCAGTCTGGTGGCGGATGGTAAAGCGGTCAGCGATGTGAAGATCAATGGCGAACCGCTGCAAAAGGACAAAACCTATCGCATGGCCACCAACAGTTTTAACGCCAGCGGCGGCGATGGATATCCGCAGATTGAGAGCCATCCAGGATTTAACAATACCGGGCTGCGTGATGCCGACGTGCTACGCGATTACGTCAGCCAGCACTCACCGCTTAAAGTGGCTGATTATGCACCCACAGGGATCACGCATTTGACGGAAGCGCAGGTGCAGGAGCGGGATAAAACGCAGGAGAAGCCAAGGAAGCGCAGTTATCCGCAGGCCCTCCTGGCGTGGATCTGGCCGCGCATGGCGCATAATTAAACCGCCGCGCCGTCTGGTCGCCATAAATGGCGACCCTACAACGTCATACGGATTCGGCGTGGGATCATAGATTGGCAAACCGGGCACATAGGTAACAGTTAACCCCACGTCATTATAGCGTGCGCATTTATGCGCACCGATGGATTATGCCTGGCATGACTTCTGCCCAACCCAGCGCTGGCGCAGCTTATCCCACATCCAGTTATACGCCATGGTATAAGGCAGGAAGAACAGAAAGAACGCCACTTCCAGCACGAAGGCTTCCAGCAGCGTAATATTCAGCATCCAGGCCGCAATCGGCAGGCCAATCACGATGAAGCCCCCCTCGAAGCCCAGCGCGTGCACCGCACGCAGACCCAGACCGCGTTTCACGTGCGGCGGCCAGATGCGATCAAAACCGCTGTTATAGATCATGTTCCACAGCATAGCGACGGTCGATAACATAATCGCCAACGCGCCCATCTGAAACAGCGGTTTATCCATCACCCAGGCTGCCAGCGGTGCAACAGTTAAAATCGCCAGCACTTCAAATCCTGCGGCATGACAAAAACGTTCTTTCAGCGAACGGGTACGCATAAAAACCTCCTTTTTGGTTACGTCGCGCATTTTCTCACCCTGAAATGCTAAGATAAAATGATTACCTATCGATAAAAGCGATGGTTCACCATGAAATACTCCCCGGAATCCCTAGAGGCCTTTGTGCAGACGGTGGCCAGCGGATCCTTTTCGGCGGCGGCACGCGCACTGGCGAAAAGTCAGTCCACCATCAGCAGTGCGGTGGCGAATCTGGAAGATGACTTAGGTTTCACCCTGTTTGATCGCAGCGGGCGTCAGCCGGTGCTAACGGAACAGGGGCAACGTGCGCTGGCTCAGGTACAGCAGATTCTGGCGGCCAGCCAGCGGCTGGATGAACTGGCGGCGCGCCTGTCGCAAGGGGTGGAGCCGCGGCTGAGTCTGGCGATCTCAGATTTCTGGCAGGCGGATCATCATGAAAATCTGTTGAACCGTTTTGAATCACGTTATCCGGATATCGAATTTGAGTGCATGATCGCCGAGGATGCCGATGCGATCGACTTGTTGCAGGCGGGACGCGTTCATTTGGGCGTGGTGCGGGCGCAACCACAGCTCCCGCCGGATTTGGCGGTGGCACGTTTACAGGTTGGGGCGCAGATGGCGATCTATCTGCATCAGGGTCACGCACTGTCGCAGTTAAAGCAGGTCAGTGAAGCGCAACTGGGTGAGCTACGCCATCTGCGGCTGAATACCTGGGTGCAAAATCGTGAACCGCTGCCTGCCGGGCGCGTATGGTCAGCCCCCTCCTATTTACTGTTGCTGGAGATGGCAGAGCAGGGCTTCGGCTGGAGTGTTTTGCCGCGCTGGCTGGTGGAGCAGTTTGGTCATCAGGTATTGAAAGAGTTGCCGATACCTGGCTGGCCGCAGCGCATTGCGGTGGATGTCATCTGGTCGCGCCGCAATCCGCCCGGACCGGCCGGGCGATGGATGATCGATCAACTGTGCGCGCAGCAGCCCAGTTAGTCGCGACGTGCCACATCCGCCAGACTCGCATCCAGCAGCCGCGCCAGATCCTGTGCGGCCAGTTCAATATCCAGCCCGCGCTTGCCACCGGAGATAAAGATGGTGGCAAATTCGCTCGCCTGATGATCGATCACCGTCGGTAGACGTTTTTTCTGCCCTAAAGGACTGATGCCACCCACCAGATAACCGGTTACGCGCTGTGCCAGCTGTGGATCGGCCATATCGGCTTTTTTCGCTCCCAGCGCTTTCGCCACTTTTTTGAGATCGAGCTGGGAAGAAACCGGAGTCACGGCCACCGCCAGCGCTTTAGCATCACCGTTGAGCGCCACCAACAGGGTCTTAAACACCTGTCGCGCATCCAGATTGAGCTTGCGAACCGCTTCGTCGCCGAAGTTGGTTTCATGGCTGTCATGGTCGTAAGGATGCAGCGTAAATGCGACCTTTTGTTTTTCCAGCAGTTTTACAGCAGGTGTCATATTCGTTCCTTGCGACAAAAATTCTTAATTCAGATTGGACGAAAATTACTGGCGAAATTCTGAACTTTGCGCGAGAATTGGCCCGCGCCAGTAACCCTGGTGATAACCAAAATCATAAACAAATTCCTCTTTGACGGGCCAATAGCGATATTGGCCTTCTTTTTTTGTTGATGTATCACTCCAAACAATCCCATATCGCGCATTTGGCCGCGTGCCCATCCAAAGATTGCGCAATAAATTGCGCCGCTACGATTTCAATAGTCCCGCACATTCCTGGTAGGGGAGGCCTTCAGGCCGCCCATGGACTTGCCGCTACGATTTCAATAATCCCGGCAGATTGTCTTCGCCGTACAGATGCAGTGCTCCCACGGCCACCACATAGCGGCCTTTTGGCAGCGCCAGCAGCAATTCACGCCAGTGCTGATTGCGATGACGCATCAGGGTGTCATTAAGGTCGCTGTTAAAAGTGGTCGGTAGCGCCACCGGTTGCTGACTGGGCGGAGCATCCAACCACCAACTGATCATGGTTTGCAGCAAGCGCGCATTGGTATGCCAGTGTTCCAGCGTATCCAGCAGCAACGGCAAGCCATCCTGCGGCAGCGATTTCAACAACGCGATTTGCGTTTCCGGGCCTTCCAGTTCGATGATGCGCTTATTGGCCGCTTTCGCCGCCATTAACAGCTGATAATCGATGCCATATTGTGGCCGCAATCCAAGGCGCTGTGCCTGCTGAGCTTGCAGCATCAAGGCGATTTGCCAAAAGGGCAGGGTGTCAAACATACCCATCGACAGCGAAAGCTCATCACACAGGGCATCCAGCCGTTGCAGGACGTCTGCATCAAGGCGCAGGGCCAGCGGGGGATGCATATCGTCATTGGTGAAGGGCGATGCCCCCTGGGTGATATCCGCTTCCACAATCAGCGCATCGGCTTTGTTGAGCTGCCGCAATAACCCCTCGGGCAGCGGCTGCATATCGCGCGTACCCATGTGAATGCTGCCAGCCAGATGCAGGCGGCGGTCACCTAATTGCATATCCATCGCCGGCCAGCTGTAACGCGCCGGGAAAAGGGTAGCGGCCAGTTGCTGAAGGCTTTGCCACAGACTGCGTCTCATGCCCTGTCCTTTTAGAGTCAAAAATCCATGCTAGCGATTTCACTCGCTGAAAAACAGGGCAGAGAGGGCGATTAACGTTGTGAAGGTTTAAACCGCAACAAACGGTTAGCGTTGCTCACTACGGTAATCGACGACAGCGCCATAGCCGCACCCGCAACAATCGGGCTGAGCAACATCCCGGTAAAGGGATACAGCACGCCAGCGGCAATCGGAATACCGAAACTGTTGTAAATAAACGCCCCCAGTAGGTTTTGGCGCATATTCTGCAAGGTGGCGCTCGACATCGCCAGCGCGTCGGCCACGCAGTGCAGATCATTGCGCATCAACGTCATAGCGGCGGTCTCAACGGCCACATCACTGCCGCCGCCCATGGCGATACCCACATCGGCTTGTGCCAAAGCGGGCGCATCATTGATGCCATCGCCAACCATCACCACTTTGCGCCCTTGCTGCTGCAGCTGGCTAATCGCCTGCGCTTTACCTTCGGGCAATACGCCGGCAATCACTTCATCAATTCCGGCTTCTGCGGCAATCGCCTGCGCAGTTTTCGGGTGATCGCCGGTCAGCATAATCAGCCGATACCCCAACTGATGCAGGCGCTGCAACGCGGCTTTGCTCTCTGGACGCAAACTGTCACGCAGGGCGATAAGACCCAGCAGTTGACGATTATCCGCCAGCAGCACCGGCGTGGCACCTTGCTGCGCGAAGCGTTCGATATCGGCTTGTGCGACCGAATAATCGATCTGCTGTTCGTCCAGCAGCGCCTGATTGCCGAGCCACAGTGTTCTGCCTGCGACTTTAGCGCTGATGCCTTTGCCGCGTATTGTACGAAATTGCTTTGAGGGCTCCGCGTTGATGTCTGGCGCTGCCGCCAGAATGGCTTTTGCCAGCGGGTGGCTTGACCCCTGCTCCAACTGCGCGGCGGCGCTTAGCAGTTGCTGACGATTCCAGTCGCCATACAACAGTACATCACTGACCTCTGGTGTGCCGCGCGTCAGGGTGCCGGTTTTATCAAAAACGATGGTGTCGACTTCACTGGCACGCTGCAGCGCATCGGCGTCTCGCACCAACACGCCAAGTTCCGCAGCGCGACCGACGCCTGCAATCACCGACATCGGCGTGGCTAAGCCCAGGGCGCAGGGGCAGGCGATGATCAGCACCGTGGTGACGATCACCAGGGTGTAGGCGAGTTGTGGCTGCGGGCCGACCAGATACCACACCAGACCGCTCAACAGGGCGATGGCGACCACCACGGGCACAAACACCGCCGAAATGCGGTCCGCTAATCGGCCAATTTCCGGCTTGCTGCTTTGTGCCTGACGCACCAGATTTATGATGCGTGCAAGAGTGGTATGGCTGCCGGTGGCGCGCGCCACAAAGCGCAGCGTGCCATCTTGCACCAGCGTTCCAGCATAGACTTTATCACCCGGCTGTTTGGCTTGCGGCACGGCTTCACCCGTCAGCATCGCTTCATCAAACCAGGCTTCGCCGCTTTCGACTTCACCATCCACCGGCACGCGGTCGCCCGTTACCAGTTTCAACAGCATGCCGGGCTGGACTTCGCTTAACGGCAGTAAGGTTTCGCCCTGATCGCTAATGACGCGGGCTTGCGCGGGCGTCAGATCCAGCAGACGTTCCAAGGCTTTTGATGCCCGCTGGCGTGCGCGCTGCTCCAACGCATGTCCGAGGTTAATTAAACCAACAATCATTACGCTGGCTTCGAAATAGATATGTCGCGCCTGCATCGGGAAAAACTCGGGCCACAGCGCCACGCTCATGGAATAGAGCCAGGCCGCACCCGTGCCCAAGGCAACCAGAGTATCCATGGTCGCCGTGCCGTGACGCAAACTGCGCCAGGCGCTGCGATAAAAATGGCCACCGGCAATCACCATCACCAGCAGAGTGATGAGGCCGAGCGAGCGCCACAATGTTTGGTTGGCGTCGCTCAGCATCATGTTGTCGCCGAGCATGCCCCAGATCATCAGTGGCACACCAAACAGCAGTGCCAACGCGGCCTGCCAGCTAAAGCGGCGCATGGCTTGCTGCGCACTCACTTGCTGACGTTCACGCCGCGTTTGTTCATCATCGATCACTTCGGCAGAGTATCCCGCCGACATCACCGCGCTCATCAGCGCATCAGCGGGTGCCTCGCCCAGCACCAGCGCACTGCGCTCACCGAGGTTGACGCGAGCCTGACTGACACCGGGCACTTTTTGTAACGCCTGTTCCACCCGGCTGACGCAACTGGCACAGCTCATGCCGCCAATCAGCAGATGGTGGACAGGAAGGTTTTCAGCTGCCGGTTGGGTATGTGGCTCCGTTGCCAGTGCCTCCGGCGGCGGCGCTACGGCTGGCAACGGTTTAGGCTTTGGGCTGTCTACCGCTGTGGCGTGATAGCCAGCCTGTTCAACAGTTGCAATCAGATCGTCAGCGCTGGCCGCACCGATGACGCGCGCTTCCTGCTGGGTGACTTCGGCCTGTTCGACATCGTCGCGCTGTTCCAGCGCTTCTTTGACCCGTTTGACACAGTGGCCGCAAGACAAGCCGTCCAGTGCCAGTAATTGAGTATGTGACATAGGTAACCTCTTCATCTGTCAGTGATAAAATTACATCCTGCATATATTCGGGTTGCAGGAAGGCAGCAAGTGGATAAATCCCCAGGCGCTTACTCATGTAAGTGACTGAGGTGAAGCCACGCGGCTAACGCACCTGTACCAAGAGTAGGCCCCATGAGGGGGCTTGAATTATGATGGAGATAAGCGTAAACCTTCCATTCAGGGGAAGGTCAAGAGGTGAAAAATGAACATCAGCGATGTAGCAAAAAAGACCGGGCTGAGCAGTAAAGCCATTCGATTTTATGAAGAGAAGGGCGTGGTGACGGCCCCGTTACGCAGTGACAACGGTTATCGCAGCTATGCAGCACACCACATTGATGAACTCAATCTGCTACGCCAGGCGCGGCAGGTCGGGTTTACGCTGGAAGAGTGCCGCGAGCTGGTGACGCTGTTTAATAACCCTGCCCGCCACAGCGCGGATGTGAAGGCCCGCACCCTGAAGAAAGCCGATGAAATCGCCGCGCACATCGAAGAACTGCACGCGATGCGCGCGCGGCTGCTGGAACTGGCGGAGGCGTGTCCGGGTGATGACAGTGCCGAGTGCCCGATTATCAATCATCTGGCAGGCTGCTGCCATCAGGCCGAGGGAAAACGTGGCTGAATCAGCAGCGTAATGCCCACCACACCGGTCACGATCACCGGCGTACCAGCGGGAAGATCTTCCTTGGCCTGCACGCGCCAGCTGCTGTCGCCAATGCGCACATGGCCTAAGCCATCTTTCAGGGCGTTATCCAGCGTCAACTGCATACCGATAAGTTGAGAACCGCGTTGATTAAGGGTATTCGGCTGTTGTGATACTTCCCGATAACGCATCCAGCGATACCAGAAAAACACGCACAGCAGCGTTAGGACGGCAAACAGCGCACCCTGGCTGGTCCACGAGAAGGGGTATAACCACTCGATCAGGCCGACCAACACCGCTGCCAGTCCGCTCCACAGCAGGTAACCGCTGGTGCCGAGCATCTCAGCCGCCAATAGCAGGCCGCCGAGGGTGAGCCAGAACCAGTGTGGATGGGCAATCAGTTCCATCAGGATCACGGTTTACGCTCCTGACGGCTCTCCTTCAGCAATTCACTAATACCACCAATCGAACCGAGCAGGCTGCTGGCATCCAGTGGCATCATCACCACTTTACTGTTGTGGGACTCGCCGATTTTTTGCAGGGCATCAGTATATTTTTGTGCCACAAAGTAGTTCACCGCCTGTATGTCTCCGGCGGCAATCGCTTCGGATACTACACGTGTGGCGTTGGCTTCCGCTTGCGCCTGACGTTCACGCGCTTCAGCCTGCAGGAAGGCTGAGGTTCGTTCACCTTCCGCTTTAAGAATTTGCGACTGCTTATCCCCTTCGGCGCGTAGAATGGCCGCCTGACGCACGCCTTCTGCCGTCAGGATGTCAGCGCGTTTGGTACGTTCCGCCTTCATTTGCGCGTTCATCGCCGCAATCAGCTCCTGCGGTGGGCGCACGTCGCGAATTTCGATACGGGTGATTTTGACGCCCCATGGATTGGTGGCTTCATCCACAATGTGCAGCAAGCGAGTATTAATGTTATCGCGCTGCGACAGCATCTCATCTAACTCCATACCACCCAGCACGGTACGGATGTTGGTCATGGTGAGATTGAGGATCGCCAGCTCAAGATTGCTGACTTCATAGGCGGCGCGCGCCGAGTCCACCACCTGAATAAAGCACACGGCATCAATGGTGACGTTGGCGTTGTCTTTAGAGATGATTTCTTGCGAAGGGATATCGAGGACTTGCTCCATCATGTTGATCTTACGACCAATGCGGTCCATGAAGGGCACCACTAAACTCAGACCGGGGGGAAGGGTTTTGGTGTAGCGACCAAAGCGCTCTACCGTCCACTGAAAACCTTGTGGCACAATTTTTACGCCTGCCCAGACTGTCACTAACGCGAGCACGATAATGACGGGAATCACAGTCAACATATAACCTCCTGGTTGTCAGATTTTCGGGCCGAGTCGCTTCGGCCCGTTTAACGCGCGGTACCGATCAGTACAGCAGCGAGTAAAGCTGGCGGCGGTAACGAGTCGCGAGGGCATCGCCAGTGCCGAGGGCTGCCAAAATCTCCTGGAACATCTTACGAACCTGACCTTCGCCCGCGCTGAGATCGCTTTTCAGGAAGCTGAACAGCAGATCCAACGCTTCTTCATTGCGGCCCACCTGGTGCAGCTGTAATGCAAGTTTAGCAGCCAACTCAGCATTCGCGGGCTCACTGGCCAGCTGTTCCTGCAGTTGTTGGATCTCCGGTGTATCAGCAGCTTGTTTCAGCAATTCAATTTGTGACACCAGGCTTTGATAGCGCGTGTCTTGATCCTGCAAAGGCACCACCGCCAGCACGGTTTCGGCCTCTTCACTGCGGTTGAGGGTGATAAGCACCTCTGCCAGCAGGAAACCGATTTCGCTGTTCTGGTTGCTAAGCTGCCAGGCATCTTTCAGCAGCGGCAGGGCATCTAAGGGTTTACCTTCGTCGAGCAGTTGCATCGCCTGCTGCGCTTTTAGCTCTTCCTCACGCGGCAGAACTTTCTGCAGCAGAGCGCGGATCGCCTCTTCCGGCTGCGGACCCTGGAAGCCATCAACCGGCTGGCCGTTCTGGAACAGGTACACGGTGGGAATGGAACGCAGACCAAACTGTGCTGCCACCCGCTGCTCTTTATCGCAATCCAGTGAGGCCAGAATGAACTGACCGGCATATTCCTGCGCCAGACGCTCCAGAACCGGCGTCAGTTCCTGGCAGTGTTGGCTGCGATCGGACCAGAAATAAAACAGCACCGGCAACTGCATGGATTGCTCCAGCGTCTGTTGCAGGTTGGATTCGTTGATGTCGATAATCAAAGCCTGTGACATGAATACGTCTCTTTGCAGAAAGTGTGTTGAGGATATGGGGGCAAGCAGCCCCGCTTCAAGTTTAAATCTGGCATGCCGCCTAGTTGCTGCGCAATATGCGATCCAACATCCAACCCGGCAGCAGGCGTTTCAGCACGCTCATCATCCACGCGACCAGGGTCACGGGATAGCGCAGGCGCGGATGGTTGCTCTCCAGTGCATGGCGCAGCTTCGGCAGAATGGCTTCCGGCGGCAGAGTAAAGCGCGCGGCAATGCCAGGGTTGCGTACCGGTTTATCCTGCTCGCCCTGATGCACATTGTCGGTGAAGCGCGTGGCAATCGGACCCGGTTCGATCAGGCTCACCCGCACGCCAGAATCGCGCACTTCCATACGCAGCGCATCGCTCCAGGCTTCCAAAGCCCATTTACTGGCGGCATAGGCACCACGCCCCGGCGTGGAAATCAGCCCCAGCACCGAACTGGTATTGATGATACGCCCATTTCCGCTGGCTTGCAGTGCGGGCAGCAGGCGCATCGTCAGTTGATGGGTGCCAAACAGATTGGTGGAGAACTGCTTCTCCAGCTGCGCGCGTGACACGCTGGTGAGCGGCCCGTACTGACCAAATCCGCCATTGTTAAACAGGCCGTACAGGCGGTGATCGCATAATGCCAGCACACGATCCGCCGCGGCATTCACGCTTTCCGCGTCATCAAGATCGAGCTGAATGCCAATAAAGCCCAGCGCTTCCATGTGTGCGACATCCTCAGGACGTCGGCAGGCGGCCATCACGCGATACCCGCGTGACAGCAGATCGTTCGCGGCCACTAAGCCAATGCCGCTGGAGCAGCCGGTGATAAGAATCGTTTTTTGCATTTCTTTACCTGTTATAAATCACACGCCTGCATTAATTCTGCTTTACTAGCGGAGCCAGTTCGTTCGCCATCAGATTGGCAATAAACGGCTGCGCATCCGGATTGGGGTGAATACCGTCCTGCTGCATCCACTCCGGCTTCAGATAGACCTGCTCCATAAAGAAGGGCACCAGAGGAATGTTGTACTGCTGTGCCAGGTGCGGATAGATCGCACTGAACGCCTCGGTATAGCGACGTCCATAATTAGCGGGTAGACGAATTTGCATCAGCAGCGGCTGTGCTTTGGCGGCTTTTACTTCGTCGATCACTTTGCTCAGATCCTGGGCGATGTTCTGGGGTGGGAAGCCGCGCAAACCGTCGTTACCGCCCAATTCGATTAACACCCAACGGGGTTGATGCTGTTTTAATAGGCCCGGCAAACGCGCCAGCCCTTGTCCGGCGGTATCTCCGCTGATGCTGGCGTTAATAATTCTGGGCTGCTGTTGCCAGGTTTTATCGAGCAGGCTGGGCCATGCTGCGGTAGCGGACATGCGATACCCGGCGCTCAGGCTGTCGCCCAGTACCAGCAAGGTATCGGCGGCGGCGATGCGAGACACCAGCAGAAGCAATAACAACAGGAAGGGATAATGCCAGCGGAAAACATTGTTGCAGTTCATCATCTTACTAAGTCCGTCGGTCAAGGAGAGCATCAGCTGACCATCCTTACCGGAGTTGAGCTGGTTGTCAAACCAGCCGAGACCATTGCGTTGATTGGTGAGTCGGGCTCGGGTAAATCAACGCTGTTGGGCATTCTGGCGGGGCTGGATGATGGCAGCAGCGGCGAAGTGAACCTGCTGGGCCAGCCACTGCACAGCATGAACGAAGAGCAGCGTGCTGCGTTACGCGCGCGTGAAGTGGGCTTTGTGTTTCAATCCTTTATGCTGGTGCCGACCCTCAACGCACTGGAAAACGTGCAGCTGCCCGCACTGCTGCGCGGCGACAGCGACCGCGATAGCCGCACCCAGGCGGTGGAACTGCTGACGCAACTGGGGCTCAAGGATCGTCTGCACCATCTGCCCGCGCAACTTTCGGGGGGCGAGCAGCAGCGTGTGGCGCTGGCTCGTGCCTTTAGCGGACGCCCCGGCCTGCTGTTTGCTGACGAACCCACCGGTAACCTCGATCGTAAAACCGGGGATCGCATCGCCGATCTCCTCTTCTCTCTCAACCGCGATTTCGCCACCACCCTGATTCTGGTGACGCACGATGAACAGCTGGCGGCGCGTTGCGATCGTCGGCTGCGATTGCGTGACGGCAAGCTGTGGGAGGAGTCATGATTTGGCGCTGGTTCTGGCGTGAATGGCGCTCACCATCATTACTGATTGTCTGGCTGGCGTTAACGCTGGCGGTGGCCTGTGTACTGGCGCTGGGTTCAATCAGCGATCGCATGGAGAAGGGACTTAGCCAGCAAAGCCGAGACTTTATGGCGGGAGACCGCACCTTACGCAGCAGTGCGCCCGCGCCAGAAGCCTGGCTAAATAAAGCGCGTGATGAGGGGCTCTCTGTGAGCCGCCAGCTCAGCTTTATGACCATGACCTTCGCCGAACAAACGCCGCAGCTGGCGGACATCAAAGCCGTTGATGACGCCTATCCGATGTTCGGCACCTTGCAGACCGATCCAGCCGGCTTAAAACCTCAGGCGGGTACGGTATTAGTCGCGCCGCGTCTGCTGGCCTTACTCAATCTCAAAGTCGGTGACAACGTTGATGTCGGTGACACCACCTTGCGTATCGCCGGTGAGGTGATTCAGGAGCCAGATGGCGGCTTCAATCCCTTCCAGACCGCGCCGCGCCTGCTGATGAACCTGGCCGACGTGGAGAAAACCGGCGCGATCCAGCCCGGCAGCCGACTCAGCTGGCGCTACAAATTCTCGGGCGATCCGGCCCCGCTGGCGCGCTATGACAGCTGGATTCAGCCACAACTGAAGGCCGGTGAGCGCTGGATCAGCGTAGAGAATTCAGAGGATGCGCTCGGGCGTTCGATGCAGCGCGCACAGCAATTCTTGCTGCTGTCGGCACTGCTGACCTTGATGCTGGCGATCGCTGCCGTGGCGGTGGCGATGAGCCACTACTGCCGAAGCCGTTACGATCTGGTGGCGGTGCTGAAAACATTGGGTGCCACGCGACAGGCATTGCAGCGGCTGATCATCGGCCAGTGGCTGGCGGTGCTGTTACTGGCTGCTATAGCGGGCAGCGTGCTGGGGCAGGGGATTGAAATCATCCTGTTGGTGATGCTCAAACCGGTGCTGCCCGCTGCGCTGCCCGCCGCCAGCTTCTGGCCGTGGCTGTGGGCGATTGGCGCGATGTTTGTGATTTCGCTGCTGGTGGGATTGCGCCCTTATCGTTTGTTGATGGCAACGCAGCCATTGCGTGTGTTGCGTCGTGATGCGGTGGCAAACGTCTGGCCGCTGCGCATTTATCTGCCCGCCATGGCGCTGGTGGTGATTGCGCTGCTGGCGTTGCTGATGGGCGGCAGCAAAATGCTGTGGGCGCTGCTGGCCGGTGTGGTGATGCTGGCGCTGCTGCTGTCACTGCTTGGCTGGGGCACGCTGTTGCTGCTGCGTAAACTGGTGGTGCGTAACCTCGCGATGCGGCTGGCCATCAACCGTTTGTTACGGCAACCCGTCATGACGCTGAGCCAGCTGTCGGCGTTTTCGCTGTCGTTTATGTTGCTGGCACTGCTGCTGGTGATGCGCGGCGATCTGCTGGATCGCTGGCAACAACAGTTGCCGCCGGATGCGCCAAACTACTTCCTGCTGAATATGACGCAGGAGCAGGTGCCGCAGGTACGCGATTTCCTCGGCCAGCATCAGGTCAAAGCTGAAACCTTCTACCCGATTGTGCGGGCACGTCTTACTGAGCTGAACGGCAAAGAAGCCGATCCGAAAATGGATAATGCCCTTAACCGTGAACTCAATCTGACGTGGCAGGTGGATCGCCCGGATCACAACCCGTTGCTTGCCGGTGCCTGGCCACCGAAAGCGGGGGAAGTGTCGATGGAGGGAGAGCTGGCGGATCGCCTGGGCCTGAAGCTGGGCGATACCCTTACCTTCAGTGGCGATACGCAGCAGTTCAGCGCTAAAATTACCAGCCTGCGTAAAGTGGATTGGGAAAGTCTGCGACCGAACTTCTTCTTTATCTTCCCGCCGGGTGCGCTGGATCAACAGCCGCAAACCTGGCTCACCAGCTTCCGCATGGATAACAATCCGGTGTTACTGGCACAGCTTAACCGGGCATTCCCGACGCTCAGTTTGCTGGATGTGGGTAACATGCTGAAGCAGATCGGTCAGGTGTTGGCGCAAGTGAGCCAGGCGCTGGAGATCATGGTGGTGCTGGTCACCGCCTGTGGCGTACTGCTGTTGCTGGCGCAGATTCAGGTCGGCATGCGCCAGCGCAGACAGGAGCTGGTGGTGTATCGCACGCTGGGGGCCAGTAAACGACTGCTGCGCGGCACGCTGTGGTGTGAGTTTGCCTTGCTCGGCGTGGTGTCGGGCGTGGCGGCGGCGTTGGGTGCGGAAGCAGCGCTATGGGGCTTGCAGCGCAAGATCTTCGATTTCCCTTGGGAGCCAGACTGGACGTTGTGGATCGCGTTACCGATCTGCGGCGCGCTGCTGCTGTCAGTGTGCGGTGGCTGGTTGGGCGTACGGTTGCTGAAGGGCAAGGCGCTGTTCAGAAGGTTTGAGGCGGCGTGATTGGTAGCTCGTCGCGTTTAATTTCAAGCGTTCATGGCGGGCGGCTAAGAATAGCTTCATGGTTCATAACGTAGCGGCGCAATTTATTGCGCATTTATCAGCGATAACGCCGCTTCAGGTTTGTGCGATAAATCGCACCGCTACAAAAAGTGCCTGTTGTTAGGGTGCTGTACAAAAATCAAAGGCCGCTTTCGCGGCCTTTTCACTTACAGCTTCTCAACCGCCCACGCAATCCCGCTGGCGTACTCTTCCGGCAGCAGCGGCACCAGCGCATTCAGCGCCGCCACAAGGCGCGGCTGATCGCTATCGGTCAGATTCAAGTGCCCAACCTTACGGCCCGGACGCACTTCTTTGTCGTACCAGTGCAGATGCACCAGCGGCTGTTGCAGCCAGGCGACATTCACATCGGTGCCAATCAGATTCACCATCACCGACGGCGCAAACACCACCGGTTTTGGCAGCGCTAAACCGAGCACCGCACGCAGATGCAGTTCAAACTGGCTGATAGACGCGCCGTTCTGCGTCCAGTGACCGCTGTTGTGCACGCGAGGTGCCAGTTCGTTGATTAGCAAACCTTCTGGCGTAACAAAACACTCCATCGCCATCACGCCGACGTAGTTCAGCTCATGCATGATCGCACCGAGCATCGCTTCAGCCTGCTGCTGCTGCGCCGCATCCGCCTGCGGGAAAGCTACGCTGGTGCGCAGAATGCCGTCCTGATGCAGGTTATGCGTCAGCGGATAGAACACCGTGGTGCCATCCTGACCACGCGCGCCAACCAGCGACACTTCACCGCTGAAGTTGATGCCCTGCTCAACGATGCATTCGCCATAGCACTCATCCGGCAGCGCGTCGGTTTCATTGGCGCGTAAACGCCACTGACCACGGCCGTCATAACCGCCGGTGCGACGTTTCACAATCGCCAGCTCACCCAGCGAGTTGAACACCTGCGGCCATTCGCTTTTATCAACCAGCAGCTGCCACGGCGCGGTTGCCAGGTTTAGCTGGTCGAGCAGCTGTTTTTGCGTCAGGCGATCGGCCAGACGCGGGAAAATATCGCGGTTCACAAAAGCAGGATGGCTCGCCAGTTCGCGCGTTAACGCGGTTTCCGGCCAGCGTTCGATCTCTGCGGTGATCACGCTTTGGGCGATAGGCAGCGCTGAAGGTTCAGCATCCAGACCCACCGGGTAGACAGCGATGCCCAGCGGTTCACCCGCCTGGCGCAACATACGGCCTAACTGACCGTTGCCGAGTACGCAAACCGGTTTCATGCATCCCCCCGCGGATCTGGGTTGTTCAGCACTTCATCGGTCTGTGTTTGACGCCAGGTCGCGAGACGCGCGGCCAGATCTTTGTCATGCACTGCCAGAATCTGTGCCGCCAGCAGGGCAGCGTTGGCGGCACCGGCTTTACCAATTGCCAGCGTACCCACAGGAATACCACGTGGCATCTGCACGATAGAGTAGAGGCTATCGACACCGCTCAGTGCGGCGCTCTGTACCGGCACGCCCAGCACCGGCACCAGGGTTTTGGCGGCGATCATGCCCGGCAAATGCGCTGCACCGCCCGCACCGGCGATGATCACATGGAAACCGTTATCTGCGGCAGTTTCGGCAAAGCTGAACAGCTTATCTGGCGTACGGTGAGCAGAGACCACTTCAACGTGGAACGGAACATCCAGGCTGTTAAGAATTTCCTCGGCGAACTGCATGGTCGCCCAGTCACTTTTGGAACCCATGACGATGGCGATACGAGCCGGGGTGGCGTTGGATGACATGTGGTCAACTCCTGTGAATAGTCGAACGAACCTGGCCGGGCGGGCAGGTAAAGAAGGGCACAGAGAATAGCATGAGATGGCAGCAAGGAAAACGGTTGCGTAGGGCGAAAACGGGCAATGATGCCCGAAATTAGAAGGGGAATTCGATCAGCTGCACGCCATCGGCATCGACCTGAATCATCGAACCGTTTTCATGCCAGGCACCGAGCACCACGCGCTGCGCGCTTTCACCTTGCACGGATAGCTGATGCACAGCCGGACGATGGGTATGCCCGTGAATCAAAATCCGCACCTGCTGACGCGTCATCGCGGCTTCCACGGCCTGCGGATTAACATCCATGATGCTTAACGACTTATGCTGATTCGCGTTTTTGCTGTCCGCGCGCATACGTGCGGCGATGCGCATACGGATGCGTAGCGGCAGGGCAAGGAACAGGCGTTGCAGCCAGCGCTGATGCACCTTCGCGCGGAAGCGTTGATAGCCCTCATCATCGGTACACAAGGTATCGCCGTGCATAATCAGCACGCGTTGGCCGTAAAGCGTCAGCACCTGTTCTTCCGGCAGCAGCGTCATGCCGCTTGCGCGGGCAAAACGTTTACCGAGCAGGAAATCACGATTGCCATGGATGAAGAATTTCGGCACCGGCAGCGCTTTTAACGCGGCGGCAATTTGCTGATGCAGCGGATTGGGATCGTCATCGCCAATCCAGGCCTCGAACAGGTCGCCGAGAATGTAAAGCGCATCACACTGCTGCGCTTCACCCTGCAAAAAATGCAGAAAACCGGCAGTAATTGCCGGTTCTTCTGTGCACAGATGCAAATCTGCGATAAACAGCGTGCGCGACATTACTCGCTAACAGTCACTTTCTGGATGACAACGTCGTCAACCGGAACGTCCTGGTGCATGCCGCTGCGGCCAGTTTTCACCGCTTTGATTTTTTCTACCACGTCCATACCTTCAACCACTTCAGCGAACACGCAGTAACCCCAGCCCTGCAGGCTTTCGTCACGGAAGTTCAGGAAGTCGTTGTCTGCTACGTTGATGAAGAACTGGGCAGTCGCGGAGTGTGGCGCCTGAGTACGGGCCATCGCCAGCGTACCTTTGGTGTTCTTCAGGCCGTTGTTGGCTTCGTTACGAATATCTTCTTTGGTGTCTTTCTGCTTCATGCCAGGCTCAAAACCGCCGCCCTGGATCATGAAACCGTTGATAACACGGTGGAAAATGGTGTTGTCGTAGAAACCTTCACGGCAGTAGTCCAGGAAGTTTTTCACGGTAGCCGGCGCTTTGTCATCGAAGGTTTTGATTACGATGTCGCCATGGTTCGTCTGGAAAGTGACCATTATATTCGTCCTGTTACGGGTGTCGTCAGTATCAACTGCCACGCCTGCATAGCGGCGGGGCATTTTTGTAGACGCCTCTTATATCACAATTTCCGATGGCTCGTCAGTAAGGCAGCCACAGAAGCTAAGCGAGCGATGCACAACTGAGAAAAATACGGCACAATGTCGAGCTACGCTGGAAAGGCGTATCCCGCAAACGTAAATAACGGAATCGTTCAATGCTGAAGATCTATAACACCCTGAGCCGTCAGAAAGAGGAATTTAAACCGATCCACGCTGGTCAGATCGGCATGTATGTCTGTGGAATTACGGTTTACGACCTCTGTCATATCGGTCATGGGCGTACCTTCGTGGCATTTGATGTGGTGTCGCGTTATCTGCGCTATGTGGGCTATCAGCTCAAGTATGTGCGTAACATCACCGATATTGATGACAAGATCATCAAACGTGCAAACGAGAACGGCGAAAGCATCGAAACGCTGACCAACCGTATGATCGGCGAAATGCACAAAGATTTTGACGCGCTGGGCATTCTGCCGCCGGACCTGGAGCCACGCGCGACACGCCATATCCCAGAAATTATCGAAATGGTTGAGCGTTTGATCGAACGTAAGCACGCTTACGTGGCGGCGAACGGCGACGTGATGTTCGATGTGTTGAGTGATAAAGGTTATGGCGTGCTGTCACGTCAGGATCTGGATCAGCTGCAGGCGGGCGCGCGCGTCGAAATCACTGAAATCAAACGCAACCCGATGGATTTCGTGCTGTGGAAAATGTCCAAGCCGGATGAGCCGGCCTGGAATTCACCGTGGGGCAACGGTCGTCCGGGCTGGCACATCGAATGTTCAGCGATGAACTGCAAACAGCTGGGCTCGCATTTCGATATCCACGGCGGCGGATCGGATCTGATGTTCCCGCACCATGAAAATGAAGTGGCGCAGTCGACCTGTGCGCACGACGGCGATTACGTCAACTACTGGATGCACTCCGGCATGGTGATGATCGATCGCGAGAAGATGTCGAAATCACTTGGCAACTTCTTCACCGTGCGTGACGTCCTCAAGCATTACGATGCTGAAACCGTGCGCTACTTCCTGATGTCCGGGCACTATCGCAGCCAGCTTAACTACGGCGAAGACAACCTGAACCAGGCGCGTGCGGCGCTGGAGCGTCTCTACACCGCGCTGCGTCACACCGATGCCAACGCGACCGCAGCGGGCGGCGAAGAGTTTGAAGCCCGCTTCCGTACGGCGATGGATGACGACTTCAACACGCCAGAAGCTTACTCGGTGTTCTTCGATATGGCGCGTGAAGTCAATCGCCTGAAAACCGAAGACAGCGCGGCAGCCGATGCGCTGGCAGCAAAACTGCGTCAGTTAGCCAACGTGCTGGGAATCCTGCAGCAAGATCCAGAGCAGTTCCTGCAGAGTGGTGCGCAGGTGGATGATGAAGAAGTCGCGGAAATCGAGCATTGGGTGAAAACCCGTGCTGATGCGCGTGCAGCCAAAGACTGGGCGCAGGCGGATGTCGCGCGTGACAAACTGAATGAGCTGGGCGTGATTGTCGAAGATGGCCCGCAGGGTTCGAGCTGGCGTCGTAAATAAATCATCTGGTGCGCTGGCGGCAGATCGTAGGGGGCGCATTGATGCGCACCTGGATCTCAGCCTGTGATTGTAGGGTACGCATTAATGCGTACCAGGATTTCCCGGCCACAGAATGCAAAAAGGGGCGAACCGATGTTCGCCCCTTTTTATTGGACTGTTCGTTTAGGCGACAACGGTAATACGCTGTCCGGCAAACTCCACCGTCTGGCCTTGCACAATCTTGCAACGCTTACGCGTTTCAACCGCGCCATCCACGCGCACTTCGCCGTCAGCGATAAAGGCTTTCGCCTGCGCGCCGCTCTCCACCCAACCTTCCAGCTTCAGCAGGTCACACAGATCAACGTGGGCATGTTTACCTAAAGAGAACGTGGCCATTATGCCTCCTCTGCGTCGTGATACTCTTCACACGCGACTAATGTATTTTGAATCAGTGTTGCTACGGTCATCGGGCCAACGCCGCCCGGCACTGGCGTGATGTAAGACGCGCGCTCAGAGGCCGTCTCAAATTCCACATCGCCCACCACTTTGCCGTTTTCCAGGCGATTGATACCCACATCAATCACCACTGCGCCCGGTTTAATCCAGTCACCCGGAATAAAGCCCGGCTTACCAACCGCAACCACCAGCAGGTCCGCGTGCTCAACATGATGACGCAAATCTTTGGTGAAACGGTGCGTGACAGTGGTAGTGCAACCGGCCAACAGCAGTTCCATGCTCATCGGGCGTCCAACGATATTCGATGCGCCCACCACCACGGCGTTCAGGCCGTAAGTGTCGATGTTATAGCGCTCCAGCAGCGTCACGATACCGCGCGGCGTACAAGGGCGCAGCTTCGGTGCGCGCTGGCACAAGCGACCTACGTTGTAAGGATGGAAGCCATCAACGTCTTTGTCCGGCACGATGCGTTCCAGCACTTTGACATTATCGATGCCCGCTGGCAGCGGCAGCTGAACCAGAATCCCATCGATCTCGTTGTCATTGTTCAGCGTATCGATAAGTTCCAGCAGTTCGGCTTCGCTGGTGGTCGCAGGCAGATCGTATGAGCGGGAGATGAACCCCACTTCATCACACGCACGACGCTTGCTGGAGACATAGATTTGCGAAGCGGGGTTTTCACCCACCAGAACCACGGCTAAACCCGGTGCACGTTTACCGGCTGCTAAACGCTGCTGTACTTTTTCGGCAACCTCAGAGCGCACCTGCTGCGCAATCGTTTTACCGTCAATAATTTTTGCTGCCATCAGAGAGGAAATCCATCTGTAGAAAGTTGAATCGGGGAATGGCGCCTATTCTGTCAGAAGCGCGTGCGGCTGTCAGGTAGAGATTCGTTCGGGCAGGGCGTTTCGCGATTTTTTCGCAGTGACGGCAACCCGCCTTAGCGCGTATTATGCCCCTCAGGAAATTATGTGGATGCCGTGATGATTTGGTTAATACTCGCCACGCTGGCGGTGGTGTTTGTTGTAGGGTTTCAACTGCTGACGGCCGGTTCACGCCATGCCGCGCAAGGGCTGAGTAAAAGGCTGCAACTGCCGCCGGTGCATATCGAATCGATGCTGTCACTGATGGGTAAAGACGCGGCCAAAGAGTTCACCGATTACATCGCGGGCGACAACGAAACCCATCTGCAGAACGGCGCAGCGGTGATGCTGATCTGGCAGGTTCTGATTGTCGATGGCAGCGACGAGAACGCGGTGCGCTGGCATGGCATTTTGACCAAGGCTGGGTTTTCCGGGCTGATTTCGCGGCAGCAGCTGTTGCTGGCGTTAGGATTCTTAAGACAGCTGGAACCGGAGAGTGCCGAGTTGCACGCGTTGCGTGAACAGTACAATGCGCTGTTTACGCAGCAAGGGATTGAGCTGGAAGGGGAGTCCGGTGAGGCGAGTAACTTGGTGTCGATGAGTGAGTGGCGTAAGCGGCACTGAGGGTTGGGGGTTGGTGGGCATTGAGGACGGATGGCTCGACATAGGGAGCCTGCTGTTCGACATTCAGGACGAATTGCTCAATGATTCAACACTCTGGAGCCGCAGCACGGCAAAAACGTTGACGGCAGAGCGTGCAAACGTATAATCCGACGCAACCACTATGCGCCCTTAGCTCAGCTGGATAGAGCACCGGCCTTCTAAGCCGTAGGTCACAGGTTCGAATCCTGTAGGGCGTGCCATTTTTAAGTCAATTCTCTGCTAGTCAACCTACTTTCTTCTTTTCATTTTTTATATCAAAAAATAATTTCTTATAATAATCGGTTGTGGCGGGTTTTATCTGCTGTCCAAACTAATGGCGCGAACATTGGAATTCCTACTTTCACGATCCTGTTTAAAGATAAATGCTTTCTATCGACATTTGTGCTGATGTCTACTTAGTGCATCCCCATATTTGTTGTGGTGAACAACTGGCGCAAAAGACGGTTGTTGGGAATGTATTAACGGCTACTGTGCGAAAAGAGTATGAGCATTTATGCGACGGACTATAACCATGTCCGATATCATGAGCAGAGATTGTGTGTTGCATTCAAGGCTCTTAGCTGCGTAAAAAGTTTGAATGATATGCGCCGGTTCGAGTCTGGGCTTCGGAACCAACAGTATGTAAATAGACCGCAACTGAGGTTTTTTTTATTTATACATAAAATCCAGTCCCCGCAAGGCTTTTCACGTTTTTTCATTCAACCTAATTCAATCTACACAACTTACTGATGCGATTACAAATGCTGGTATATCCCGGTTCTATAATGTTTGTACCCACTCAGAACCCTTGAGAGGATACTCATCATGGCTCTGAGTGATGTGAAGGTTTGTACAGCCAAGCCTGAAGAAAAAGTCTATAAGCTTACCGATGGCGACTGCATGATGTTGTTGGTTCACCCTAACGGCTCGAAATACTGGCGATTTTGTTCTCGTTTTGGCGATAAGGAGAAAGATGCTGGCGTTGGGGAAATATCCTGAAGTGTCGTGGCACATGCTCGGGCAAGCAGGGATGTAGCCCATAAGCTGTTAGTTAACGGAGTTGATCCCAGTGAAAATAAGAAAGTCGTCAAGGTAGAACAATACCAGGAAGCGATAACATTTAAAGTGGTGGCCAGTTTTTGTTGACCACGACATTACTATCCGCGCAAACCCATGAGTGAGAATACGGTGAACAAGGCTTTACGAGTGATGGGGTATGACACGAAAACGGAAGTATGTGGGTATAGTTTCTGGATGATGGCGTGTAGTTCTTAGATTGAATATGGATTGTGATGGAGGGATGCAGTAAGTGTCAGATGAGTCATCAGGAGCGTAGCTCAGTGTGGGCGGCTTATACATAAGGCGGAGCACTTGGAAGAACGCAGACAGGTGCTGCCGTGGTAGCTGATTATTTTGCTGCGAAACGGGAGAAAGGAGTGAGTCCGTTTGATATTGGAAAAGTAACACCAAAATATTTTTACATCATGAATTTACAATATAAATGAGAATAATCATGCAGTTAATGATCCCATGATGCAGAGCGACAATGATATCTTGATAAAGTAGTACAGCGCTACTATTGCGTAAGTTCTATGTAACCTGTTAAAGTCTTCTCACTGACCTAGTACGACGCTACTACCTAGGATAAGAGAGGGAGTAAATAGCAGTTGCCGCTGCTAATTACCCGAAACAATCTAACCAAACCACTATTAGAGACCCTAACAAATTGAACGAGAAAAAATATCAATCCCTGCGTAAAAAGTCAATCAGTAAGGGGGGGGATATGGCTTGTATTGTCATGCTGATACACGCGCTTTCCTTTTCCTCATTGCAGATGGATTTAGATGTACATGTGGGGGATGTGAATTGGAAACACTCGATTGTGCTTAAAACTACTGGAGGAAAGGGAGAGTAATCTACCTAACTTACTTATGCATAAAATTGTTACATTAGAGAGTGTTGCTGAGACCCGCTTAGGGATGCCCTTTAAATCGGCAATACAAGATGCTGGTGAGCAAGGCTCCTGTTATCTTATCCAGACGAAAGATATTGGACTTGACGGCATTTTAGATCTTGGTGCTTTAACTTCTGTTATTCCTGAGGGTAATCCTGAGAAACATTATCTTTTCCCCCATGATATTTTATTACGTCTGAGGGGGCCTGTGTTTTCAGCTGGGATTATCGAAGGGAATCTAGGCAAACCAATCATTACGTCCAACCAATTAGCAGTGATTAGATGTAATGAAAATCTAATACTACCACATTATTTACATTGGTATATAAACTCTATTTCTGGAAGTAAACACATTCACAGTTTGAGTGAAGGTACTAATATTAGCAAAATTAATTCAAAAACGGTTTCAAAACTGAATATTAAACTTCCAACATTGGAAGAACAAGATAAGATTGGCTTGATAAATAGAAATTGGATTAAACAAAAAGTCACCTATAATTCGCTAATTCAGAATGGTGATGTACTATTCGATATTATATGTGAAGATATTATTAATAGGGGAGGTTTTGAAAATGAGTGAAATGATGGCAGTCCAGAAATCACTTTGGCTTGCTTGCGAAATATTTAGAGGGAAGGTTGACTCGTCTGCCTACAAAGATTATATATTTCCATTGTTGTTACTGAAATATATTTCTGACATGAAGAATGACTATGCGGAGAGTTTAATTAATGAAAGCAATTCTGAGCTGTTAGTAATCGTTTCTCGAGTACCAGAGGGTGCAAGTTTTTATAAAATATATCATGAGGCTAAGAATCATGGTGGCTATATTGGAGAGAGAATTGATGACTCGCTGAGATTAATTGATCAAGCTATTAACTCGGTTTGCCAAAGTAGAGGCGATTATTTATTTGAGTCTATAAAATTCGCTTCAGTTAACTTTGGTACAAGATCAGAAAGAGATCGAATGCTTTATGATTTACTCACTATTTTTGCACGTCCTGAATTGGATTTCAGTTATAGGCAAGATGGTGCTAATAAGATATATTTTGCTTGTAGTTATCTTTTTGAAAAGTTTTCATCTGATTCTAACGGCCGAAACTCAGAACTCTATACTCCAGAAGGTGTTTCATGGTTAATTGCAGAATTGCTGCAGCCAAAGCCGGGGGATAAAGTTTGTGATCCCATTTGCGGTTCAGGTTCTATTTTAATTGCATTCGGAGAAAAAATAAAAAAATCCTATGGAAGCAATGATTATCTATTGTTTGGCCAAGAGGTAAATAGATCAGGCTGGGCCTTGGCTAAAATAAATATGCTACTGCATAATGAGATGAATAGCAGAATAGAGTGGGGGGATGTTATTTCTAACCCGCAACTCCTAGATTCTGATAATAAATTGATGAAGTTTGATGTGGTTGCATCTAACCCTCCGTTAAATATTAGCGGTTGGAATCATGATGATTTAATATTTGATGTCTATGGACGTTTTAATTTAGGTATCCCTCCTCATGCTAAGGGTGATTATGCTTTTATTTTGCACATGATTTCAACGCTTAAGAATGCAACGGGAAGAATGGCCATACTTGTATCTCACGGAGTATTGTTCCGTGGAGGTCAAGAAGAGAACATAAGGAAAAAATTAGTTTATGAAGGATTATTGGATGCGGTAATAGGTCTACCAGATAGGCTTCTTCCTGGGACAGGCATACCAAGCGCCATTTTGATTTTTAGGAAAGATAGAAAGAGCTCCGATGTCTTGTTTATTGACGCATCTGATTTGGCTAAACCCTTAAAGGGGCGCAATTTAATAACAGATGAAATCATTGTAAAGGTATCAGAATGCTACTTTGAAAGAAGTAGTGTCGGCAATATTTCACATGTGGCTTCTTATGATGAAATACAAGAAAATGATTTTAATTTAAATATATCTCGGTATGTTAAGAAGCATGAGGAACAGGCTTTTATCGATCTTGACAGCTTACGTCAACAGCGTGAAGAACTACTGTCAACATTGCATGAATTAGAAAGAGAAATGAAAGGTTTTATTGATAATTGATGGAAATGGTTGATGCAATAGTATCAACCATTTTCTGATTACATTTCAATATCCCCAGTGGTTATAAGCCAAGGGCATCTTATTTAATTTAGCTCTGTGCTCGCGCCAGTTCGGTAGATACATGTTCATCAGTCCGATAAAGCGCTCGTTATGTTTACGTTCGTGTAAATGAACGAGTTCGTGAACCATAATGAATTCAAGGCATTCAGGAGGCTTTTTAACCAATTCGAGATTGATCCAAACCCGCGCAGATTGAGGGTTACAGCTACCCCATTTAGTTTTCATTCGCTTGATACCTACAAACCTGGCTTCAACCTTCAGTTCTAGCTGCCATTTTGCCATTAACTTAGGCAGTCTTTGTTTTAAAATACCGCGATACCATTGGTTGAGAACTGCTTCCCGTTGGGCTTTGTCGTAATGTGGAGGTACCTTCATGCGTATCCAACCACCCTGAAGTTTCACTTCAGCAGACTTATCTACCAAAACTACATCCAGCCGATATCCTCTTCCCCAGAGATAGTGGGTCTCGCCACTGCACATTTCACGCTCACTCTATCGAGGCTGTGCCTGAAATTGTGCTTGTTGCTGTCGAATCCATACAAGCCTTCTGACAACAGCCATCCTGATAGCTGTATCTGACAGTGAGACGGGGGCCGATACTCTTACTCGGCCATCCGGAGGAAGTACGCTGATATGCAAGTTTTTGATTGGCTTACGCTGCAAATCAAGAGCGAGCTCACCAAAGGTAACCGATGGCATCAACGATACTCCTTCTGTGCCTTCACCAGGGCCATTCAGGTTCGTGTAAAAGCTCAATTCTTAAACACTTGAGTCTGGTGCCATTCAACAAATTGCTCTGCAGGCCAGAAAATTTTATCCCGTGGCAAAAAAAGTTTTTCCCCATCACGCTGCCAGAAAAGCTGGTCAACCACCTGGCTTCGGTTTACTCCTCCGGAAATTCGGATGGTCATATGTTCATCTATTCCTATCGCTCCCATATCAAAAGCTGAATGGTGCAGGGAACACAGGGCTAGTCCATTATTCACTTCGCACGGCCCGCCATATTGCTTCCAGCGAATATGTGCCGCTTCCAGTCCTACAAGTGCGCCATCAAGTCGTAAGTCGTAGCCACAGATAGCGCAGCGTGAGTGATAGGCCCTTAATACAATCTCCCTGAAACGCGGATCGCGTGCTTTCATCAGCCTGGTAAAATCAAATCCAAGACGGTCTGCGATAAGTATCTGAAGGCTTTCTGGGAAACGCTCAGACATGATCTGAAGCGCCAGTTTATTGATCATTTCAGGTGCTTCCCGAAGGATCTGGAAGCTGCTTTCGTCAAAACCACCCGAAACGTGATTCTCAATCAGCTCACGTTTTGTTGGTTGAATATTGCCCTTGCGAGGTTTGCATCCTTCCGTATTTTCCAATGACCAGAATCCGTCGTTTCTCAAACGCCAAAAAGGCATATTTGGATAGTAGTCACGACGCTTAGGGCCGAAGTCAGCCAGCAATTTTATCAGCGGTTCGTGGATCTCTTGTCCGTAATCGAAGAGTCGGGAATGACCTTTCAGGTATTGAGATAGAACATAAAGCAACAGCAGGGGTTTATGCGGCGCACATTGATCGTCCTTGCGCCAGATAGCCACATTTGAAATTGCCGTTTGCAAAGCTTTACGTGAGATCATAGCCGAAGGTTAAGAGGTTCAAGTTGGTGCGATCATGCTCGCAAAGAAAATGTAATTCAATGATTGTCCATTAAAAATAGAGAGGTGGATACCGAGCATGGTTCTGTAGCTTAGTGAATGTATACTGTGGCGTTGACAGGAGTTACTCAATAAAACATCAGCGTTGCAGGTGCTGATGAGGAATAAAGGCATGTTAAAAACCAGTCGTCCCCAGATGATTATCAACGTGTTGCAAGCTAATCCCGGCAAGCAGTTCACTGCTCGCCAGCTGGCGCAAAAAATCATCGAAATTTATAAAGATGAGTTGTCTGAAAAACGCAAAAATACGCGCTTCGCCAGTGATGAGGACTTTCTGGATCAGATCACTGCGGAAGTCGGGGGAAGCCGAACAGTGAAAGCTAAAGCTATGTGCCCGCAAGTGATGACAAGGGATAAGCCTAGGCCAAGATTATACTACTGGGGCGAGGATCTTGTTGAGACTAATCAAATAATGCCACTCTCTGACATGACACCAGTACCTTCAGTACAAACAATGAGTTTTACTGAACATGCGCTTTATCCATTACTGATTGAGTATCTGTCGGAAGAAGAAGAGTTACTTTGTCGCCGTATCGATGAAAAGCGTTCGAGCAATAACAAAGGGCTGGGAGCAAATCATTGGCTTTATCCCGATATTGTTGCGCTGCAGCCTCTGGATAAAGGCTGGGATACAGTTGTACAAAACTGCGTTCGCCATAGCGAGGGCCGTTTGACCCGGTTATGGTCTTTTGAAGTAAAACGCCAGCTTAATCGAAGTAACGTGCGTGAGTGCTTCTTTCAGGCAGTGAGTAATTCAAGCTGGGCGCATTTTGGTTATCTCGTTGCTACAGAGATTAATGAAGATAAGCAGCGTGGAGTGGAACGGGAACTACAGATGCTTTGCGCGCTGCATGGTATTGGTGTGATCCTGCTGAACCCACAAGATCCGGGGAACAGCCAGACGCTCATCCCGGCACGTGAACGAACCAGTATCGACTGGCAATCAGTTAACCGATTGGTAGAAGAGAACTTTGATTTTAAGGAGTTTATCGATCTTGTGGCTGAGTATCACCAAACAGGTAAAGTACATAGAACTTTGTGGAATAAATAAACCAAATTGACCAGAATTCTAATAGCGACCCCAAATTTGCGAGATCGCTATTAGGTTTGAACTTCATGAATTGTTTTAAACATTCGCTCCCCTCAACACCCGCCACAGCTCCCCAACCGTCAAATCCCGCACCACCGCCCGCGGCTCCTTCTTCAACCACCCAATCAACCGACCCACCCCGAATAAATCCAGCCCCTCAGCAGTAAAAAGATACTCATTCTCCCCCAGCCTAAACGTTTCCTTAAACGATCTCCCCTCAGTCACAAACGAAACCCCAAACCGCTTCTCAGCCTCTTCCTGCAGCTCAACTCCATCGTCCCCTGCAATCCCCAAATCCGCTTCCAGCCGAGTCTCCTCGGTAATCACCGACTTAACATCCCCTGAGATCTCACGCACAAAATCAATCACCTGCTGCAATGTGGGTTCCACGCTCACCTCCCGATTCATTCTCCATCCCCCATTTTCAATCCCCAACCCCCGACGGCAAATCTTCCCGCAACGTCCCCAGCAAATACTCCACAAACACTCTCACCTTACTGTTCGTCATCTGCTTTGTCGCGAAGACTGCACTAATCGACATCGACCCCACCGCAAACTCCCTTAACACCGGCACCAACGCGCCAGAGGCCAAATCCGGTCCTGCAAGCCACGCCGGAAACTGAGTAATACCCATGCCAGCTAATGCAGCAGCACGTTGCTGTTCGCCGTCATTGCTCTGAAATCGTCCTTGAGGCATCAGCGTAAACGGTTTTCCATGCCCATCCAAAAACCGCCACGGATGCACACCGCGTCCGCCATTGAAGGCAATGCATTGATGTCCGCTTAACTCAGCAGGTGAGGTGGGTGCACCATGCTTCGCAAGGTATTCCGGGCTCGCGAGCGTGATCAGCGGACTTTCCGCCAGCTTGCGTTGTGTCAGCGCCGAATCTTGCAGTTCGCCGTGCCGGATGGCGACATCGATATTCTCTTCTATCAAATTCACATGCCGTTCAGAGACACGCAGTTCGATGTTAAGAGCCGGATGGCGTTCCAGCAGGGCGGGTAAGCGCGGCACGATATAGAAGCGACCAAACACCGGCGCGACGGAGATGCGTAGCGTGCCTGCCGCCTCATCCGCACCGAATTTTACGCGGGTTTCCAACTGCTCAAACTCATCGCGCAGGCGCAGTGCGCCGTCATAGAAGGCTTTGCCTGCCTCGGTTAAGGCGATGCCTCGGGATGATCGCTTCAGGAGTTGCTGTTTGAACTGGCCCTCCAGCGCGGCAACCTGTTTACTGACGGCAGACTGGCCGACGCCCGCTTCTTTGGCAGCGGTGGAAAAGCTGCCGCACTCTACTACGCGCAAAAACAGTCGGATGGCATCAAGTCGGTCCATATGAAGTCCAGTCTGGAATAGATGGTATTCCATTAAGCCAGCTAGTTGCCGAAATGGGAATGGCTTAACGTGGCTCCACACCCAAACACGTTGGATAACATCATGAACATGACCAGACATCCCTTAACCGCGCATGACCGTCAGCAGGTCGCACAATCGCTGGCTGAACTGCAGGAACATCGCAGTAACTTTACGGGTTCGATGCGTGAATACTATGACGCGATGTGCGCCCAAACGCCGCTGGCAGAAGGTGTGCGCATGGAACAAACCGATGCCTCGGGTTGGTGGCTGCATCCTCAGGCCACGCATAGCGAACGCGTGATCGTATTCATTCACGGTGGCGCTTATATGCTGGGGAGTGCGCAGGCGTATCGCGGCTTTGCCAGTCAACTGGCGGCCCGTACTGGCTACTCAACCTTTGTGCTGGACTATCCGTTGGCACCGGAACATCCTTTCCCGGCGGCACCGGAAAAGGTGGTTGAAGTGCTGGAAGGACTCATCAGCAGCGGGATCACGCAGATCACCCTGGTAGGGGATTCTGCGGGTGGGGCGTTGGCATTGGTGGCGCTGCAATATCCACATCTGGCAGCCAGCATCCGCTCGGTGGTGGTGTTTTCGCCCTGGACCGATCTGACGTTTAGCGGTGCATCGTTTAACGATCCAGAGATGAGCGATCCGATTTTCCAGCCCGCAATACTGCAGGATGCCGCCAAAGGCTATTTGCAGGGCCATGATGCGCAAGATCAACGTGCATCGCCGCTGTTCGCAAATCCTGCTGCATTGCCACCCTTGTTAATTCAGGTTGGGAGCGAGGAACTGCTGCTGGATGATGCTACTCGTCTGGCGAGCAAAGTCGCGAAATCAGGCGATGCGGTGCAACTGGATATTTATGATGGTATGCATCACGTGTTCCAGCGGGATAACCAGTTGGATGCCGCGTGTCATGCGTTGGATACAGCGGCGGCATTTATTCATCGCCATTAATTCGTGAGGGTCGACTCGGCCCTATAACACCACCCTTGTTAAAAGCTACTCGATTCGCTGTATTGGAACCTACCTACGTTTTGCGTCCGGTTGCCATTTGGGTACCGTCACTTCTCTTTGCTCATAGTAAGCAATCAGATGAAACTCGGCCCTTTCTGCTACGCAGAGGAGCTTCAGCAATTCTGCTCAGGCTAACAATGTTGGGGCAGGACAGGGCTGTAGTCCGCACAAAAATAAATAATTAATTGGATCTAATTTTTAGTGCATAAATTCGACTTAGATCAGATTTTCATACTGTTCACTTGATCGACTGTCACGCTAAGTAATAGTATCGCTGCCAGTGTGGTTATGAAGGTTAGCAGTGGATAAAGGCTATGGGAGTCATCTTTCAGCCACCGCAGAGGCTAATGCAAACAGTCTTAACCCTTAAAACTTCTACAGCGTAAACGGATTATCAACGCTCAGATAACACCAGGATGGTGCCAATGATTTCTCAAGATTCTCATATAACAATTTCTACCCTCGATACGCTAATGCAGGATACCTGGCTGCTAGCGCTTGCTGTCCGAAACGGACAATCCATCACCGTTGATGATGCGCTCTACCAGCGTTGCTTCAGCATGGTCCAACAGGTCCAGGACCAACTCAATACAGCCGGTGCGCCAGGCCCTCTCTGCGAAGAAATCAAATTTGCGCACTGCGTCTTCCTCGACGAACTGATCATGACTATTCCGGAAGCTGATATTTCAGCCTGGTGGAGGCGCACACCTTTGCAGGGGCACTTTCTTGGGCATCTTAATGGTGGCGAGCATTTCTACTAACGCATTAAACAGTTGCCTATAGAGCCTGCGGGAGTAAAAGCCGCCGTTAAGCTGGACATGCCAATGAAGGAGCTGGCGCAGTTCGTCGCGGTCGTGGGCTTGTTCCGCCAGCCTGACAGGGATCGCGGCACATGGAAACAGGTGCTGAGCCGCGAGGAGCTTGATCCGGACTCACCGCGCACCATTGAAGTGAGGGATAACACCCTGAATTTGGAACTATTGAAGTAACTGTTCAATTTTTACGGCAGGAGCCACAAAGTGACGCTATACGATATAAAACCGAAGTTTCAGAATTTATTAAGACCGCTGGTTGTCAGGTTACATGCGCAGGGTATCACTGCGAATCAGGTAACGTTGTTTGCCATGCTGACCTCTGTGGTACTGGGCGCACTGTTGATGTGTTTCCCCGATCCGCGCTTTTTTATCACCTTGCCTATCTTCCTGTTTTTCCGCATGGCGTTAAACGCCATTGATGGCATGTTAGCCCGAGAGTTCAATCAGCAATCTATCGTTGGAGCAATCCTCAACGAGGTCGGTGACATTATCTCTGACGCCGCACTGTATCTGGCTTTTGCGTTTGTTACAGGTATCTCGCCGTGGTTGGTAGTGTTGGTCGTGCTGCTTTCCTGGTTGAGCGAATTCTGCGGTGTGATGTGTCAGACGCTGAACGGCATCCGCAGTTATCGTGGTCCGTTGGGAAAAAGCGATCGTGCATTCCTCTTCGGTGCTCTCGGTCTGGTGATTGCGCTGTGGCCGCAATATATCGGCTACGCTAACGCACTGTTTGCCATCGCCGCCCTGTTGCTGTGCTGGACCAGTCTGAACCGCTGCCGCTGTGCGATGGAGGCGAAAAATGGCTGATTCCAGACAAGTGCTTTATTACTGCCTGGGTGGCATCTTCGCCATACTTATTCTGGCGACGCTGATTATTTTTGTGCTGAGAAAATGCCGCCCGCAGCGCAACTGGCTGGAATTGCAGCAGCGCGTTAATAGCTGGTGGGTAATTATCTGCCTGTTTTCGCTGGCAATGCTGTCTCCTAAATGGCTGGCGCTAACCTTTTTCGGCTTCATCAGCTTCCTGTCGTTAAAAGAGTATCTGACGCTGGCCCCCACGCGACGTTCGGACAGTATGCCGCTGCTGTGGATGTATGCCGCCATCCCGGTTCAATACCTCTGGACCGGCATGGCCTGGTACGGCATGTTCATCATCTTTATCCCGGTTTACGTCTTCCTGTTCCTGCCTGCTCGCATGGTGATTGCCGGTGATACCAAAGGTTTTCTGCACTCAGCATCGGTGATGCACTGGGGCATGATGACCACCGTGTTCGCTCTGAGCCACGTCGCTTACCTGATGACTTTACCCGGTTCTGACGCCAGCGCCGGTGCGCTGCTGGTGTTCTTCCTCGTTGCGCTGACTGAGCTGAATGATATTGCCCAGTATCTATGGGGAAAATCGCTGGGCAGGATCAGAGTGACGCCCAAAGTCAGCCCGAATAAAACGCTGGCCGGTCTGCTGGGCGGCATCCTCACCACCATGCTGCTGGCGGTGATTCTTGGCCCACTGCTCACACCAATGAGTTATCTCCACTCGCTGGGTGCCGGGTTGATTATTGGTGCCAGCGGCTTTTGCGGCGATGTTGTGATGTCGGCGATCAAACGCGACTTTGGTGTGAAGGATTCAGGAAAATTGCTGCCCGGACACGGCGGTATTCTGGATCGCCTCGATTCGCTCATCTACACCGCACCGCTGTTCTTCCACTTCTATTACTACTTCTACGTGTAAGAGGCGCTCATGAACCGAATGCTGCGCTGGATCTTTACCCTTTGCATCGCTTACCCGGTGGTGTGGATTTGGCTGGGTGTCGCCGTTGCTAACCGTAAGAAACTGCCGAAAACAGGACCGGCAATTATTGTGGCGAATCACAACAGTCATCTGGATGTACTGACGTTGTTCACGCTGTTTCCGCTTTCGACGCTGGTGGACGTACAGCCGGTTGCTGCCGCCGATTACTTTCTGAAAAACAGAGTGGTGGGTTGGTTCGCACTCAAGGTGATTGGCATTATCCCGGTGTATCGCGGGGCGCATCAGGCCAATCCGTTGCAGGCCTGCGTTGATGCGCTGGCGGAAAAGAAAATCGTCATTATTTTCCCGGAGGGCACGCGCGGTGAGCCGGGGAAACTGTCAGAAATAAAATCAGGCCTGTGGCATCTCAGCCAGCAGTGCCCGGATGTGCCCATCGTTCCTGTCTATATGCACGGGCTGGATCGCTCAATGGGCAAAGGCCAGAAAATACCAGTGCCGTTTTTTATCGATATTTATATCGACGATCCTGTGCGCTATCAGGACAACAAGGCCGAATTTAAAACCGCGTTATTAAATCGTTTTGTCGAATTACAACAGCAAGCTACAAGGAAACTACCATGAGCCGGGAAGCACGTTTATTTCAGGAAGGATCTTTTTCAACCAGCGACGGTGAATCACTCTATTTTCGCCACTGGCCCGCGCAGGATGCGCAGAGCAAAAAAGTGATTGTGCTATTTCATCGCGGGCATGAGCACTCAGGACGTTTACAGCATGTTGTCGATGAGTTGCTGATGCCGGATGCCCATTTTTACGCCTGGGATGCACGTGGGCACGGCCATTCGCCGGGAGAGCGTGGTTACAGCCCGAGCCTTGCTCGTTCAGTGCAGGACGTCGATGAGTTTGTCCGCTTTGTGGCTGAGCAGGCACAGGTGAGTATTGAAGACATTGTTGTGATTGCGCAAAGCGTCGGCGCAGTGCTGGTCGCTACCTGGGTACATGATTATGCGCCTAAAATTCGTGGCATGGTGCTGGCATCTCCCGCGTTTAAAGTGAAGCTGTATGTGCCTTTCGCGCGCACGGGCTTGGGGTTGCTGCAACGCATTCGCGGCCTGTTTTACGTGAACTCTTACGTGAAGGGAAAATTTCTCAGCCACGATCCTGAGCGAATCAGAAGCTTTGAGCAGGATAAACTCATCACTCGTCAGATTGCGGTGAATATTCTGCTGGACCTGTATAAAACGGCGGAGCGCATTGTTTCTGATTCTGCCGCTATCACCGTACCCACCCAACTGCTGATTTCCGGCGATGATTTTGTGGTGCACACCAAACCACAGCAAAAATTCTATCAGGGGCTGCGCAGCGCCATTAAAGAGCAGCATATTCTGCCGGGCTTTTATCACGACACGCTCGGCGAGAAGGATCGCCAGCTTGCCTTCGATAAAATGAAGCCGTTTATCGAACAGCTCTATAACGCAGCTCCTTACACCTTCGATTACAGCCATGAAGATCAGTGGAGCCCGGGCGCTGATGCGTACCGAGAATTGCAGGCCCCACCTAAACGCTGCTCACCACAAGGCATGTCCTACGCTGCGCTGAGTTTTGGCATGAAAACCATTGGCAGGCTATCTAAAGGCATGCGCCTGGGATATGAAACCGGCTTTGATTCTGGCAGCACGCTGGATTATGTCTACCGCAATACGGCTGAAGGCACCGGCATTGTTGGTCGCATTATCGACAGACAGTATCTCAACAGCATTGGCTGGCGCGGCATCCGCGTGCGCAAAGAAAATATCCAGCAGGTGATTGCGCAAGCCGTAGCAAAACTGCAAGAGCACAATTTACCGGTTCGCGTGGTCGATATTGCCGCTGGACATGGCCGCTACGTTCTTGATGCGCTGGAGAAGCAACCGGGAATTGAAAGCATCCTGCTGCGTGATTACAGCGATCTGAATGTGGAAAAAGGCCAGGCGATGATTGAAGCGCGTCAATTAGGCCATCTCGCGCAGTTCAATAAAGGCAATGCCTTTGATTATGACTCGCTCGCTACACTCGCGCCTGCGCCGACGCTGGGCATCGTTTCAGGTCTCTATGAACTGTTCCCCAGCAACCAGCTAATAAAAACGTCGCTGGCCGGTTTGGCAGTAGCCATTCCGCCAGGTGGTGTGCTGGTTTATACCGGACAGCCGTGGCATCCGCAGCTGAAAACCATCGCATGGACCTTAACCAGCCATCAAAACGGCATTCCCTGGCTGATGCGTGTACGCAGCCAGAGAGAGATGGATACGCTGGTCGAAGAAGCTGGATTTGAGAAATGCCACCAACTGATTGATGAGTTTGGCATCTTTACCGTGTCGCTGGCGGTAAGAAAACAGCATGACTGAATCGTTGCTGACACAACGCCCTTACAGCCCCTGGAAACAGGGGCTTGGCTGGCTGATGCTGCTGGGGCCGCTGTTTTTTCTGAGCTATGGGCAGGTGAATACCTTTACCGCGACTCGCGACGATGTGGGCAGTCTGGTATTTGGCTGGGAGCATGCGATCCCGTTTATTCCCTGGACTATCGTGCCTTACTGGAGCATTGACCTGCTATACGGCATTTCACTGTTCATCTGTACCTCAAGACAGGAGCTGATGCGTCACGGTTGTCGCCTGCTTGCGGCATCGCTGGTGGCGTGTGCTGCGTTTTTGCTTTTCCCGCTGAAGTTTACCTTCACGCGCCCGGAAACCCAGGGTGCTTTCGGCTGGCTGTTCCGCCAGCTTGAACAGTTCGATTTGCCCTATAATCAAGCTCCTTCACTGCACATCATCCTGACCTGGTTGCTCTGGTTACGCTTTCACCAGCATCTGAATCGCCATGCGAGAATCGTTTCATGCTGTTGGTTCCTGCTGATTGCCGTTTCCGTTCTGACGACCTGGCAACACCATTTCATTGATGTGATTAGCGGAATGGTAGTTGCAATCATCATCAGCTATGTCATTCCGATTGAAGGAGAATGGCGCTGGCAGCGGCCAACACGGCACGCGCGACGTCTTGCGAGTAAATACTGCCTCGGTGGCATGCTGTTTTTACTGGCAGGAACAGCGATTCCCTGTGGTTATTGGCTGCTGTGGCCTGCCTTAGCACTACTGACAGTGGCTGCGGGCTATGCCGGATTGGGCGTGACGGTGTTCCAGAAAAACAGCCACGGCAACTTATCTCTCTCCGCACGCTTGCTACTTCTGCCTTACCTGGCAGGTGCAAAAATTTCCCGCCGCTGGTTTTCCCGGCATACAGCGCAAAGTAATGAGATTGCCGCTGGCGTATCGCTGGGCAGATTTCCGGGCAAGGCAGAGCGGGATATTGCTGTTTTTGACCTGACAGCAGAATTCCACAAGGGCGAGCGAGGTGAACAGTGCTGGCAGTCCTATCCCTTAATGGATCTGCTGGTGCCAGACATTCAGCATTTGCGCATTGCAGTAAGACAGCTACAGCAGCTACGTCAGGCACATGACAGGGTGCTGGTTTGCTGCGCTCTGGGGTTATCGCGCAGTGCCACAGTGGTTGCGGCGTGGCTGCTGGCTGAAGGGCATGCTTCTTCTGCCGACCAGGCCGTTGCACTCGTCACTTCCCGACGTCCGCAGATTGTTCTCACGCCTGTACACATTGCCACTCTGGAAGCATTCAGCAAGGAACAGCCATGTCAGAAAGCATGATGACTAAGCGGATTGTGCAAATTCATCTGTCGAGCTGGCGCTACTTTGCCGCTCTGACACTGCCACCGCTGGCGCTGATACTCAATCTTTTCTACTCCGCGCTGAGCCTGCCTTTAATGATGTTGTTTTTCGTCACCCACTCCTACTGCTGGCGTTTATGGCTGGATGAACGGCTCTTCGCATTACTCAACAACGAAGACGATCTCGCTGAGTTTGACCATGGCATGGCACAGCTGTGGCCGAAAAAATTCGCCCGCCCGCGTTCTCTGACTGATCGCCTGCGCGGAACAAGAGTTATTTTTTACCGGGCAATGCTCTCACTGCTGGTGCTGTGGCTGGTTTCACTCTGTTCTGTGTTGTATCTGGCGCTGGTTGAGTAGGTGAGCAATGAACGATCATGATTTTCTAAAATATTTTGACAGCGAAATGCGTTATCTGAAGGCGGCGGCGCAAGAGTTTGCCGAGCAATATCCGGAAGTCGGTCGTCAGATCCCCCCATAACATCGTTCTTGCAGGCGTTCAGGGCTTTATCAGCGTGACATTAAACAATTAAGTGGATCTGATTTTTAGTGCATAAATTCGACTTAGATCAGACTTTCATACTGTTTACTTGATCGACTGTCACCCTAAGTAATAGTATCGATGCCAGTGTGGTTTTGAGGGGGCCTAGTGGAGAAAGGCTCTGGCGTCATCTTTCAGCCACCACAGAGGCTAATGCAAACAATTTTAACCCTTAAAACTTCTACAGCGTTGAAGGATTAACAACGCTCAGATAACACCAGGATGGTGCCAATGATTTCTCAAGATTCTCATATAACAATTTCTACCCTCGATACGCTAATGCAGGATACCTGGCTGCTAGCGCTTGCTGTCCGAAACGGACAATCCATCACCGTTGATGATGCGCTCTACCAGCATTGCTTCAGCATGGTCCAACAGGTCCAGGACAAACTCAACACAGCCGGTGCACCTGACTCTCTCTGCGACGAAATCAAGTTTGCGCACTGCGTCTTTCTCGACGAACTGATCATGACCATTCCGGAAGCCGATATTTCAGCCTGGTGGAGGCGCACACCTTTGCAGGGGCACTTTCTTGGGCATCTCAATGGTGGCGAGCATTTCTACGAACACATCAAAAATCTGCTGCGCGAACCAGCACCCTCAGAAACCTTACTGGTCTGCTATCAACGCATGCTGAAGTTTGGCTATTCAGGTAAATATCGGGTTGAAAACGATACTGAACGCCAGTCACTGCTACAGCAGCTGGAAAAGCGATTGCCAGAAGTCGCGCAAATGGACGCTCATTGGGACATCGTTCGCTGTAGCGGCCCTGCAGAAATGCATTGGTGGCGCTCGCCGCAGATGGCATTTGTTTCACTGCTTTTACTCACTGCGGGATTGTGGGGTGGATTGAGGTTGTTTTTACTGACTCAGTGACTGGGTTGAAACAGGGATAAAAGGGAAGGGAAACCATGGGAATTGCGGATTACATCATTGAGAGTGGTAAATACGGAGCTTGTAACCATTACCAACTCCGGCTGAAAAAACTCAGCCAGGAGCGCCCGGATATTCAGATTTCGGTGTTGAAATTCAGCGGCAGTGAAGCGCTGAGTCAGATCCCCCGTTATGAGGTTGAATTTACCAGCACCACTCGCGATATCCCTGCGACGCTGCTGATCAACTACTCTGCTGAATTGTTGATGTATCCGGATGGTAAACCCTGGGAAAAACTTACTCCGCGCATCGTGCCAGGCATCATCACGCAATTCCGTCAGCATAATACCAGCGCCGACCAGACCCACTACAGCGTTGTGCTTGAACACAAGATGGTGCGCATGACGCAGGGGCGCAACAGCGCAGTTTACCTCAATGACAGCATTATCAGCCTGACTGAAAAGACGCTGGAAAATCATCTGATTGACCGGATGGGCTTTGCCCTGAAGCTCAACACCCGCTATCCGCTACGTGACTTTATGATGCAGTACGAAGAGTCCGATTATGCGCATATCGCCAGACGTCTGGCCGATGTCGGTGTGTCGTTCTATCGTCAGTATGATGAAGAAAGCAATGAAGATGCCATTATCTTCACCGATCACGCGCAGGGCTGGATCAAGGGACCGGCAATACCTTTCCGCCATCCTTCCGGGCTGTTTGACGGAGGCCTGGAATCGGTCTGGGATATGCATGTAGTTCGCAATGCCGTGCCGAAGCAGGTCGGCGTCAATGATGACAACTACCGCAGCGCACAAAGCGATATGAAAGCGGAAGCCAGAACCAGCGAGGAGTATCGTGCACTACGTGGTACAGACCATCGCTGGGCGGAGCATTATCCCGATGCCGGAAAAGCGTATGAGGAGCAACCCGGCCAGGGCATCTGGTATGCAGGTATCCGCAGTGAACGTCATCTCAGTACGCTGGTGACGTTTGAGGGTAAATCCAACTGCATGACGCTGCGTCCGGGGATGATCATCACGACCCCAGGTAAGGCGTGGCCAGATGCGCCAGAAGGGTTACTGGTCGTCAGCACTGATTGCGAGAATATCTCCCGCGATTCCGCTTATTTCATCACATTCACAGCTGTTCCCTGGAGCCGTGATTACACATGGCGACCAGAGGAACTCTGCTGGCCGACCATCAGCGGAACGTTGCCTGCCCGCGTGTCATCTACGCAGGAAAATGATACCTACTCCCACATTGATGCTCAGGGGCGTTACCGCATTCGCTTCGATCTTGACCGGGGTGAGTGGCAGAAGGGTTTTGAAAGCTGCTGGATACGCCTGGCAAAACCTTATGCAGGGGGAGAATACGGCTTCCACTGGCCGTTAATGGATGGCACGGGTGTGATGGTTGGCTTTGAAAGCGGTGATATTGATCGCCCGTATTCGACTGGAGCGACGACGAAAACAACCGCCGCCGTATCAGCGGTATCCGTCACGTCAGCTGGCGTCAGGACTATAACTCGTCGTATCACTGGCACGGCGTGCGCATTCGTGTGGCGCTCGATGAAACGCAGTTCAGCGGCACCGGTGATGCCCGCCTGTTCTGCGAGCTGCTGGAGCAGTTCCTGACGCAGTACGCCAGCGTGTTGCGCTTTACCCAACTGACGGTGCTGTTGACCGCTTCTGGCACCGAATGGGCTTGGCCTGAACGCCGCATTGACAGGGTGCTGATCTGAGCATGGATAACAACGAAAACAGCCAGACGCTGCCACCTTTCTGGCTGGACGAAAAAGGCCGCGACCAGACAGCTCGGTATAATTTTTATCGTTTCTGCCAGTTGCTGGAGCAGACGACCGGCAGCCGTCTTGGCACGGGCCGCACGCCCGAGAGTGATCCGGTGCGCTTTCGCCCCAATCCGCATCTGGGCTTTCCCGCCGGGGAGCTGAAGTGTACGGAAAATGATGCTGACAATCCGGATGCCGCGCCAACGGTCAGAACTAACTTCTTTGGCCTGTACGGTGTGGATTCGCCGCTGCCCACCAGCATCATTGACGATATTAATCAGGGCCGCGACGGTGCGGATGCGATGGCAGCGTTTCTGGATATCTTCAATCACCGCTTGATGACACAGTTTTACCGCATCTGGCGCAAATACAGCTATCCGGCCACCTTTGAGCCGGGCGGTATGGATACGGTGTCGCAAAGCCTGATGGCGCTTACGGGCATCATCCACAGCGGCGATCAACCATCATCACGCCTGCTGGCAATATTGCAACCACTCTTGCATACCACGCACACCGCGGAAGGCATCGTAGCGGTGATCAACAGCCAGGCACCGAATACCAAAGTTGAGGTTTTTGCACACCATCCGGTGAGGATGCCAGTGGCAAAACGCGCCCGCCTCTCAATACGCGGCGGCATGACGCTCGATCAAAATCCGATACTGGGCGATGAAACTCACGTGGCGGGTTACTGCTCGCGGGTCGAGCTCTCGACAGACGATCCCGCAGAAGCGAAGGGCTGGATGCCTGACGGGCAACTCCGCCAGGACGTGATGGCGCTGCTGCACACCTTGCTGGGCTGTGATTACGATTTGCGATTCTGGCTGACGGTGCCGACCCGGCTGCTGCCGGTGCCCCGCTTGGGCGATGCCGGATTATTCAACGGATACAATGTGATGCTGGGGTTGAGGGATTATAATAACACCACAATGCCTGCAACAACGCGAATTCGGGTGGGGCGCTTGCGCGAGGTTAATAAGGTGCTTGGGTGATTATTCGCTTATAACCCTAAGGTTCAGCCCATCATAATTCTTCATTATATCAAGGACACTCCGCGACTCTGATGTTAGCGGTAATGACGAATATTCTTGGGCGTGAACAATCAATGACAGCTAAAACAAATAGTTGAATTAGAGCTCGCATCGTGGACAATATTAAATGATAAGTAATATTTATCTCAACGAAATGAATAACATTATCTAAGTTACGGGATGGGCGATGGACAGCAATACTCAGGGATTCACTTCATACTGGCGTAATACCTTGGCTGATTCCGAATCAGGAAAAGGAGCATTCGAGCGCAAAGATGAAGATTCATTCACAAAATCGAAGGATGTTTCGGCTGGAAGGTTGGATGAGGAGATTGTCAAATCACTCTTCCAGGGTGAAAACCTTGAGGTTAAAACTGTCGAAGTGTTGCTGCGCCCACAGGTATGGATTCGTCAGTTAAAACACGGCAAAGAAAGAACAGCAGGTGCTCCGGCCATTGTTACGCCTTTGGTCACCTCCGCTCTGCTGAACCGCGAAGGTTTTTTATTTCCAGCTGCTCCCGCCACCATTCCCCGTGATCTGCTTGAACCGCTCCCCAAAGGTACTTTCTCTATTGGTGAAATGGAGACATATGACAAATACAAAACCACCCATAATTCAATCACTTTTGGCACCGACAATGAGGATGTGCAGCGAGAGGAATCAGATGAACAACGGGAGGAACGATATGCTCGTTATCAGCAGTCGTGGGAAAAATACCGTGAAAATACTGATGAACTTTTAAAACATGTTGCTGGCAAATGGCTCAAATCACCTGAGCAATATGAACCCGCTGGATATGGCTATGTTATTAAAGCCAACCAGACTGGAGGTGCCAGCATTCATATATTGCCGATGTACGATCATCTGCTGTCGAGCAAAAAAGCGGTTCCACTACTTTCACGTTTTGCTTCAGTAGAAAAGCCCACGACACAGCCACTCCTTGCCAGCAATGCCATGTTCAGCGAACGTCTGGGGCATTCCGGTGATAAGTTTCCGCTGGCTGTCGCACAGCGCGATGCCCTAAGTCATTTTCTTACTCAACAGTCGGGCGATATTCTTGCGGTGAATGGTCCTCCAGGAACAGGGAAAACTACCTTGGTTCTCTCGATCATTGCTACTGAGTGGGCAAGGGCGGCGCTTAACAAAGATGAGCCACCGTTGGTGATAGCGACATCAACCAACAATCAGGCGGTAACCAATATTATTGAGGCCTTCGGTAAAGATTTTTCAAGCGGTACAGGTCCTATGGCGGGGCGTTGGCTGCCTGATGTCAGAAGCTTTGGCGCTTACTTTCCGTCATCGAGTCGAAAAGCCGATGCCGCAAAAAAATATCAGACGGAAGATTTTTTTAAACGTGTCGAATCCCTTGAATATCTGGAAAACGCAGAAGTCTTCTTTCTTGAAAAGGCAAGAGAGGCTTTCCCCGGTGAGGAGTGTCAATCAACTGAACAAGTTGTGGAACGCTTACACAGGCGTTTAGCTGAGCTTCATTCACAGTTGAAGCAAATTGAGCCCATTTGGGGAAGGCTTAATAGCATACGCGAGGAGCGGTACGCCATAAGCGACGATCTGAACCAGTATATTCAGAATAAGAGGACGTTACTGCTCGATATCACCAATGAAATCTCACTATTAACGCAGGGAAAAAAACAGTGGCAGCAACTCAGAGCCAGTGAGTCATTGATGTACGCACTGTTCTCCTGGATTCCAGCCGTTCGCACTAAACGTCACTATCAAATAAGTGTTTTTTTAGAGGCTACATTTGGTGAACGAATGGCAGCATTTCAAGGGACATTTGCTGAAGGTATTGATGCCTTTATTGATGACCTTATTGCAAAAGCGCTTAAGGAGCAGGGGGAGTATCAACAGCAGATTTCTTTTGCTGAGGATGTTTCCCAGCGTGAAAATGAAGCCGCCATACGTTGGCGTGAAATGGGGCATTCGCTGGGACACACTGGCGAGGAGGAGCTAACCCTGAGCGAAGCCGATGAGCTTGCCGATACACAACTCCGTTTCCCTGCGTTTCTGGTGACGACGCATTACTGGGAAGGTCGATGGTTGATGGATATGGCTTCGATTACTCATCTTGAAAAAGAAAAAGGTCTTAGAGGTGCGAAAGCGGTTAAAGCTCGCTGGCTGCGAAGAATGAAGCTTACCCCTTGTGTAGTGATGACCTGTTACATGCTTCCTCATCATATGCTCATCAGGGAGCATGTTGGCGGGAAAAAGTTTGATGATGGCTATCTGTATAATTTCGCTGATTTACTGATAGTTGATGAAGCGGGACAGGTACTGCCTGAGGTCGCTGCAGCTTCTTTCGCATTAGCAAATAAAGCATTAGTTATTGGTGATACAGAACAGATTGCACCCATTTGGAACAGTTTGCCAAGCGTAGATATTGGCAATATGGTGGAAGAGAACATTCTACCGGGTGGTACTCAGGAAGAACTCAATGAGGCTTATGCACTGGTGTGTGACTCCGGAAAGAGTGCCGCATCTGGCAGCGTCATGAAGGTTGCCCAGTTTAACTCGCGTTACCAGTATGACTCGGATTTGGCCCGCGGGATGTATCTATACGAGCATCGTCGTTGCTTCGATAACATCATTGGTTACTGTAATAGCCTGTGCTATCACGGAAAATTGCAGCCCAAACGAGGGGTTGAAAAAGAAACGATATTTCCTGCGATGGGCTATTTGCATATTGATGGCAAAGGCACACAGGCAAATGGTGGAAGTCGCTATAACACCTTTGAAGCAGAGACGATAGCAGCGTGGCTTGCAACTCATAAGGAAGACATTGAGCGTCATTACAATAAACCTTTGAATGAATTAGTTGGCGTTGTCACGCCTTTTTCGGCTCAGGTCAACGCGATTAAATCGTCATTACGCAAACTGGATATTAATTGTGATGCCGATGAAAATTCACTAACGGTCGGCACTGTTCATTCATTGCAAGGGGCGGAAAGGGCGATTGTAATTTTCTCGTCAGTCTACTCGAAGCACGAAGATGGCGGGTTTATCGACAGAGACAGCTGCATGCTCAATGTCGCCGTTTCACGTGCTAAAGATAGCTTTTTGGTCTTTGGCGATATGGATGTGTTCGAGATCCAGCCAGGTTCTTCGCCGCGAGGACTACTGGCAAAATATCTGTTTGCCTCCACCCGGAATGCATTGCAGTTCGAATACCAAGAACGCCATGATCTTAATGCTGCACAAACGCAGCTCTCAACGTTACACGGTGTTGAGCAACATGATGCGTTTTTAAACCAAACGTTTAACGCGATCTGTAAGAGTATCACTATTGTTTCCCCTTGGTTAACCTGGCAAAAGCTTGAACAAACCGGTTTTCTCGCATCAATGGTTGAGGCGCGAGCTCGCGGTATCGATATCACGGTGGTCACGGACAAAAGTTTTAATACCGAGCATACTGATTATGAAACGCGCATATCCAAACAACAGCGCCTAAAGGATGCAGTGGAAAAACTTAATGAAATCGGTGTCGTGACGAAGTTGGTCAATCGTGTTCACAGCAAAATTGTAATTGGTGATGATGGAATTTTGTGCGTCGGCTCGTTTAACTGGTTCAGCGCCACTCGCGATGAGAAGTATCAGCGATATGACACGTCGATGGTTTACCGTGGCGAAAGCCTGAGAGGTGAAATTAAGACGATTAATACCAGTCTGGAGCAACGTCAACTGCAACACTAATTCATTTTCCCATAAGTAATGGCTTCACTCTAATCAGGTAAGCCATTACGAGTGTCCATTGTCATCCCGCCAGATATGATGTCATAACAACATTAGAATACTCTCTCACCTTGCCGTTCCTGATTTGTTCTGTCCGCAGCACCACACTTGCTGGCAAGCGCATGAAAGGATCTATTCACCCCCATAACACCACCCTTGCAGGGGTTTCATTCATTTAATCTGTATATTTTTATCTTTACTTACCTATACACAAAACTATGACATTCAAAGGGTTAATTATTTTAGTCTTCAGTCCGAACGACCGATTTAACGTGTAGATAGGTCCTGAATGACCCAGCCTTCTCAGCGATGTTCGGGAATGGCCAATCTGCGCAAGGTGAAGAATGAAAAATGTATTGATTGTGGATGATCACCCCGTCACACGCTTCGCCGTCAAGCTGCTGCTTGAAAAGCAAAATCTGGTGGTGGCTGCGGAGGTGAATGACGGTTTGCAAGCCATTGTGCTGGTGAAAAAGTTGCGGCCAGATTTACTCATCATTGATATCGATATCCCTTCACTTAACGGTATTGACGTTGTACAGCGCATCCGCCAGCAAGGGTCGGATATCGGTATTCTTGTGCTGTCGGGCAAGGACAGTGAACACTATATTCGGCGCTGTGCCAGTGCAGGCGCCGATGGGTTTATCAGCAAACGCAAAGAGTTAGTAGAGTTGCATGATGCGCTGAGCGCGATGCGCCGTGGCTACGGCTATTTTCCCGGCGCGCGTGCACGGCGGCTGATGCTCGCTGAGGCGCACAGTGCACAGGATAAAATCGCCACGCTTACCGCCAGAGAAATGGATGTGATGCGTTATCTGGCGCAGGGTATGAAAATTGTTGAGATTGCTAAAATCATGAACATCAGCGACAAAACCATCAGCACCTACAAGTGCCGCATGATGGAAAAATTAGAGCTGAAAAATATGATCGACCTGTATGACTTTACGGCACGGCATAATATGGATTAATTCCGTAACGATAGAGAATAGCGGGCCTCATTGCTTACAAGGCCCGCTGTTCCTGAATGAAATTCTGAATGGCTTGGTTAAGCAGTTGTACACAGCTGAGGGTTTCATCCAGCATCTGTTTAATATCCACGGCCTCTATTGGGGTGACGCACGCCTCTTCCAGCTTGCGACACTGCGCGGCAATGTCTAACGCACCAATGATTTGTACCGATCCTGCCAGTCGGTGCAGGCTGCGCTCCAGTGCCAGCCAGTCACCTTTATCACAGCTGGTGTAGGCGAACTGCATATCGCGCAGGTTCTCTTCACGGGTGGCACTGAGTAATCGCTCTAACATCTCGGCGTCATGGTGCGCCAGATCGCGCAGTGCATTAAGGTCGAGGAGCTGATGCAGTTTGAGGTGCTTTGAGGTAGTGGCGGCAGCTGAACGCGGGATGTTATGCAGGATGGCATCCAACTGGGGTAAACGCAGCGGTTTGAACAGGCAATCGTCCATGCCCGCATCAAGGCAACGCAAGCGCTCTTCCGGTTGGGCATTGGCGGTCAGTCCCATGATCGTCAATGGGCCACGCTGTTTCTGGCGCAGCTGGCGGGTTAAAGCAAAACCATCCATCACCGGCATGCTGCAATCTGTAATCACCAAATCAACGGTATTCTCCTGCCATAGCCATAACGCCTGTTCGCCATTCTCCGCTTCAATCACGTTATGCCCCAGGCGAGTGAGTTGTCGTTTCAGCAATAACCGGTTGGCCGGGTGATCGTCCACCGTCAAAATGGTGAGGGGTAAATTGCAACACTCCTGCTGGGAAACGGCCTCGACCGGGATATCCAGTGCTTTACGGCTGGAGAGCGGGATATGCACACTAATGCGGGTGCCGCGGCCGGGTTGGCTGTGTAGGGTGATGCATCCTCCCATCATCGCCACCATCTGCTCACAGATCGCCAGACCTAATCCTGTCCCGCTCTGTTTTTTGCCTGAAGCCGATTGTTCATAGGGATTGAAAATCAGCTGCTGCTCAACTTCGCTGATGCCAATGCCGGTGTCCTGCACGATCATTTCCAGTTGAATCTGATCATCCTCACGGGGTTGGCTGCGAATCTGCACTTCTACCGATCCATGCTCGGTGAATTTGATGGCGTTACTGATCAGGTTGGAGAGGATCTGCCGCAGACGCATCGGATCGACGTGAATCTCATCGGGATGCAGTGCATCAATGTGGTAATGCAGCAGCAAGCCTTTCTGGCGTGCCAGGCCTGAAAACACCCGCACCACCGGTTCGGCCAGCTTCTCAAAACTCACCCATTCCGTGGTGAACTCCAGCTTACCGGACTCAATTTTTGCCATATCGAGGATATCGCCAATCAGCCCCATCAGAGACTGTGCGGATTCATAGGCCACCCGCACCGACTCCTTATCACACTGCTGCTGGCGATCGGTAACCGCCAGTTCCAGCAGGCCAATAATCGCGCTGATCGGGGTGCGAATTTCATGGCTCATGGTGGCAAGGAAGGTGCTCTTGGTGCGATTTGCCTGCTCGGCGCGCTCCCGGGCTAAAGAGAGCGCGCGCGTCAGGCGTTCATGCTCGGTTACATCCTGCCAGCTACAAATTAAACCCGCGATATTGCCGTAATGATCGCGGAAGGCTTCAGCCCGATGGATCACTTCACGTCGCTCGCGTCCGTTATCGATCTGTCCACGCTGTGGCGGCATAACTCGTGATGTTTGCTCCGCCAGCAGCGTCATATGAGCGTGGCAGATGGTGTGCAATGGGTGCGCGGTATCACTGAGGGGGAGTTGGCTGATGTGGCTGTACTCATCCGCAAAAAAATGACTCCAGGCTGGATTTTTGTTGGTTAATTCACCCGCACTATTGATGACATAAATCGGCACTGGCGTACCGTTAAACAGGGTCTCTTGAAACGCTGCCTGCTCCTGAAGCCGTGCTTGCGCCTCCTTGCGTTGGCGTATGGCGCGGTGCAAATGGTAGTTCCAGAACAGAGTGGTGATTACCAGCAGCGCAAAGATTCCCGCCAGCCAATAGAACTCGTGGCGATAGGCCAACCAGGTATCCAGTTTGACATCCGGCGTGCCCTGCCATTTCATCGTCAGTTGCGAAATATCGCGGGGAGAGAGGGCCGCCAGCGCTTTATTCAAAATGCTGAGTAGCTCTGGGTTTTCGCGCCCAATGGCAAAGGCGATGCGGGCAGGATGTTCCCCCAGACGCGCCGAAATCTGCAGTCGATTGCTGAAGTAGCGGTCGATCATATATCGCGCGGATATCAGGTTGTTCACCGCGCTGTCGACGCGTCCTTCATTAACCATTTGCAGCGCGATGCTGGCATTCTCAACGTTCACCAGTTTGATATGGGGATAATTTTCCGTCAGCCACTGAGTGAGTTCATGCTGTGGAGTAATAGCGAGAGTGGTGATCTCGCTGAGTGAATTCGGCGATCCCAGCGAATCTTTACTGACTAAAACATAGGGCGGATAAACATAGGGCCGCGAAAATAACGCACGATCTTCCCGCTGCGCGCTGTAGGTCAGTGAGCCGGCAAACTCGGCCTGATGACTGCTCAACTTATCCAGCATGTCGTTGACCGAGGAAGCTTCAACCATTTTGAAATTCAGCCCGGTGCGCAGATGAATCAAGCGCAGCAAATCCGCTGTCATGCCATTGAAGCTGTTCTGACGATCTTTCAGGGTAAAGGGCGCGTCTAAGGGATTGATCACCACACGTAGCACTTTGTGTTGGCGCAGCCAGCGCCGCTCACTGTCATTGAACAGCTGCGGCTGAGCAGCCAGTGAAGCGGGTAGGCTTTGTCCCCACTGGTGAAATAAGGCCTGATGCTGCTGTTGTGGAATGGCATTAATAACCTTATTCACCGCGCGAAGTAGCGGTGCATTGGCGGCGAGGAAGACAAATCGGTGGCCAGCATCGGTGCGTTCAAAAATGCGCACGACCGAGAGTGTGGAAGCGTAGTTGCGCTCAATCAGATAGCTGGCAGAGGTCAGATTGCCGATAAACACCTCATTTTCGCCAAATGCGACCGAGGCTAGCGCGCTCAATGCGGACGGGTAGCGGGTGATTTTTGCTTCTGGATAGCGGCTCTCCACCCATGCATCACTCAAGTAGCCACGCTGCAGGGCGATGTGCAGTTGTGCAGGCTCATCCTGGCGGGCAGACAACCTGTTTTCTTGTGACACCATGGCGGGGAAGTCATCAACCACTGATTGGCTGAGCAAGAGTTCTGGCGGGGTTTCCTGATTGCCTGCGCCCGTAACCAGCATATCCAACGCGCCCTGTTGTAGGGCGTCAAAGGCAGCGCTGCGACTGGGAAAGTAGTGCGTTTTTATCTGAAGCCCAAGATGATGCAGCACCAGTTTGGTGTAATCAGCCGATAAGCCCTCTAAGGTATTCGCGTCGCTGGTGAGATTAAAAGGGGGATTATCGGGTGAATAGACACCCACTTTGATCTCGCGTTTTTTACCCAGCCAACGCCAGTCGTTATCGGACAGGGTAAACGTCAGTGGGATAATTTGCTCGCGACTGAATATCTGCATCATCCGAGACTCTTCCGCCTGCGCGGGCAGAATGAACAGGCTAAAAAAGAGAGTAAGCAGATACGCGAATTTAAGCATGAGGTATTCAGGAGATATTATTGCGTTTGGCGAATTCGTAGAGTCCGACCATATTATGAATGTCCAGTTTCTACATCAGTCGACGTTTATAAGTGCTAACCGTCTTGTCGCTTATTTTCATTTTTTGTGCCATTTCGACGACTTTCATTCCTCGGGTTAAAAACACCAGCACCTGAAGTTCTTTACTGGAGAGAGCTTCAATTTTTGCTTTGTCTGCTGGTTCATCATCGGCCATGCCATGGCGTTTACGATTCAGCGGAAAATAACCGTAGCCTGCGTTAATCGCTCTAATCGCATCGTGTAATTCCGTCATATTATTGCGTTTACTGATAAAACCATCCGCACCCGCGCTGGCACTGCGTTTGATATAGTGATCGCCGTCCTTACCCGTCAGCACTAAGATGCCGCCGCCAAAGTCATTGTTGCGCAGGCGTTGCACCAGATCGATGCCGTTGTAGGAGGGCATATCGATATCAACGATAATTAAATCCGGTGAGAGTCTTTTGGTGAGGTTCATCGCTTCAAAGCCGTCATCGGTTTCACCGATGACATTCATATTATCCGTTTCAAGTAATAATCGGAGTGCCATCCTGACTACCGGATGATCATCAACAATAAGCACATTCTTCATGTCACAGTCCTGTTAATCACGAAAGAAGTTATTAGATGTTATTTTAATGGTTAATGGATTTTATGATTAAAGCGTGGGTGGCGCAAATGTTAATTTTGTAGTGATTGCCTTACGAGGTTAATATCCATTCCTGACTGGGTTTTTATTGTTTTTAATATATTATTTATTTCGTTGGCGTATTTTTATTAATTATTTGATTTGAGGGGAAGATCATTTATTGTCGTTGGGCACTGTTGTGCCCAGAGTGACATTATTGGTGATGAATAATCACATACTCACGCTTGGTGTAGCAGGTGGCGCCATCGGGGAGATCTTTATTGACAAATGTCTGCGCACCAATGGTGACGTTGCTCCCTATTGTTAAATTATTCGCGATGATGCAACTGTGAGCACCAATACTCACGTTATCGCCGATGTCGATTCTGCCGTCAGTATGGTCCTTAACGCCAATGGTGGTGTTCTGGCGGATGACCAGATTGGCACCGGCTCGCACCACATTAGAGATGACAATGCCGTTGTGATGCCCGATACGCAGCCCAGGACCGATCACCGCGCCAAGTGCTATCTCAACGTTGTAGCGCTCCGTGATGCGGTCATTGAGCCAGATCGCAAATTTACGATTCCATTTGCCGCCTTTGGCGTGAAAGTAACTGGCGAAACGCCATTTCACCTGATATTGCACATGACGGCTTTTTCGGTAACGGCGCCATGCCCGTCCCCAAGAGAACGTGCGATCAAGCCCCATGGTTTCGGCATGAATGCAAAGGCGGAGGAACGCATAAGGGGAAAGGTTTTGCTCATCGTTTATCATGGAGTTAGCCAGGAATTGTCCGGATTTTGATAATACTCGCATTCTATAGGCGCAATCCTGACAATCAAAGCGTCACCTATTCCTCAGTAGGTGCACCCGCTGTCGGTTGCGGGTGCCCTACAGGCTTCAGTGAATGTGACCAGACAATTTGATGCGTTCAATTAAGCTGGCTGGCGTACTGCCAGCCAGACTTTTTTCAGCAGGAAGGTGAGGGGAATGGCAAGAATTGCACCGGTGATGCCGAGCAGCGCTTGCCAGAACAGGAAAGCCAATAGCTGAACTGTCAGCGTCATATTCAGGCGTTTTCCCAGCATCAGCGGTTCCAGCACCGAACTCAGCATCAGATTGAGGGCGACAAAAAATGCCACCATCATCAGACTGGTTTTGATATCGAACATGATAAAGGTTTGGATTACCGGCGGAATGGCCGCCAGGAACGAACCCAATACCGGAATGTAGTTGAAGATAAACATCAGCACGCCCCACAAAAAGGCGAACTTGAGCCCAATCATATGGGCCACTGCCCAGACAATCACACCGCCGAGTAGACCGGTAAACGTTTTGACCCGCGCATAGACCAGTACGCTCTGAATCCCTTCCTCCAGTGCCGTGAATAAGCGGGTGTGCCGTTCGCTGGTGCGTACCACGCGTTTTAGCAGTGGCAGTTCAATGAGCATAAACAACAGCATCAAAAACACCATCAGCCACCAGGAGAGTAAGCCGGGAATCATCGACAGTTGCGTGGTGACGAAACGTACCACCGCTCCCGCATCAACGAAATTCAGCATCTCATCGGCGGTGAGGATAATGCCCATCTGGCTGAGGGATTGCGTCAGGTATTGCAGCTTGGCGGCGACCAGATTAGGCGCCTGGCGGCTGAGTTTAATCAGATCGGGTGCCGACGCGCTGAGTGACATGATGGTGATTACGATCAGCATTAACAGGATGACGATCACCAGCAGTGAAGAGAGGGCGCGAGGAATGCCGCGCTGTGCCAGGCGGCTAATCAGCGGGTCCAGCATGGCGGCAAGAAAAATAGCCAACAGCACCTGATTGATCAACGGTGCAGCGAGCCGCAAGCCCAGTAAAACCAAGGTGAGGCATGCGAGCAGGAACAGGGCTTGCGCCACGGGGGAGAGCGTTTTTAACCAACCCTGGTACATCGGTGCAGTTCTCCAGTCAGCGGGCGGTTACCCAACGTGGGCAACCGCCTGATCGGGAAACCGCTTACTCGCGCAATTTCCCCTCTTCGATAAACTCTTCATCGATCTCTTCGGCATTCTCACGGTTGTCACGTCCGGAGAGCAGATTCCAACAGGCGATAAACAGTGCTGCAATTAGCGGGCCGATGACAAAACCGTTGATACCGTAAACTTCCATGCCGCCGAGCGTAGAGATCAGGATCAAGTAGTCTGGCATTTTGGTGTCTTTACCCACCAACAGGGGACGTAAAATGTTGTCCACTAAGCCAACCACCACCACGAAGAAACCGACCAGGAACAACCCTTTCCACACCGCGCTGGTGGCGAAGAAGAAAATCGCTGCTGGTACCCAAACTATAGCTGAACCCACCGCCGGGATCAGCGACAGGAACGCCATCAGCGTGCCCCATAGCAGACTGCCATCAATGCCGGTGATCCAGAAGGCGATACCGCCCAGAATCCCCTGAACCACTGCCACCACAACCGTGCCTTTTACCGTAGCACGGGACACCGCCGCGAACTTCATCATCAGATGATGCTTTACGTAGGTTGAAAGCGGCAGCGCTTCCAGCATCAACGCCACTAACCATGCGCCATCCTTTAACAGGAAGAACAGCAGGTAGAGCATTACGCCAAAACCCACGGTGAAGGTGAAGGTACCTTTGCCGATCAGGAACACACTGCCGGCCATGTACTGACCGCCTTTTAACGCAAACTCAGACAGTTTTTGCTGAATCTGTCCGGCATTGTCGAGGTGATTTTCAGCGAGATAGTTACGCGCCCATGAAGGTAAATGCTGCATCAGATCGGCAAACACCGCAGGGAACTGCGACGAGTTGTTCTGCAGCTTGGTGTAGACGGTGTTGACCTCCACCACCATTGAAGAGGTGATGATGGCCAGTGGCGTGAAGACGATCAGGCAAATGATCGCTAAGGTGGCAAAGGCAGCCAGCCCGTTGCGATCGCCCATTTTGCGGCGCAGCAGGGATTTTAATGGATGGAAGATCACCGCCAGAATCGCAGCCCAGAAGATGGCGGAAAAGTAGGGTGTCAGCACATCAAAAAAGGCAACCGTGACGATCGCCAAAATCACAATAAAGAAACCGAAGTTAAGGCCTTTGATTCGCATTGCATAATCTCATGTGTAAATGTGGCGATTGAACTATAGAACGTGAAACGCGGAATGTAATGCTTTTGCCCTGAAGGATTGTCCCGATCTGTCCGGATGGTGTCCGTCAGCGGTCTGGTGCTGACCGCACAAGCAGGTGATGATAGGCGCTAAACTGAGAGGAGACCGCCATGCTGGAACTTCGTCCTAACTGCGAATGCTGTGATAAAGATTTGCCGCCAGAGTCACCGGATGCCCGTATTTGTTCATTTGAATGCACCTTCTGTGTCACCTGCGTGGAAACCATCCTGAACCAGCGCTGCCCGAATTGCAGCGGCGAATTGGTGCGCCGTCCGGTTCGTCCTGCCGCCGCGTTAGCGCGTCATCCGGCATCGACCACACGACATTTATCGGCATCGTCAACGCGTTGATTCCGTTGTCTGCACGTCCACTATTATTCTTTTAATGCAATCATCTGCCTGAAATAACCTTTTCTGAGGTGCGATCTTCTATTGTCAGACCCGTCAGGGATGAAAAAACACTCAGTTAAATAGAAAGCGAGGGATAATCCTAAACTCAATGTAGATAATATTAAGCGCGGTATTAATCACAGATGTGTATTAATGGGGCTAATAAGGATTTTTATCTGATAAGCGCGTAAGGGAATGATGAATAACATTGAAGTTTGCTCTGAATAAACCGTCCATTTTAAAATTGGTTTTTGTAATTGCCTTATTTTATAGTGCGTTATGATGTTTTTATGGCAAGTAACGGCCTTTTTTTCGCCACGCTCCTCTGCAAAACAGAAAAGAGTGCTTAATCCCTCCCCGATTCTGGTCAGAGCACAGACCTTATTTGTCAGGAAGTGAGGGGCAGCGAAATATAATTTTCTTTCCCCGTTAAATTTTTACGGTTTTTTCCGAAAAGCAGGGGGTTTTAAAAGAATTTTGCATTTTAAAGTGGTATTGTTTATCGGCAATGCTAGTGATGTGGCGTTGTGTGCTTCAGTTTTACCCTCAAATTTGCAGGGTTTACCCGCTTTATGCAATTTATGGAATTAGCATTATCCACCCGATCCCCGCGATCGGGTTTCTTTCCCCCTCTCATCTCCATTTTTTGTTCACATTGAGTCCATTTGATGTCAGAAAAGACACAATCGTTAAGAAAGCGATAATTCGCGGTAATTTATTGTAAGTCACCGATTTTTTAGGAATTTTGGAAATCCTCTTTTGCTGCCATTTGATGAATAGTGATACTCAACGGTGCGAGAACTGCCGTTATCATTGGAGGCAACATCATGAAAAAAACTACATCAAATCTTATTGCGTCACTTATTGCATGCAGCTCACTGTTTTCAGCCGTTTCCTGGGCCGATGGCCCGGGTGACCAACACTGGCAGCCGCGTGGCGGCGACCAACATCAGGACCACGGCCGTGGCCCTGATCATGGCGGCGACCGGGGTCCCGATCGTGGTCATGGCCCAGACCGTGGCCCGGATCATCACGACCGTTATGCTGACCATCGTATGCCGGAAGGACACCACGGCGGTGACCACTTCGCATGGAATGGCCATGATTTCCGTCGTGGGCACCCAATGCCGCCAGAATTCCGTGGCCCGCATTATCGTGTAGATGACTGGCGTGAACGTCGCCTGCCGGAGCCACCGCGTGGTGAGTACTGGTCTTATGTTGATGGCAACTATGTGTTGATTGCTGCAGCAACGGGCGTGATCACCTCGCTGATTCTGAATGGCGCGTTTAACTAATATCGCTTGCACGGATGGTGTCCACCATCCGTGTTTCTCTCCGCTTTCTTCGCTCACCAGGTTATCCTCTCTACGGCCCTTTTTTCCTTTCAATGCGCTAAGGAGTCATGATGACCGTGGTAAAAATGGTGGCGGTGGATAAGGACGGCACCTTCCTCGACGATAAAAAACAGTACAACCGGGCACGTTTTCAGGCCTGTTATCAGGAAATGAAACGGCGCGGCATCAAATTTGTGGTCGCCAGCGGCAACCAGTATTACCAGCTCAAATCCTTCTTCCCCGACATCTCCAGTGAAATTGCTTTCGTGGCCGAAAACGGCGCGTGGATCATCGACTGCGACGAAGAGTTGTTCTGCGGCTCGTTCTCACGCGCGGACATTGACGCGGTGCTCGATACCCTGCACAACGGACACTATCCAGAACTGCGCTACATTCTGTGTGGACGCGACAGCGCTTACTACTTTGAGGGTATCGAAGAGAGCTGGCTGGTCAAAATGCGTCACTACTGCCATCGTCTGAAGCCGATTCGCAGCCTCGATGAGGTCGGCGATGACAAACTCTTCAAGTTTGCCCTTAACCTGTCTGATGAATACGTTGAGCCGCTAATGGCGGACATTGAGCGCCTGCATCAGGGTTCGGCTGCGGCGACATCCAGCGGTCACGGATCGGTGGATTTAATCGTGCCGGGCAATCACAAAGGCCATGGACTCGATCTGCTGGGCAAACGCTGGGGCATCGATCGCAGTGAGATTCTTGTGTTCGGCGATGGCGGCAACGATCTGGAGATGCTGCAGCAATCCGGTTTTAGCTTTGCCATGGCGAATGCGCCGCAGAAAGTTAAAGACGCGTCGCGCTTTGAGGCTCCCAACAATAACCAAGAGGGCGTGCTGCAGGTGATTGAGCAGATGCTGGCGGGCAAGTCACCCTTTGTCATTTAATCGTCATGCAGCCTTAAGCTATTCCTGACTTTGCCGATACTCGATTGTGACGGAACGCACAATTCGCCGCTGAGCGGCAGTTTCTTATCTCAATCGAAAATGCAGTCGGTAAGTAAGGATAAATTATGTTGCCAACCCGTTTGGCTGCCCGCATGACGTTGGGCGGCCTGTTATTGCTTTGTGTTACTACCGCAGTGGTGTTCTCCGTATTGATGTTACGCGGTCAGCCGCGTGTCATCGAAGCCAGCCATACGCTGATTGAGCAGGCCGGCAACAACCTTGTCAGTCAATTGAATCAGCAACTGGTACGCATCGAAGGCGAAGCCGTCAGTATGGCGCGTCTGGCAGAAGTCCTGCCGCACGATGCCACACTCTGGCAGCTGAGTTTCCCGCAGATTATCAACAGCAGCGGCGATAAAACCATCGCGGGCGGCGGCGTGTGGCCGGAACCGGACGCCTTTACCCCCGGCGTGCAGCGTCGCAGTTTTTTCTGGGCGCGACAGAACGATGGCTCGCTGGCCTATTCGGATGGTTATAACCAGCCGGAGGGGAATCCCTATCAACAAGAGAGTTGGTATAGCGCCGTGCGCAGTTCGGCGCGCGATCGCTGCGGCTGGTCTGAGGTTTATCAGGATCCGGTGTCCGGCGTAAAAATGGTGACCTGCAGCGTGCCTTATGTGGCTGGGGACCGGTTTGCCGGGGTCGCGACTCTGGATGTGCAACTGGATAACCTGGCGGGCTTTATGCAGCAAAAAGGACAGGTCACAGGCGGTTACGCGTTTGCGCTGGATAGCGCAGGGAATCTGCTCTATTACCCAGGTCAGGATTTAAAGACCTTGAGCACCCTGAAAAGCCTGACCGAGAAATCAGCGTGGCTTGCGCCTCTGGCAGAGCAAATTAGCCAGCTTAAAGGTGCAGGTGACGTGCAAAAAATGTCGGATTTTGCCGATGATTATCTCCACACCCGCGCACAGGTGACGCTGTTCCGCATGCCAGGCACCGGCTGGGTGGTGGGATTGGTGACGCCGGAAAGTGTGGTCAGCGGTCTGGCGCGTACCATGATGCGCGACATCTTCACCTTCCTGATCCCGGCGATGATTGTGCTGCTGTTGCTCACCTGGATGTTTACCCAACGTATTGGACAGCGTTTGAAAGCGACACACGTGGCGCTGGACGCCATTGCCCACGGTGATGGTGACCTGACGCGCCGTTTAACCAAAAGCGGACGTGATGAGTTAGCGGATATCGCCGAAGCCTTTAACAGCTTTGTTGATAAAATTGCTGGCGTAATTTCCCGCGTGCAGGGAAGCGGTGAAACCGTTGCCGCCAATGCTTCGGGCCTGGCGCAGAGTAATTACGCCTTATCCGAAAAGATTGCTGAACAGGCCGCTGCACTGGAACAGAGTGCCGCCGCGATGGAGCAGCTTAACGCCACCGTGCAGCAGAACGCCGAAAACACCCGGCTTGCCGATGCGGCGGCGGAGCAAACCGCCAGTATCGCGCGCAGCAGCAGTGAGGTGATGAGTGAAGTGGTGAGCACCATGGGCTCGATTCAATCTTCCTCACGCCGCGTGGCGGAGATCCTGACGGTAATCGACAGCATTGCGTTCCAGACCAATATTCTGGCGCTGAACGCAGCGGTTGAAGCGGCGCGCGCGGGTGAACAGGGCAGAGGTTTTGCGGTGGTGGCCTCGGAAGTGCGCGCGCTGGCGCAGCGCAGTGCCACGGCGGCGCAGGAGATTAAAGCGCTGATCGCTGATTCGGACAGCAACGTGCTGGCGGGCAGTAAGCTGGTGCAGGGCGCGGGCCAGCAATTGACGCAGTTGGTCGGTGATGTGCATAAGGTGAAGCAGGTGGTCAGCGAAATGCGCGTCGCGGGGGATGAGCAGAGCAAAGGGATTGCGGAGGTGACGCTGGCGGTTTCGCAAATGGAGCGGGGCATTCAGCAGAACCTGATGTTAGTGACGCAAACGGCGGAGAATACCCAAGCCTTGCGTGATGAAGCCGCGCAGCTGGCGCAAGAGATTTCCATGTTTAAGGTGGTGTAGTTCGTAGGCGGCCTTCAGGCCGCCCGCTTTATCAAACCACGCGCCATGCGGCGGCGATCATCTCGGTCAGGGTTGGGGCATCGTAACTCACCCAGCCATTTTTACTGTTGGCGCGTGCCACAATCCAGTCCACTTCGGTGGCACTCAGCGTCGGGCCCTCCTGCCAGAACGGCACAATCGCGTGCTGTTGTAACCAGGCTTTGAGTGCCAGCGCAGGGGGAGCCGGATCCTCTGGCAACAGCGCTTGACCTAACTGCGCCATCAGACGCTGTTGATCGTCATTTTCACTTTCGGCCAGCACATCAAGGAACGGGAACAGTAAGCGACCACACACTTCACCGTGATGGAACGGCTTAATCGCGCCCAGTTCACCTGCGATCCCGTGGATCACACCCAATCCTGCACTGCTCAGGCAAACGCCGCCAAGCCAGGAGGCCATCATCATCGCTTCACGTGCTTCGTCACCTTGCTGGTCGTCACGGTTCAGGTTCGGCCAGGCTGTAAAGAACAACCGCAGGCCGCTCAGTGCGGTTTGCTGGGTGAAGAGATTCCCTTTACGTGACAGGTACGCTTCGAACAAGTGGGTAAAAGCGTCAATGGCGCAGGTCGCGAGCACGCTATCGGGCGCACCTTTTAACAAATCAGGATCGAGAATCGCGACATGCGGCACAAACACCGGATGGCGCAGCGACGCTTTAACCTGAATATGCTGTTGATCGGTCACCACGGCATTTTGCGTCGCTTCGCTGCCGGTCCCTGCGGTGGTCGGGATGGCAATCAAAGGCAGCGTGATGGCCTGAACGGCGGTATCCCCCACTTTTTCCAGATAGCGCGCGGTATTCAGCGGATGCTGCATCATGGCACTGAACGCTTTTGCCGCATCCAACACGCTACCGCCGCCTATCGCGACCACACGATCAACGTGACCGCGCCAGCGGTTAACCCACGCATCGATTTCATCGGGCGAGGCTTCATGGCTGACAATCTCGTAACCCAAAATCTGGTCATTTAGCGCGGCACCCAGCCGTTGCCAGGCCGGGCCGTTAAGAAATGAGCGACCACAAAACAGCAGTGTGGGTTGGGGATTGGCCGCTAACAGCGGCACCAGGCGGTCAATGCTACCGCGACCAAACAGGGTTTGTTGATTACTGTACAACGCGATCAGATTCTCACTCACCTGCATGTCCTTTTTGAATGGCGTGAATCATCTAGTGTAACCAAAAGCCGTGACGTCCCCGTGGCAAACATTCTGATAACCACCAGGCAAAAAGTTGATCACCTTCGCAAAACAGAAATTCCGCCGCCGCATCTGATGCTTTGTGCGCAATGTTACCCTTAACATGATACCCGTAACATTGCGTAAGCGACTTAACGCCAGGCGCAGATGTCGTGAAATTCAAAGTCCTCTGGGATAACCAAAAACAAACCGCTGCCGACTTCTCGTCGTACGCAAAAGTGGAGAAAAATTATGCCATTACTCTATGTGGCGATTGGCGTCGCATTACTGCTGCTGCTGATGATCCGTTTCAGACTCAACGGGTTTATTGCGCTGATCCTGGTCGCGTTGGCGGTGGGCATGATGCAAGGAATGCCAGTCAATAAAGTGATTGGATCAATCAAAGCCGGTGTCGGTGGCACATTAGGCAGCCTGGCGCTGATCATGGGCTTCGGTGCCATGCTGGGCAAACTGCTGGCGGATTGCGGCGGGGCGCAACGTATCGCCACCACGCTGATCGACAAATTTGGCCCGAAGCATATTCAATGGGCACTGGTGCTGACCGGGTTTACCGTGGGGTTCGCACTGTTCTATGAAGTCGGTTTTGTGTTGATGTTGCCGCTGGTGTTCAGCGTGGCAGCCTCAGCGCGAGTCCCGTTACTCTTTGTTGGCGTGCCGATGGCGGCCGCGTTGTCTGTAACGCACGGTTTCCTGCCTCCGCATCCGGGTCCAACGGCGATTGCCACGCTGTTTAATGCCGATATGGGTAAAACGCTGCTGTACGGCACGCTGTTAGGTATCCCAACGGTGATTCTTGCCGGTCCGGTTTATGCGCGTTTCTTGAAAGGCATCGACAAGCCGATCCCTGAAGGACTGTGGAACCCGAAAACCTTTACTGAAGCGGAAATGCCAGGTTTCGGCGTCAGCGTGGGAACTGCACTGGTTCCGGTGATTCTGATGGCGCTGCGCGCAGTGGCCGAAATGGTGTTGCCAAAAGGGCACCTGTTATTGCCGTATGCCGAGTTCTTCGGTGACCCGATCATGGCAACGCTGATCGCGGTGTTAATCGCCATCTTCACCTTCGGTCTGAACCGCGGCCGCAGCATGGATGAAGTGATGGGCACCATTACCGATTCGATCAAAATCATTGCCATGATGCTGTTGATCATTGGTGGTGGTGGCGCATTCAAGCAGGTGCTGGTGGACAGCGGCGTGGATAAATATATCGCCAGCATGATGCATGAAACCAACGTCTCGCCGATCTTTATGGCGTGGTCGATTGCCGCTGTGCTGCGTATTGCGCTGGGTTCTGCAACGGTAGCAGCGATTACCGCAGGCGGCATCGTCGCACCGTTGATTGTCACTAGCGGCGCCAGCCCAGAACTGATGGTGATTGCGGTGGGTTCCGGCAGCGTGATCTTCTCGCACGTTAACGATCCCGGCTTCTGGCTGTTCAAGGAGTATTTCAACCTGACGATTGGTGAAACCATTCGCTCGTGGTCGGCGCTGGAAACCATTATTTCGGTGTGCGGTTTGGTGGGCTGTCTGCTGCTCGCGAATGTGATCTAAATGCAAGGCTGAGGTATTGCACCTCAGCCTCATGCCAGCGGTCTACTGTGCCAGGGCACGGAAGGCCGCTAACTCCTCTTCGGGCATCCCTGCGCTAAGTGCAGCCGCGCAGATTTGCTCCCAGCTATTGCTATCCAGTGGGATGCCATCACGATCGCGATCAACGCGGTTCTGCTCTTCCCATTCGCCCGGAACCTGAATCGGTGCATCACCGCTTTGCGGTGAACGTTTCACCCACTCAAGGAAAGATTCCGCCTCTTCCTGCATCGCAGGGGCATCGAACGCCTCGGGATTGACGATAATCGTGGTCATGCAGTTGAAAATAGCATCATGGCTGCTGACCAGGGTGGCATCGTGGGTGGTGCGGCCACCGGAAAGCGCACCGCCAAGAATCTCGCACATGGTCGCCAGTGCATAGCCTTTATGCAGGCCAAACGGCATCAGCGAGCCATAGGGGGCTTGATGCATCACACCTGGTTCCGTGGTGGGCTGACCCTGATGATCGATTAAATAACCCGGCGCGACCTGCTGGTCTTTATTCCAGGCCACGCGTGTTTTGCCATAAGCAATGCCGCTGGTGGCGAAATCGAGCAGCAGCGGTTTGGCGTCACGACGTGGGAAGATGGCGCAGAACGGATTGGTGCCGAAACGACGGTCGCTGCCATTAAACGGCGCAACCATGGGATCACCCATCACATTGACGAAATGGAAGGAGACAAACCCCGCCGCCGCGCACTGTTCCGCCCAGTGACCAATACGGCCGATATGGTGCGAGTGATGCAGCCCAACCGCCGCAATACCCAACTTCGCTGCTCGCTCAATACCGTGCTGCATGGCCTCGTGCGCTGCAACCTGACCGAATCCGTTGTGGCCGTGCAGCGTGATAACGGCACCCGCATCTTTTTCGATGGTGGCGTGCTGGTTAAGCTGCAGAAAACCCTGGGACAGGGAGTTCATATAGCTGGGGATCATGCCGACGCCATGTGAGTCGTGGCCTGCCAGATTCGCGGCGACCAGGTGATCGGCAACCAGACGCGACTCTTCAGCGCTGCTGCCTGCGTGCAACCAAATGGCCTGGACAAACTGATGCAACTGGGAAGGGGGAATACGATAGAGGGCACTCACGCGGTTAATCTCCATGTCATCATTAATCAGGCATCCTGCGCCGAAAGTATTAATAACCGCAAGTAAGTGTTTTAAAAGCAAAGGGCCACAAAGCGTGGCCCAAAATCTTAGTGCGGCTGTTCAAAGCCGGCTTTAACCATTTGTTCACGCAAAGCGCGGGTAATTTCACGGTTCCCACCCGTGACAGGATAAATGACATTATTGACGACATCGTCAAGGTAGTGCTCTTCAAACTCTTGCATGGTGAGCTGTGTGCCACCCTCATCATTAATGGCAATACTGCCACTGATGTGGTTGCCATAATCCTTTGCCTTCAGGCTGTAACGCCCCATGCTGGTATTAATCGTGCTCATAAGATCTCCTTGTTACGTAGGCAGTGATAACAATTGAGGCCTGCTAGAGGCGCTGTAAGTTTAGACAGCGCAGAGGGACCTTGTGCGGTCAGGCGAGGGGGTAAAATCACGACCTGCGACCGGTCTCGCAGAAATTTAATTGAAGTGAAATAACAACGCCGACAAGACGTGACCCGGCTCGCACCCGGCAGCGAACTCAGAATGATCATCTATACTGGAATGGAGACGCGTTATTTTTCATCACTGAAGGAGCGAATAATGAAAATAATCCTGTGGATCATTGCCATCATCTTTATTGTGGGACTGTTGACGATTACTGGCGTGTTTAAACTGATTTTCTAACACTAACAGGCACCTTTGGGTGCCTGTTGAGTTTATTCGGCGCGCGATGCGGTCCACTCGTCATAGGTGACCAGCGGCGGATGCAAATCTTGCTGATTAATTGGCTTGCCACAGCCCGCACAGCAAGCCCCATGGTGACGAGGTGCACTGTTATTTTCACGCTTTGGCAACGTGAAGAAGAATTTTACGCAACCGCAGTGGCTACAGCGAATGGTCATCTCAATTTTCCCCTCTCTCCTTCCTGGAAAGATGAGATTTATCTCATTCATCCTGTGAGTTCAATTCATAAATTTAATTAATTTGTTTACGATGTAAATGACCTGCGATAAGTGGCTGAATATTAACTTATGTCCTTAAGTAACTATCACGGGTAGTGTGCATTTTTTGCACCTGCTAACCATGAAAATGCTGCCGCTTGTGCGCGTAATTATGGCTGATGCGCCCTCTAAAATTTCCTCATAGTGAGCCGGATAATCCAGACATAACCTGGAGCTTTTAAGCTCTTATTTGCATACCTTTCCCGATCTTGATGTTGAAAAACGGCAGCATTGCCAGGATGGAAATGAGTTGCTGCCGGCAGAAGATCTTACGGGAATTTTTTTGTGAATCGGACTGTTTTTACCACTCTAATGAGTGGCATTTTGATCTTGATGATCACGCAATCGACACCCGCAGCGACCCTGTCACAAACCCTTGAATCAGGTTGGAATACCTTCAGTAGCAATGCGGTCAAGACGTGGGAGCAACCGCAAAATGATGACTTTTATCTGCCCGCTATCACCTGGCATAACCGTTTGGCATATGATGACGAGCACATCAATAAATACAATGAGCGGCCGTGGGGCGCCGGGGGTGGTGTTTCTCGCTGGGACGAAAAAGGGAACTGGCACGGTCTGTATGCGATGGTGTTCAAGGACTCGTTTAACAAGTGGGAGCCCATTGCAGGATACGGTTGGGAGGCGACCTGGCGTCCGCTTGATGATCAGAACTTCCACATCGGGGCAGGGTACACCGCAGGTGTGACGGCGAGAGATAACTGGCGCTATATTCCGGTTCCGTTGATTTTACCATTAGCATCAATCGGATACGGACCAGCTACTTTCCAAATGACTTATATTCCAGGCACTTATAACAATGGTAATGTCTATTTTGCCTGGCTAAGATTCCAGTTTTGAACGGTGAAGAGCGTCAGAAAGTGTGAAGAAGGTGGAAAAAATCAATATTTATCACTTTTTCATCAATTCGCGCTGGACAAATGTCACCGCAATTGCTGTACTACACGTCGACACAGTTTAGTGTCCATTTTTCATGTAAAGGTAATATAGATGTCCAAGATCAAAGGTAACGTTAAGTGGTTTAATGAGTCGAAAGGCTTCGGTTTCATTACTCCAGAAGATGGCAGCAAAGATGTATTCGTACACTTCTCTGCAATCATGAGCAATGGTTTCAAAACTCTGGCTGAAGGTCAGCGTGTAGAGTTCGAAATCACTGACGGCGCTAAAGGCCCATCTGCTGCTAACGTTATCGCTCTGTAAGTTAACAGTTAGAATTCTGAAAACCCGCCTAATGGCGGGTTTTTTTTCGCCTTAATTTTACATCTGCCACCAGGTGTGCGCATAGGCCAGCACGGCAGCGATCGCGACGCTGGTAGCGATAAGTTCATTCAACGTACGTGGGACTAAATTTTTCATGGCTTATGCCTCGGAAATTCATTTCCTCCAGCATGGCAAAGCCAGGTTAAGCCAACCTTAAATTGCCGTGACACTCCGATGACAAGGCACATTCTGCGGCGTATCTCACAGATAATCCCAGTAACATTCTCATAACAATCCTTACTTGCAGCTTTTTGCTGAACAACGCTATATAACTGCAGTCAGGGACTCATGAGGAGGCAGGATGAACATACGTCAGGCACAAGCAAAAGACAGTTTTGCGCTGAGTGCGCTGTTAACGGAGTTGGGTTACAGCGGCACGGAAAAATTTATTGATTCACGTCTGGCCCAATTGTGTAGCCATCCCGATGAGATATTGCTGGTGGCGGAGCATGGCAATCAGGTGTTGGGCTTTCTGTCACTGCATTTCATTCCACAACTGGCCCTCTCTGGCGACTTCGCGCGTATTAGCTATTTCTGCATTGCCGAGGGCGAACGCAGCAAAGGCAGTGGGCAGCAGCTGCTCAATCACGCTGAGCAGCTGGCGATAAAACGCGGATGCGACCGCATGGAAGTGCATTGCCATTCATCGCGCCTTAAAGCGAATCAGTTTTACTCGCGAGAAGGCTATGTAGAGTCACCCCGCTATCACATCAAAGATCTGGGGTAGTTTTCAGTTCTCGACCTGAGGCGATGACGATAGCGTCTGCGATGCTGTCCAGTTGTTCGAACGGCAATAACGCGGCGCTGACGCGAATAAATTGCCGACTGTTAATGCTACAGCGCTCACCGGGCAGCACGGCAATGCCACGTGCAGCTAAGGTAATCATCGCGTACTGTTCTGACTCCACCGGAATCAGAACACTGAGCCCATCACGCTCTTCCAGCACCATTCCACGAGCCGCCAGTGCCGCGAGCAGCTGTTGGCGGCGCTGTGCATAGGCGGTTTTTGCCTGCTGGATGCACCGTTGCGTGGTGTCATCAGTCAGCATCCATGCCACGGCGTCTTGCAAAATTCGACTGGTCCAGCTCACGCCAAAGTTACGCCATGACTGTAATCGTTTCACCATATCTGCCGTACCGGACAGCACTGCCAGCCGGAGATCCGGGCCATAGGCTTTGGAGAACGAGTGGACGTGGATAACGCGTTCCGGGAAGTGAAAGCCCAGGCTCCAGACCGGCCAGCGTGACAGGTCGCCGATGCCGTCATCCTCCACAATCAGGATGTTGCTGTTTGCCAACACGCGGGCCAGTTCGGCGCTGCGGCGCTGGGTGACACTGTGCCCTGTTGCTGAATGGGTGCGCGGCTGATAGATAAACATGGCCGGTGACTTTTGCAGATGCGTGGTTAATACGGCAGGCAGTGGGCCTTGCTCGTCACAGGGCAGCGGTAAAATTTCTGCGCCGATATTATCCAGCATATCCAACAGGCGTGTGGCAGTCGGATCTTCGATGATGACCCGATCGCCAGGCGACAGCAAGGTTTGCACGATCAGGTTCATGGCATCAAATCCGCCATCGGTGGCGAGCCAGGCCTGTGCCGGATAGGGCCAGCGCGGCTGGATCGCAGCCTGTAACTGCGGCGAGATCGCCTCACGTTGATAGCTGTTGAGATCGGTTGAGGTAATGCCCGCCAGCATCGCCTGTCTGAGGTCCGGTAGCAGCGCAGGGTCCGGCGACGCCATCGCCAGTGACGCTTTAATGTTTTCACCGTAATTGCCAATTTTTTCAAAGCGAATCGGGCGGGGCAGCACGCTGTTGCCACAGACCCAGACACCACTGCGACCTTTTCCCGCCAGCACTTTCTGCTTCTTCAACTGCGCCCAGGCAGCAGATACGGTTGCCGGGCTGACGCCCAACCGTTCTGCCAGTTCACGTACCGCCGGCATCTGCATACCCACCGCGATTTCCCCGTCACGAATCAGAGTTGAAGTGGCGTGAGTAATCCCCTTCACCGAAGCGTCATCAATCTGTTGGCTAAGCCACTCTACATCTACATTTTGCGTCATAAGAAAATCATTTGTTCAGTAACAAAGAATTGATTGTTCAGATTAGTATTCGCGTTTTAGACTCAATTTCAAGCACTATTTGATTAAAAAATAAACAATGCCTTGGCTGGCAGAAAACGGGGAAGTACAGATATGGTAACCATCAGACTGGCGGTGCGTGACTGGGATTATTTTACCCCGCTAGCACTCGGCGATATCAAACCAGAAGGCTTTACGCTGGAGATTGACCGCGTAGGTACGCTGGTCGATAACCTCGCAACCAGCGACAAATACGATGCGGGTGAAGTCTCCTTCAGCCGCTATGCTCAGGCATGTGCCAGAGGTGACTACGCGTTGCTGGGCCTGCCGCACTTCCTGATGCGGGGCTTTCGTCAGCGCTGCATTATCACCACCGCTGACAGCCCCATCACCACGCCTGCACAGCTAAAAGGCAAAAAGATTGGTGTCACGGGATGGCAGGATTCCGGCAATACCTGGACGCGTACCGTACTGCGTGAAGCGGGTGTGGAAATTGATGATGCCTACTGGTTTGCAGGCCGTTTGACCGAAGATCACCCGATTGTGGACCGTCTGGCGGGCTTTGGCCGTCCGGGCCGCATCGAGCCTGCTCCGGGTGAGCGACCGCTGATCGACCTGCTGAAAGCGGGCGAGTTGGATGCGGTATTCACGCCGTTTATGCCTGAGGGCTTCTTCCTGAAAGACTCCGGTTTACGTCAGCTGCAGGCCGACTTTGCCACTGCCGAGCGCGACTACTTTAACCGCGTTGGTTATGTGCCTGGCATTCACATTTTGGCGATGAAACCGGCGTTGGCAGAAGCGCATCCCTGGTTGCCACAGGCCTTAAGCGAGATTATCGATCGGTCGTACCAGATGTGGATGAAGAAACGTGAGAAGTATGCGGATACCACGCCGTGGTTGCTGGATGATTTGCGACGTACCGCGCAGGAATTACCGGCCGACTGGAATCAAAACGGATTCTCAACTAACAAAAAGATGATCGCCGATTTTGCCAACGAGCTGTTCCAACAAGGCTTAACCAAAACATTGCTGACGCCGGAAGCGATTTTCCCGGCCGTCGCGAAAGGGGAGTGATGATGAAAGTTGCAATGGGACAGTTTGCTGTCAGCCGTGAATGGCAGGAAAACACCGATATTTGCATCGGTCTGATGAACAATGCGCTGGCGGGTGGCGCAGATTTGCTGGTACTGCCTGAAGGCGTGCTGGCGCGTGATATTGCCGACCCAGACCTGGTACTGAAAGCGGCACAGCCTCTGGATGGCCCTTTTGTGACGCAACTGCTGGCGGTGAGCAAGGGTAATGACTTAACCACCATGATGAGCGTGCACGTGCCAACTGAAGGCAACAAAGCGTTGAACGTGCTGATTGCCATCCGTAACGGCGAAATCATTGCCGCTTACGACAAATTACACCTCTACGATGCCTTTGCGATGCAGGAATCTCAGCGCGTCAATCCAGGGAATGTGATCCCTCCGCTGGTTGAAGTTGCAGGGATGAAAGTGGGCCTGATGACCTGCTACGACGTGCGTTTCCCGGAGCTGGCGCGTCGCCTGGTGCTGGATGGCGCAGACGTGCTGGTGCTGCCTGCCGCATGGGTGAAAGGTCCACTGAAAGAGATGCACTGGGAGTTGCTCTGCACCGCACGCGCCCTGGAAAACACCTGCTACATGGTGGCCGTGGGCGAATGTGGCCCGCGCAACATCGGTAACAGCCTGGTGGTTGATCCGCTGGGTGTGGCCATTGCTAAAGCGCCTGAGTCTGCCGCGCTGGTGTTTGCCGACCTCGATCCACAACGCATTGCTTACGCCCGCAGCGTATTACCGGTGCTGGAAAACCGCCGTTTTGCACGTCCTGAATTGAAACCACTTTGATAGACTTTGGGGAAACTGGCCAATGAAAACACTTGCAACCGCTATCGCGCTGGCTCTGGGCCTGACCGTAAGCGTCGTTCAGGCAGCGGATGCCATCCCAACGCAGAAAGTTGATCAGGCTTTACACGATCGTCTGCCTGCTGAGATTAAAAGCGCTGGAAAAATGATTTCGGTAAACAACGGATCATTCCCTCCCTATGAGATTGTGAATGGCCCTCACTCAATGGATGGCGCGTCTGCCGACCTGACCGAGGCGCTGGCACAGCTGCTCGGCGTGAAAATTGAACATGCTACCGTCAGCGGATTGTCTGGCGTATTGGCAGGCATCAATTCAGGTCGTTACCAGATGGCGATTGGCCCGATTGGTGACTATCCGGACCGCCAGCAGAAAGTTGATTTTATCGACTTCGTGCAGGAGTTCGTGGTGTTCGGCGTGCAGAAGGGCAACCCAGCGAAGATCAATGGTCTTGAGGACACCTGCGGTAAACGCATTGCGGTGATGGCGGCGGGTTCGGCAGAGCAGGTGATTCGTAAGCAGTCCGATGCTTGTGTGGCTGCGGGCAAACCAGCGGTGCAGGTGCAATCCTTCACCGACCAGCCGTCATCGATTCTGGCGGTACGTTCAAAACGTTCCGACGCATTCTTCTCGTCACAAGCGCCGCTGACTTACTTCATCGAGCAGGCGAATGGCCAACTCGAGTTGTCGGGTAAAGGGCAGAAAAACGGTTTCGGCGATATCTTCCAGGGCACTGTGGTGCCGAAAGGCTCCGAGCTGGGCAATGTGGTGCTGGATGCCTATAAAGAGCTGTTTGCCAACGGCACTTATGCGGCGATCATGAAAAAATGGAAACTCGACGGCAATATTCTGCAGCAGCCGGGACGTAATCTGGCGCAGGGGACGGCAAAATGAGTCCGCTCAACCACAATACGCGAGCCAGGGATAAGGCCGACGTGCAGCAGCGCGATGTGGCTTTTGCCCGCAGTGCGCCCACCTATGGGCGCTGGATCTCCTGGATTGTGGTACTGGTGATTGCTGCTAACTTTCTCTGGTTAGTGGCGACCAATCCCAATTTTGAGTGGAAAGTGGTGCTGCAGTGGTTCACTGAAGGCTCGGTGATGAAAGGGCTTCAGGTGACGCTGGGCCTGACGGTGGTCTCAATGATCCTCGGGACGCTGTTAGGTTTGGTGTTAGGGGTGTGGCGACTGTCGGATAACAAGTTGTTGAGTGGTATCTCTTCCCTCTACATCTGGTTTTTCCGTGGAACGCCGCTGCTGGTGCAGCTGATTTTTTGGTACAACCTTTCAACGCTGTTTCCGTCCATTTCCATCACCGTGCCCTGGACGGACATCACCTTTGCTCACTGGAATACCAACGATCTGATCACGCCGTTAACGGCTGCGATCGCTGGTCTGGCACTGAATGAGGCGGCTTATATGGCCGAGATCATTCGCGCAGGGTTGCTGTCAGTGGACAATGGACAGGTGGAAACCACCCAGGCATTTGGTATGAGCCGCAGCCGTGCGCTGCGTCGCATCATCATCCCACAAGCCATGCGCTCGATCATTCCGCCAACAGGCAACCAGTTGATCAGCATGATCAAAGCCACCTCGCTGGTGAGTGTGATTGCGATGGGCGACCTGCTCTATTCTGTACAGGCTGTTTATAACCGTACCTTTGAAATTATCCCGATGCTGATGGTGGCAGTGATTTGGTATCTGTTCATCACTTCGATTCTCAATGTGGGCCAGTCCGCCATTGAACGTTACTACGCACGTGGTACTAAACGCACCGTGGTGATAAACAAACGCCGTGCTGCCAGTACCGATAAAGCGGTCGCCGCCGCACACCGACTGAAGGAGGATGTATGAGTGACGTTCAGCCGCTGGTCCGTGCGCGCAATGTGCAGAAGAGTTATGGCGATAATGAAGTACTGAAGGGTATCGATCTGGATGTGTTTCCGGGCGAGGTAGTGGTGATCCTCGGGCCTTCGGGATCGGGTAAATCGACTTTCCTGCGCTGCATTAACCATCTGGAAGATATGAATGCGGGCTCGATTATGGTGGGTGACGAGCAGATCGGTTACGAGCTGAAGCGCGGTATTCTGCACCGCTTGTCGGCACGCAAGATTGCCCATCAACGCCAGAAAATCGGCATGGTGTTTCAGCAGTTTAATCTTTACCCGCACATGACGGTGATGCAGAACATTATCGAAGCCCCGATTGGCGTGCATAAGTATCCGCGTCAGGAAGTGCTGCAGCATGCGCGAGAGCTGCTTTCAACCGTGGGCTTGAGTGATAAAGCCGATGCCTGGCCACGTCACCTTTCAGGCGGCCAGCAACAGCGTGTGGCGATTGCCCGTGCACTGGCGATCAAACCGGCGCTGATGCTGTTTGATGAGCCTACATCGGCGCTGGACCCAGAGCTGGTGGGTGAAGTGCTGGCCACCATGCGAACGCTGGCAGACCAGGGCTTGACCATGATTGTGGTGACGCACGAAATTGGTTTTGCGCGTGAAGCCGCTGACAGGGTGGTGTTTATGGATGGTGGTGTGGTGGTGGAGCAGGGCAGCCCGGAGCAGGTGATTGGCAATCCTCAGCATCCGCGTACCCAGGCATTTCTGAGCCGCTTTATTTAGTGCCACGCGCAGGTTGATCGTAATCTGTTACAGATTCCATTTGTGACAGGTGATAAACTGCGCGTTAATAGTCATGTATGTTTTTCGCTAAGGTTGAAAGGTAAAGTATGGAAGGTTTCAGCATTGCCAAACTGCTGATCATCGGTGCACTTATCGTACTGCTGTTTGGTACCAACAAGTTACGTTCACTGGGTGGCGATCTGGGTTCCGCAATCAAAGGCTTCAAGAAAGCCATGAAAGACGATGAATCCACCGCAACCAAAAGCACCGCTGAAGAAGCGCCGGCTGAACGCGTCAGTCACAAAGAGTAATTCCAACGTCGAACGTATATAAATGTAAATATTTATGACGTTAATAAAAAAACCAGACTGCTTCCAGTCTGGTTTTTGTTTTTCTGGCTGCCGAAAAAACGGCCCCAGGTCATTAGCCTGCGGCCAGAATGGCGGATTATTTTACTTCCAGACCTTTCGCCTGCATGTCTGCATGGTAAGAAGAGCGAACGAACGGACCGCAGGCGGCATGGGTAAAGCCCATCGCCATGGCTTCTTCTTTCATCTCATCGAACTCGGCTGGGCTGACATAGCGCTGTACCGGCAGATGGTGGCGGCTTGGCTGCAGGTACTGGCCGAGTGTCAGCATGGTGACACCATGACGGCGCAAATCGCGCATCACTTCAACAATCTCTGCATTGGTTTCACCCAGACCCACCATCAAACCAGACTTGGTCGGCACATCCGGATGGGCTTCTTTAAAGCGTTCCAGCAGTTTCAGTGACCAGTCGTAGTTGGCACCAGGACGCACCTGACGATAGACGCGCGGCACGTTTTCCAGGTTGTGGTTGAACACATCCGGTGGGGTTGCGGTCAGAATTTCCAGTGCGCGATCCATACGACCACGGAAATCAGGCACCAGCGTTTCAATCTTAATGCTTGGGCTTTTCTCGCGGATCGCGGTGATGCAATCGGCAAAGTGCTGAGCACCGCCGTCACGCAGATCGTCGCGGTCCACCGAGGTGATGACCACATAGCGCAATGCCATATCGGCAATAGTTTGCGCCAGCTTCAGCGGTTCGTTGGCGTCAGGCGCATTGGGGCGGCCATGCGCCACGTCGCAGAATGGGCAGCGACGGGTACAAATTGCGCCGAGGATCATAAAGGTGGCGGTGCCATGGTTGAAGCATTCGGCGAGGTTAGGGCAGGAAGCCTCTTCACACACCGAGTGCAGACCATTTTTGCGCATTGCGGCTTTGATTCCCTGAATGCGGCTGGAATCCGCAGGCAGTTTGATCTTCATCCACTCCGGCTTACGCAGAATTTCTTCACGCTCGACCATCACGGTTTTCACCGGAATCAGCGCCATTTTGTCGGCATCGCGATACTTGACGCCACGTTCCATCTGAATTGGTTTACTCATAAATCTGCAGGTTCCGGTCGGGATTGCGATTTGAAAGCTTCCTCACTCAAACTGAGAACCAGGCTTTCAACTTTATTTGAAAATATGGCAAAAATTATATCATCTCGTCTGCGTATAAGCAGCCGATAAGCCCGTGCAAAAGTTACAATTTTGTAAATCAGCACAGACAGTCAAGGTCAGACCGCTGATTCATTTTTCCACTCCAGCTGGCTAAAACCGGTTAATCGCGCGAAATGCTGCACCAGGCGCGGTTGCACATCGGCCGGAGTGACGCCGGGCTGGGTTGCACTGAGCTGGGTCATCTGCATGCCAGCATAGCCACACGGATTGATGCGTAAGAAGGGGGCGAGATCCATGGCCACGTTTAAGGCTAACCCGTGGAAGGAACACCCTTTGCGGATGCGCAGCCCCAGCGAGCAGATCTTGTCATCCCCCACATACACACCGGGCGCATCGGCGCGCGCCCGCGCGGAAATATCGTAGTCCGCCAGTGTACTGATTACCGTCTCTTCTAACGCCGTCACCAGTTCACGCACGCCCATTTTACGGCGTTTGACGTCAATCAGCACATACATGATTTGCTGACCAGGTCCGTGATAGGTCACCTGACCGCCGCGATCGCTTTGTACTACCGGAATGTCACCGGGCATCAACAGATGTTCTGCTTTACCGGCCTGGCCTTGGGTAAACACCGGGTGATGCTCCACCAGCCAGAGTTCATCGGCAGTGTGCGGGTCGCGTTGATCGGTAAACTGATGCATCGCATCGGAGACGGGCTGCCAGTCGCGCAGGCCCAGTTGACGAACAAGAAGCGTGTTAGCTGACAAAGCGGAAATCCGGTAAAGAGTGAAGGGCTGAGTATAACGCTGGCAAAGCTGCCTTTGCCAGCGTGGGTATTACAGAACCATACGCACGATTTCGATATTGCCTAACTCTTCGTAAAGGGTTTCAACTTGTTCGATATGCGTGGCGGTAATGGTGATGGAGACGGAGTGATAGTTGCCTTTGCTGCTGGGCTTCACCGCCGGGGTATAGTCGCCTGGCGCGTGACGTTGCACCACTTCAACCACTTGATCAACCAGCTCCGGTTGCGCCAGTCCCATGACTTTATAAGTGAAGGGGGTAGGGAATTCGAGCAGTTCATTCAGTTTGGTTTTCATGTTGACTCCGGTGCTTAACAGATAATTCGGGAGGCAAAAATGCGTCCCTTACGGGTGGTGCAAAAAAGTTAAAAAGGGAGGCCAGAAGGCCTCCCCTACACGTTTGATACGGGGATTGTATTTATATTGTACCAGACGGGCGTTTTTTCAAGCTGTTCTTAACCGAACCAGTGATGGAACATCAGTTTGATGTAATCAATGATACGACCGAAGAAGCCGCCTTCCTGCACTTCGTTCAGTACCACCAGCGGACGCTGTTCGATGGTTTTTCCATCTAACTGGAAGTTAATGCTGCCCACGACCTGATTTTTCTGCAGCGGTGCATGCAGTTCGGTGTTGTTCAGCACATAGCTGGCTTTCAGGTCTTTCATGCGGCCGCGAGGAATCGTCAGATAGGCATCTTTTTCCACGCCCAACTGCACACGATCGCTGTTACCGAACCACACTGGCTCAGAAGCAAACTCTTTACCCGCTTTCAGTGGTGCTACGGTTTCAAAGAAGCGGAAGCCCCAGGTCAGCAGTTTTTTGCTCTCGGTTTCACGGCCTTTATAGGTACGACCACCCATTACCGCAGAAATCAGACGCATCTGGCCTTCAGTAGCGGATGCCACCAGGTTGTAACCAGCGGCATCAGTATGACCGGTTTTGATACCGTCCACGTTCAGGCTGGTATCCCACAGCAAACCGTTACGGTTCATCTGTTTGATGTTGTTAAAGGTGAAATCTTTTTCACGGTAAACCGCGTATTCGTCCGGAACGTCACGAATCAGTGCCTGACCAATCAGCGCCATATCGCGTGGTGAGCTGTACTGACCTTCAGCATCCAGGCCGTGTACGGTCTGGAAGTGGGTGTTTTTCAGGCCCAGTGCGTTAACGTAGTTGTTCATCAGGCTAACAAAGGCGTCCTGGCTACCGGCGACATAGTCCGCCATTGCCACACAAGCATCGTTACCCGATTGCAAAACGATACCGCGCGTCAGCTGGGAAACCGGTACGCGATCGCCTGGTTTCAGGAACATCAGTGACGAGCCCTTGAACACCGGGTTGCCGGTTGCCCAGGCATCTTTCCCTACGGTGACGATATCATCGTTGTGGATTTTACCGGCTTTGACCGCTTGACCAATGACGTAGCTGGTCATCATTTTGGTCAGGCTGGCAGGATCGCGGCGTGCATCAGCGTTCTTTTCCGCCAGTACTTTGCCGGAGTTGGCATCCATCAGCACGTAAGCTTCAGCATCGATTTCCGGTACGCCCGGGATCATCGTCTTAAGATTAACATCATCCGCAAATGCGGCATGGCTGAGAGAGAGGGCGACCAGTGATCCCACTGTCAGGCGTTTCAGAAAACGAGAAGGTTTCAGCGTATTCATGTTAAGGACTACAACATCCGTGGGCTAAGAGTGAAAAAAGTGCCTTACTATAGCAAACGCCCGATCGGGCGACATCTTGCTTTGCAAATCAGTATCAGCGGTAAAATTGACTGCCCGTTACATTGACGGGCGGGCAGTGGTAATAAATGAGCTCATCTGTGCTTCAGTGGTCAGACGCTGCTGTAACGCTGCGGCTTCAGCTCGGCTTTTGTAACCCCCGAGCTGGATGCGATAGACATTACCGTTGGCCTCAACGCTGCCCGGCACACCAAAACGTTTGCCCAGGCTGGTGGCAAGTTGGCGGGCACGTGCCGCGTCATTGACGGCGCCGACCTGTACCACGTAACCGCTTCCAGCGTGAGCATTCTGACTCACGGGGGCAGCACTGGCCGCCACCGGCGCCGCAACTGCCGCAGGGGCAGGCGTGGCCGCGGGTTCACTGCCTTCCAGTACACCATTGGCTAACGGCTGTGGCGCACCAAGGAAACCGCTGCTTTGTACTGGCGCACCCATATTGCCGTTGCTTTGCAGCGTGCTGTTATCCACCGCGCGGACATCCTGCGGGGCTGGGGTTGGTGTGGCATTAGCGCTGCTGCCGCCCATCATCACCATGCCGCCGCCCAAGTCAGGGCGTGCGGGTAGGGCATAGCTCTGCTTAGCAACGGTAGTGCCAATGGTGCCAGGACCGGAAACCGAGCCATCCGGCGCGACTTTGATGTAATCCACACGTACGCGCGTGTTATTCGAGATGTTAAGACGATCGCCTGCGGCACGAGATAAATCGATAATCCGCCCCGGCGTATAAGGGCCGCGATCGTTCACGCGCACCACAATCTGACGACCGTTGGCGAGGTTAGTCACGCGCACATAGCTTGGCAATGGCAACGTCGGGTGAGCAGCAGTCATGGCATCCGGATCGTAAGATTCACCAATCGCAGTTCGATTGCCTTTAGCTTCGTCACCGTACCAGGTCGCCAGACCGATTTCGCTGTAATTCGACGGATCCTGAATCACGCGGTAATTTTTACCGTTAACGCTGTAATCCTGGCTGGTGGACGGATTGATCGGTTCATAGCGTGGCTCCACGCCTGGGATCTCAACCACCGGGCCGTTATAGGCCGGTTGTGGCGGTGCCGTGTTAGTCTGCTGTTCTGGAGTAGAACAGGCAGCCAGTACCAGTGATGCGAGTACAACCCCAAGCCAATCCTTACGCATGTGCAGCCTCTTAAACGCTTTTAGATAACATTTTTCGATGAGTATGGATCGACATCACGATGCCAAATCCGGCCATTAACACAATCAATGCCGATCCGCCGTAGCTCACCAGCGGCAGCGGTACGCCGACCACGGGTAAGATACCACTTACCATGCCAATGTTAACGAAAACATAAACGAATAAAATCAGCATCAAACCGCCGGCCATTACACGACCAAAAGTGGTTTGTGCACGGGCTGCGACAATCAGCCCGCGTAGAATCAGCAACAGATACAGGACCAGCAACAGCAACACCCCGACCAGGCCAAGTTCTTCCGCTAACACGGCAAAAATAAAGTCGGTGTGGCGTTCAGGGAGAAACTCAAGTTGCGACTGCGTGCCGTGCAGCCAGCCTTTACCGCGCAGCCCACCGGAACCTATCGCAATTTTTGACTGGATGATGTGATAGCCCGCGCCGAGTGGATCACTTTCTGGATCCAGCAGCATCATGACGCGGTCACGCTGATAGTCGTGCATCAGGAAGAACCACAGAACGGGAATGAACGCGGCAACCAGCAGCACAGCTACCGCGATCAGCTTCCAGCTCATGCCTGACAGGAACAGCACAAACAGACCCGAAGCGGCAATCAGAATAGATGTACCCAAGTCCGGCTGCGCCGCCACCAGCAGAGTTGGCATGAAAATCAGCACTAACGCGATGCCGGTATTTTTCAGGGTAGGGGGGCAGACATCGCGGTTGATAAAGCGCGCGACCATCAGCGGCACCGCAATTTTGGCTATCTCCGAGGGCTGAAAACGCACAAATCCGAGATCCAGCCAGCGCTGTGCACCCTTACTGATATGCCCAAAGGCGTCAACGGCCACCAGTAATATCACGCAGACAATATAGAGATACGGCGCCCAACTCTCATAGACGCGCGGTGGCACCTGCGCCATCACCAGCATGATAATCACGCCCATCGCGATCTGGCCGAGCTTACGCTCCATCATACCTGGGTCCTGGCCACTTGCACTCCAGATCACGATGGCGCTGTAGGTCAGTAGCGCGAGGATGATCAGCATAAAAATCGGGTCGATGTGGATACGCGTCCAGATCGATCGTTTCTGCGGGCTATCGTTCATGGACATCTTTATTCACCTTCGTAGCCAGGCGGCGTCGGTGCGGCTTCAGGCAGCACGGTATTGTTGTCGCCTAACATTATGTGGTCGAGAATCTGGCGCATTACAGTACCTACCGCAGGGCCGGCACCGCCGTTTTCCAGAATCATGGTGACCGCCACGCGCGGTTTGTCATACGGCGCGAAAGCCGTCATCAGTTTATGGTCGCGCAACCGCTCGGCAATCTTATGGGCGTTATAGGTTTCGTTCTCTTTCAAGCCGAAGACCTGCGCAGTACCTGATTTTGCGGCGATTTTATAAGGCGCGTCAGCAAAGCTTTTGTGTGCGGTCCCGTTAGGGCGGTTCGCCACGCCATACATACCGTCTTTGGCGATTTCCCAGTAGCCAGAGTGGATATCACCAATCGGGGCATCGGGTGGCTGACGATAAGGCACCATGGTTTGCCCTTCACGGGTGGCGCGCAGCAAGTGGGGCACTTTGATTACGCCATCGTTAATCAAAATCATCATTGCTTTGTTCATCTGTACGGGCGTCGCCGTCCAGTAACCTTGCCCGATGCCCACTGGGATGGTGTCACCCTGATACCAGGGCTTTTTAAAGCGCTTCAGTTTCCATTCGCGGGTCGGCATGTTGCCTGGGCTTTCTTGCGGCAGATCGATGCCGGTGCGATGGCCATAACCGAATTTGGTCATCCACTCGGACAGGCGATCAATGCCCATATCATAGGCAACCTGATAGAAGAAGGTATCCGCGGATTCTTCCAGCGATTTAGTGACGTTAAGCCGACCGTGTCCCCACTTTTTCCAGTCGCGGTAACGCTTTTCCGAACCTGGCAACTGCCACCAGCCGGGATCGAACAAACTGGTATTACGGTTAATCACGCCGGCACTGAGTGCGGACACGGCGACATAAGGTTTAACGGTGGATGCAGGCGGATAGGATGCCTGTAACGCACGGTTATAGAGTGGACGGTTCTCGTCACCCAGCAGTGCTTTGTAATCTTTGCTGGAAATACCATCGACAAACAGATTGGGGTCATAGCTTGGCGTCGACACCAGCGCCAGAATTTCACCGGTGCGTGGATCGCTCACCACCACTGCTGCGCGGCTGCCGGTCAACAGGGTTTCAATATACTGCTGCAGCTTGAGATCAACGGTGAGATAGATATCACGCCCAGCCTGAGGAGATTGTTCATGCAACTGGCGGATCACGCGACCACGGTTGTTAACTTCAACCTCTTCATAGCCGGTTTTGCCGTGCAGCACATCTTCGTAGTAGTTTTCGATGCCCAGCTTACCGATATCATGCGTTGCGGCATAGTTAGGCCATTTCCCTTCATCATCCAACCGTTTAACGTCACGATCGTTGATTTTTGATACGTAACCCACCACGTGAGTCAGGGTCTGGCCGTAAGGATAATAACGGCGCTGATAGCCTTTGACTTCCACACCGGGGAAGCGGTACTGGTTCACCGCAAAGCGCGCAACCTGGACTTCGTTCAGTGCGGTTTTCACCGGAATGGAGGTAAAGCGGCGCGAGCGCTTGCGCTCTTTCTCAAAGGCGTCGATGTCGTCGTCAGTCAGATCCAGCACCGGACGCAGGTCTTGCAAGGTCTGCTTAAGATCATCAACTTTTTCTGGCACCAGCTCCGCCTGATAGATCGTACGGTTCAGCGCCAGCGGCACGCCGTTACGGTCAAAGATGATGCCGCGGCTCGGTGCCACGGGCACCAGCTTGATGCGGTTTTCATTTGAACGGGTGCTGTAATCGTCGAAACGCAGGATTTGCAGGTGATAGAGGTTTACCACCAGCACGCTGGAGAGGAGAAAAATGCCAACAAAAGCCACCAGAGCCCGGCGGACAAAGAGTTTCTGTTCAGCAGTGTAGTCGCGAAAGGCGTTGCTCTGTAATTTCATCCGCTGCGTTTATTGTCTGGAGGTTGTCAGGCGTTTATTCACGGTGATAAGGGTGATTCGTCGTAATGCTCCAGGCACGATACAAACTTTCCGCCACCAACACGCGCACTAACGGGTGCGGTAGCGTTAACGCAGAAAGCGACCAGCTCTGTTCGGCGGCGGCTTTACACGCCGGCGCCAGTCCTTCCGGACCGCCGATCAGCAAGCTGACATCGCGGCCGTCCAGCTTCCAGCGCTCAAGCTGCTGCGCCAGTTGGGGCGTTTCCCACGGCTGACCTGGAATATCCAGCGTGACAATGCGATTGCCTTTACCCACGGCAGCCAGCATCGCTTCGCCCTCTTTTTCCAGAATGCGTTTGATGTCCGCGTTCTTGCCGCGTTTACCGGCAGTGACTTCGGTCAGTTCAAACGGCATATCCTTGGGAAAACGGCGTAGATATTCCATGAAACCGGTCTGAACCCAATCGGGCATTTTGGTGCCAACGGCCACCAGCTGAAGTTTCAACGCTTAGCTCCAGAGCTTTTCCAGCTCATACAGCTGGCGGCTCTCTTCCTGCATGACGTGAACGATCACTTCGCCGAGATCAACCACGACCCAGTCAGCGGCAGCTTTACCGTCTACGCCCAATGGCTTAAGGCCAGCTGCACGTGATTCCTGCATCACGTGATCGGCAATCGAAATAACGTGGCGCGTGGAGGTGCCGGTGCAGATAATCATGCAGTCGGTGATGCTGGATTTGCCCTGAACATCGACAGCAATGATGTCCTGACCTTTAAGATCATCAATCTTATCAATAACGAAATCTTGGAGTGCTTTACCTTGCAAAAGGTTCCCCTTAAAAACAGGTGATTGCGAGCAGGCTGAATGCCCGAAAACGTAGCCGAAAATGAAGCGGCGCAGTATAGCACGCAACGATCAAGCGCGATATAAGCCAGCGCGATCGATATAGTCAATGACCGCATCGGGCAGCAGATCGGTACAGGATTGACCGCTATGGCGACGCTGGCGTATTTCTGTGGCGGAGATGTCGAACAGCGGGGTATCCGCCAACCAGATGTGGCCTGAAGGTGCCTGATGCAACTGCTGCGGGTTCTGCGCCAGATGGGCATCCAGCCACTGCTGCATGTCAACACTCTCCATCTGTGCCGCATAGCCGGGACGCTTGCAAACCAGCAAATGGCACAGCGACAGCAAATCCTGCCAGCGATGCCATTTGGATAACGTTAGCAGAGAATCCTGTCCGATGATAAACCCGAGGGGCTGTTCTGCACCGCGTTCCGCACGCAGTGCTTCAAGCGTGGCCACAGTCCAGGAGGGCGTGTCGCGCTCCAGTTCCCGTGTGTCGATATCAAATAAAGGGCGGTCGGCGATGGCACAACGCAGCATCTCAACGCGCTGCTGCGCACTGGCTTCGGGCTGAGGGCGATGCGGCGGCACATTGTTGGGTAACAACGTCACCTTCTTCAAACCCACCTGCTGCGCCAGGGCTTCCACTGGACGCAGATGGCCAAAATGGATCGGATCAAAGGTGCCGCCAAACAGCGCATAGAGTTTAGACATCGGTGAAACTCAAGGGAAAATCACGATGGCAGATCAACAGCGACAGCGTTTCTAGCTGAGGCCACAGGTTTTGACCGTAATCCTGCTTCATGGTCAGTTCCAGCTCAGCCAGCAGATGTACCGCGCGCTGTAAACGTCGCGCATCAAGGCGCTGCAGGGCTTCGGTAAACAGTGCACGACGATTTTGCCAGATGCGTTGCTGATCCATCAGCGTGCGTAAACCCTGTTTTGCCTGGTTACGCTGCAGATGCAACAACGTGAGTAAATCGCGTTGCAGCGAGCGCAGCAGAATCACCACTTCGGCGTCCTCTTTCTCCAGCTGATGCAGGATGTGCAGGGCGCGTTTACTTTTCCCGGCCAGCAGTGCATCCACCCAGTGAAACGGCGTAAAGTGCGCGGCATCGTTGACTGCCTCTTCCACGCGCGGCAGCGTCAGTTTGCCATCCGGCCATAACAGTGAAAGACGTTCCAGAGCTTGCGCTAAGGCCAGCAGGTTACCCTCATAGCAGTAGCACAGCAGCTGAATGGCGGCATCATCGACACTTAATTTCATGGCTTTTGCACGGCTGGCAACCCAGCGCGGCAGCTGTGCCTGTTCCGGCGTCTGGCACGGCACTACCACGGCATGCCCGCTGTGCGCTTTAAACCAGGCGCTGTTTTCCTGCGCTTTGGTCAGCTTTGCCATACGTAAAATCAGCAGAATATCGCTGTGCAGCAAACCGGCCAGTTTGACCAGTTGCTCTGCCATGGCGGCATTCGGACCATTTTCTGGCAACTGTAAGGTTAAGGTTTGGCGCTGGGTAAACAGGCTGAGCGCCTGACAGCTGGCAAAGATCGCATCCCAATCGGTTTGCGCATCCAACGTGACGCTGAAGTGCTCTTCAAAGCCCTGTGCGGTCGAGGCTGCGCGGATAGCGTCGGCACTCTCTTGAATCAGCAGAGGTTCATTGCCGGTGAGAAAATAACAGGCGCGCAGCCCCTCTCGAAGCTGCGCGCTCAGTTGTTCAGGATAAATCCTGATCATTGCAGACTGGTAGCTGACGAAGACGGCACTTCCGGTGAGTTCTGACCCGGTGCAATCGTCTCCGGCTGCGGCAGTGTGTCTTTGTTGCTTTCCTGCGCGGCATGAACGGTCAGCAGCTTACGCACCAACTGCTCGGCAGCGCGCTGACGCATCTCCTGTACGATCATGTCCTGCTCGGCATCCTTGGCCAGTGCGGCGTTCGGGTTGTCGAAGAAAGAACGATACACGGTGGTGCTGATCGGGTAGATACCTTTGCCCGGCAGCAGAACCTGTGCGGTGACCGTCATCACCAGGGAATATTCAGCGGTGGTGCCGCTTATAAACACCGATGCAGTATCACGCCCCTGCATTTCTGCGCCCAGGCGCAGAGTAGGGTACTTCGCACTCGCCTTTTTGCTGTCTTCAACGATGGTCACATCATTGATACGCAGCTGCTGGCGCACGGTACGTGCCAGCGGACCATAAGGGTCGCCGCTCTGGACGATCAGCGTTTTCATCTCAGTTGGCACCATGGTGGTGCCGCGCGGGTGAAAACCACATCCAGCGGTGATCATCACCGCCAGCAGGACAAACAGCCTGATAATCAGTTGTCGCACAGTTCCTCCTGAACTTAACCTACGACCAGGTTAAGCAGTTTGCCAGGGACATAAATCACTTTACGAAGGGTGACGCCATCCAGATATTTCGCCACCAGATGCTCCTGCGCAGCACGCGCCTGAACTTGCTCCTGCGTAGCATCGGGCGCAACGGTGATTTTGCCGCGCACTTTGCCATTCACCTGTACGACCACCAGCAGTGAATCTTCGACCATTGCGGCTTCATCCGCAACCGGCCAGCTGGCTTCATCAACGCTGCCTTCACCACCCAGTGCCTGCCACAGAACATAGCTGGCGTGCGGGGTGAACGGATACAGCAGACGAACAACCGCCACCAGGGATTCCTGCAGCAGGGCACGATCTTGCTCGCTCTCCTGTGGTGCACGAATCAGCTTGTTCATCAGCTCCATAATGGCTGCGATAGCGGTGTTGAAGGTCTGGCGACGGCCAACATCATCCGCCACTTTCGCGATGGTTTTGTGCAGATCGCGACGCAGCGCTTTCTGATCGTCGTTCAGCGTGTTCACGTCCAGCGCCACGGTGGCCCCTTTCGCAATGTGCTCGTAGGCCAGTTTCCAGACGCGCTTCAGGAAGCGGTTAGCCCCTTCCACACCGGACTCCTGCCATTCCAGCGTCATCTCTGCTGGCGAAGCAAACATCATGAACAGACGCACGGTATCCGCGCCGTAACGCTCAACCATCAGCTGTGGATCGATGCCGTTGTTTTTCGACTTCGACATTTTGCTCATGCCCGCATACACCACTTCGCGGCCTGCATTGTCGACAGCTTTAACGATACGACCTTTCTCGTCACGCTCTACCGTCACATCAACCGGAGACACCCAGTTACGTTCACCGTTAGCGCCGGTGTAGTAGAACGCATCGGCCAATACCATGCCCTGACACAGCAGGCGTTTAGCTGGCTCATCAGAATTGACCAGGCCGGCGTCACGCAGCAGCTTGTGATAGAAGCGGAAATACATCAGGTGCATGATGGCGTGTTCGATACCACCCACATACTGATCGACCGGCAGCCAGTAGTTGGCCGCAGCCGGGTCCAGCATGCCTTCGTTATAGTTGGCACAGGTGTAACGGGCGTAATACCAGGATGACTCCATGAAGGTGTCAAATGTATCGGTCTCACGCAGCGCAGGCTGTCCGTTCACGGTGGTTTTCGCCCACTCAGGATCGGCCTTGATTGGGCTGGTAATACCGTCCATCACCACGTCTTCTGGCAGAATAACCGGCAACTGGTCTTCTGGCGTCGGGATGACCGTGCCATCTTCCAGTGTCACCATTGGAATTGGCGCGCCCCAGTAACGCTGACGGGAAACACCCCAGTCGCGCAGGCGATAGTTAACTTTACGTACGCCCACACCTTTAGCGGCCAGCGCATCAGCGATGGCGTTGAAGCCCGCCTGATGGTCCAGACCGTTGTACTCGCCAGAGTTAAACAGCGTGCCTTTTTCAGTCATTGCGGCTTCGCTGATATCGGGCTCTGAACCGTCAAGGTTGAGGATAACCGGCTTGATGTTCAGGTTGTACTTGGTGGCAAACTCCCAGTCACGCTGGTCGTGGCCTGGCACGGCCATCACCGCACCGGTGCCGTATTCCATCAGCACAAAGTTAGCCACCCAAACAGGGATCTCTTCACCGGTCAGCGGATGGATAGCAAACAGGCCAGTGGCCATGCCTTTCTTCTCCATCGTCGCCATATCCGCTTCCGCGACTTTGGTGGTGCTGCACTCGGCGATAAAGTCACTCAGCGCAGGATTGCTGGCTGCTGCCTGACGCGCCAGTGGGTGGCCTGCCGCAACGGCAACGTAAGTGGCACCCAGGAAGGTATCTGGACGGGTGGTGTAAACCGTCAGTTTCTCTTCGCTGTAAGCCACATCAAAGGTGATCTCAACGCCTTCAGAACGGCCAATCCAGTTACGCTGCATGGTTTTGACCTGTTCAGGCCAGTCTTCCAGCTTATCCAGATCGTTCAACAGTTCTTCAGCATAGGCGGTGATTTTCACGAACCATTGTGGGATCTCTTTGCGTTCCACTTTGGTATCACAGCGCCAGCAGCAGCCGTCGATAACCTGTTCGTTGGCCAGCACGGTTTGGTCGTTCGGGCACCAGTTCACCGCAGAGGTCTTCTTGTAGACCATGCCTTTTTCATACAGCTTGGTGAAGAACCACTGTTCCCAGCGATAGTACTCTGGCTGGCAGGTCGCTAATTCGCGGCTCCAGTCATAACCAAAGCCCAGCAGTTTCAGCTGGTTCTTCATGTATTCGATGTTGTCGTATGTCCAGGGGGCGGGGGCGGTGTTATTTTTTACCGCGGCACCTTCTGCTGGCAAACCGAACGCATCCCAGCCAATCGGCTGCAGGACGTTTTTACCGAGCATACGCTGGTAACGTGCGATTACATCGCCAATGGTGTAGTTACGCACGTGGCCCATGTGTAGGCGGCCAGAAGGATAGGGCAGCATTGAAAGGCAGTAATACTTCTCTTTGCCTTCCTGCTCGGTCACTTTAAAGGTTTCGTTTTCATCCCAGTGCTGTTGTACGCGGGATTCTATCTCTTCCGGGCGGTATTGCTCTTGCATGGCTGCCTGTGGTCCTTTGTGAAAATCGTTAACCCTGTATGGTGGGTTCGCATACTTTTAGATCCGCATAGCATACCCATAAGGCTGGCCCTCAACAACATTTCACGCCCCTGCAGGCAGGATTTCTGCTTAATGCGCCGCCGCTTTCACCCTTTTATGATTTCCCTGGCGGATAGCACGGCAAATATGACAGAACAGCTAAACTTAAAGGCAGCGATTCCCGCGGAAAGGAGAACAAAATGAATAACGTGGCGCAGGAGTATCGAGCAACGATAGCGGCGTTAACCCAGCGGCTGGAGCGCGGCGAGCGTGATGTCGATGCGCTGGTAGCAGAAGCGCGGCAGGATTTGCTGGCGAAAAAAACGCTGACGACTTCAGAGGTGAATGAAGTGATGCGGGCCGTCAGACGCGATTTGCATGAGTTTGCTCTGAGCTATCAGGAGTCTTCTGATGTGTTGGGGGATTCCGTATTTATGCGCGTGATCCGTGAGAGCGTGTGGAAGGAGTTGGCGGATATCACAGACAAAAGCCAGCTGGAGTGGCGCGAAGTGTTTCAGGACCTGCGACATCACGGCGTCTATCAGAGCGGTGAAGTGGTGGGCTTGGGGAATCTGGTGTGTGAGAAGTGCGGTTTTACCCGAGCCATTTACACGCCTGAAAGCTTAACGCGCTGTCCGGAGTGTGGGCACGACCATTTCCAGCGTCAGCCGTTTGAGCCTTGATGGAATGTCAAAAGCGCGATGAATCGCGAAGTGCTTGTCGGTTTAGCGCCTGACGGTCGCCATAAATGGCGTAATGCTCGTCAGTTAGGCGCCTTTCGGTCACCATAAATGGCGACCCTGCAATAATGGTTTTTTCGTAGAGTGCGCATTAATGCTCACCAGCATAAAGCCGCGCCGCTAGCGGTGTGCAGATCCCGTAGCGGCGCAATTTATTGCGCTAACAAATTAATGCAGAATCTTCGCGAGGAAGTCTTTTGCACGGTCAGATTGCGGATTGTTGAAGAAGTCATCTTTGTTAGTGTCTTCGACAATCTTCCCTTCATCCATAAAGATCACGCGATTTGCCACTTTACGTGCGAAGCCCATCTCATGCGTCACCACCATCATGGTCATGCCTTCGTTGGCCAACTCGACCATTACGTCCAGCACTTCGTTGATCATTTCGGGATCCAGCGCTGAAGTTGGTTCATCGAACAGCATCGCAATCGGGTCCATGCACAGCGCACGGGCAATCGCCACACGCTGTTGCTGTCCACCCGAAAGCTGTCCAGGGAATTTCTCCGCATGCGCCGCCAGACCAACGCGCGTCAACAGCTTTAGACCCTTTTCACGGGCGGCAGCTTTATCACGCTTCAGGACTTTTACCTGCGCCAGCACCAGGTTGTCGACAATGCTGAGATGCGGGAACAGTTCGAAGTGCTGGAACACCATACCCACCTTGCTGCGCAGCTGTGCGAGGTTGGTCTTCTTGTTGTTTACTTCGGTACCGTTGACCTGAATGCTGCCTTGCTGCACCGGCTCCAGACCGTTAACGGTTTTAATCAGCGTTGATTTCCCCGAACCGGACGGTCCGCAGACCACCACCACTTCACCTTTTTTCACTTCGGTGGAGCAGTCGGTCAGCACCTGAAAGTGACCATACCACTTAGAAACGTTTTTCAGGCTAATCATTTAAACCGTCCTTTTTCTTTTCAGATAGCTAACCAACAGCGAAGCGCTCAGGCTGATCACAAAGTAGACCAGACCGGCAAACAGAACCATTTCAACCTGGGTACCGTCACGCTCACCAATGGTGGAGGCGGTACGGAAGAAGTCAGCCAGGCTTAAGACATACACCAGCGAGGTATCCTGGAACAGCACAATGCCTTGCGTCAGTAGCAGCGGCACCATGGCACGGAAGGCTTGTGGCAGGATAATCAGCTGCATCGATTGCCAGTGCGTCATACCCAGTGCCAGCGCAGCATTTGACTGACCGCGTGAAATGCTCTGGATACCCGCACGAATAATTTCCGAATAATAGGCCGCTTCAAACAGCGCAAATGCCACCATGGCGGAAATCAGACGGATATCGGTTTTTGGTGATAGCCCCAGCACTTGTTGCAGCAAAGCCGGTACCACCAGATAGAACCACAGCAGCACCATCACCAACGGCACCGAACGGAACAGGTTGACGTACAGCTTGGCAAACCAGCGGATCGGGGCAAACGGTGACAAGCGCATTACCGCCAGAATGGTGCCCCAGATAATGCCGAACACCACCGCCACCGCGGTAATTTTGAAGGTAATGATCAAGCCATTCCATAAATAAGGCAGGCTTGGCGGAATGGAACTCCAGTCAAAATCGTACATTTATTTGCCTCCCAGATTGCCAGGCAGGCGAATTTTGCGTTCTACCAAACTCATGATCAGCATGATAATCAGGTTGATGCCGACGTAAGCCAGGGTGATAGCGGTGAAGGATTCGTAAGCATGGGCGGAGTAGTCGAGCAGTTTACCCGCTTGCGCTGCCATATCGACCAGACCAATGGTCGAAGCAATCGCCGAGTTCTTCACCAGGTTCAACATTTCAGACGTCATCGGCGGCACAATCACGCGATACGCATTGGGTAACAGCACGTAGCGATAGGTTTGTGGCAGCGTCAGGCCCATCGCCAGACCGGCGTTTTTCTGGCCACGCGGCAGTGACTGAATGGCGGCACGGACTTGCTCACAAACACGGGCTGCAGTGAAGAGCCCCAGACAGATGGTTGAAGAAACAAAGAACTGAACGTTCGGATCCAGTTCCGCTTTAAACCACATCCCCAGCTTCTCACCGACCAGTTCAGGCGCGACCAGATACCAGAAGAAGAACTGGACGATCAGCGGGATATTACGAAACAGTTCCACGTAGCAGGTACCGATCGTCGACAGTAGACGATTGGGCACGGTACGCAGAATGCCAAAGAAGGAACCTACCAGGAAGGCGATAATCCAGGCACAGCAGGAAACCGCAACGGTTACCTGAAATCCGGACCACAGCCAGCCGAGGTAAGTCGTATTGCCGAACGGGGCCTGTTGTAAAAATATGCCCCAGTTCCAATCGATACCCATAACGAGCTCCGGTAAAAAAAGGGTAGCCAGGCTACCCATAAGATTGTTGAGCGGTGTCTTACGTCCTGCTTCAGGGGAACGACCTGTTGCAGTCTGTCTGTCCGCACCGCGTGTTCAGCAATCGAGAGGGCAGCGGAACTGCCCTTGTTTTCATTGTTAATTAGAGTGCTTTGTCGTTTGGCGCTTTGAACAGTGCCTGCATATCAGATGACAGTTCAAAGTTCATGTTCAGGTTTTTCGGTGGAATTGGCTGTTTGAACCAGGTATCGAACCATTTCGCCGCTTCACCCGAGGTCTGCGCTTTTGCGATGGTGTCATCCATCAGCTGTTTGAACTGTGGATCTTCTTTACGCAGCATACAGCCGTAGGCTTCTTTCGACTGAGGTGTGCCGGTAATCTGCCAGTCATCAGGTTTTTTGGCTTTCGCACGTTCACCCGCCAGCAGTGCATCATCCATCATGAAGGCCACGGCACGACCGGTTTCCAGCGTACGGAAAGAATCGCCATGGTCTTTCGCGCTGATGATGCGCATGTCCATTTTCTTCTCATCGTTCAGCTTGTGCAGCAGAACTTCAGAAGTGGTACCTGAGGTCACCACAACGGTTTTCCCTTTCAGGTCAGCGAAATCTTTGATGTCGCCACCTTTTTTCACCAGCAGACGTGTACCAATGATGAACACGGTGTCAGAGAATGCGGCTTGCTGCTGACGTTCAAGGTTGTTGGTGGTAGAACCACACTCAAAATCGTAAGTTCCGTTTTGCAGCAGAGGGATACGGTTTTGTGAAGTGATCGGCAGCATTTTAACCTGCAGATCAGGCTTGTTCAGCTTGGCCTTGATCGCTGCAACGATGGCGTTTGAGTAGTCTTGTGAATAGCCAACCACTTTTTGCTGGTTGTCGTAGTAAGAAAAGGGAACTGATGACTCACGATGCCCAACGACGATCACGCCGCTATCATTAATTTTTTTCAGGGTACCGGTGAGATCTTCCGCCTGGGCCGCTCCCGCTGCTGCTCCCAACAGCAGAAGAGATAATGCCACTTTGCGTGTCTGCATGTTCCTACTCCTTTGAATGGATGTTGCGCAGAACATAAACTGCGCAGATTGTGATGTTGTGTGTATTTCGTGCTGCTTTTTTAGTTATCCCTTAGCGCAACTGCACGCAGGATAGTGATTAACATAGCGAATTGTTAACGCAATGAAACAAAAAAGTTTGTTTTTTGCGAGCCGCTCCGCACCATTAAGAGGCAATAAAACACCTGTGCGCCTTTACGGTGCGTGTCAGTGCCAGATAGTAGTGCGAAAAGATGGCAATACGCTGACAAAACGCTGATGTCTGGAAAATCACTGAAATAAATAGCAATGATCGTGCCAGCACGATGAAAAAAGAAAAAATGCCAGCAGAGAATCTGGTAAAGCGTAGCGGATGGGAGCGGAAAACAGCGCAAAAAAAAGGCGAAGTGATCACTTCGCCTGGAGATATTGTGAGCCAGGTGTCAATGACGACGGCGTATAATCGCTAACACCATGCCGATTAGCGTCAGAATCCACACCGGCCAGATACCGGCTTTCGCATACGGTGTCTCACCGGTGGTCGGTGTCACTTTGGCTTCCAGCACGTCACGGGTGAACTGCGGAATCTCTTTCTCGATTTCACCGTTGGCATTCACCACGGCGGTCACGCCATTGTTGGTGGAGCGCAGCAGCGGACGACCCAACTCCAGTGCACGCATGCGCGCCATCTGGAAGTGCTGCCACGGGCCGATAGAGTGACCAAACCAGGCATCATTGGACACCGTAAGCAGGAAGTTGGTGTCCGGGCGGAAGTTAGCGCGCACTTGCTCACCGAGCACAATCTCATAGCAGATGGCGCTGGTCAGGTTGTAACCCGACACTTTCAATTGCGGCTGGATATAAGCTCCACGACTGAATGATGACATGGGCAGATCAAAGAACGGCGCCAGCGGCCGCAGCAAGTCTTCCAGCGGAACAAACTCCCCGAACGGGACCAGATGGTTTTTCTGGTAGCGATTCTGGCTCTGATAGCTGTAAGGCTTTTCTCCCCCTAACACAATCACCGAGTTGTAATCGTGGTAGCGGTTATCGCCTTCAACGCGTGAATCAACAATGCCGGTAATCAGCGAACTTCCGCGCGCGCGCAGCTCAGCATCCAGCGCCTTCAGGAACGGCTGCTGATTGCTCTCCAGATCGGTTATCGCAGACTCTGGCCAGATAATGATCGGCGCTTTGCCCATGTAGGGCTGGCTGTAGGAGGTGTAAACGCGCAGCGTATTGAGCAGCTGTTGTGGGTCCCACTTCATGGACTGTGGAATGTTGCCTTGCACCATGGCGACATCCACGCTGCGTTCCGGCAGTGGCTGATACCATTGCAGCATCCGTAGCGGCCAGGGCAGCAGCAACAACACGGCTGCGGCGATCAGGCTTTTTACTGTGCGATGATGGAATGCATGCACCAACAGGCCGGCGATCACCATCAGCAGGAAAGTAATGGTTTCGACGCCTGCCAGCGGTGCAAGGCCTTTCAGCGGGCCATCAATCTGGCTGTAGCCGAATTGCAGCCACGGGAAACCGGTCAGGATCCAGCCGCGCAGGAATTCGCTGATCTGCCAGAGGGCCGGAGCCGCCAGTGCCAGACGCCACAATGTGGCGCGTGGCCACAAGCGATTGAGCACTGCAGCAAACAGCATCGGGTAGATCGCCAGGTAGGCGGCCAGCAGAATCACCAGGAAGACATTCACCGGACCGGGCATACCACCAAAGGTGGCGATGCTGACGTAAACCCAGTTAATGCCACTGCCAAACAGGCCAAAGCCCCAGACGAAACCTATCGCCGCGGCCTGCGGGCTGCGGCGCTCCAGCAACAGCAGTTGTAAACCTGCCAGGGAGATGAGCGCGGCGGGCCAGAAATCGTAGGGGGAAAAGGAAAGGGTGCCAACGGCACCCGTAATTAACGCCAGCAGCAGGCGTACCCGCTGCTGCGAGTATAAAGAGGCTAAAGCCATAAAATTATTCGTCTTCCAGTTGCGGTTGCGGAGAGTCTTCCGGAATTTTCACATGCACCTGGATGATACGGCGGCTGTCAGCCATCACGACTTTGAATTGGTAACCATCAATGTCGATGCTCTCACCACGCGCGGGAAGGTGGCCGAATCCCTGCATCACCAGACCGCCAATGGTATCCACTTCGTCATCGCTGAAGCTGGTACCAAAAATCTCATTGAATTCTTCAATCGGCGCAAGCGCACGCACCGTGTAGGTGTGGCGGTTAAGCTGACGGATATCACGATCTTCTTCATCGTCATATTCATCTTCGATCTCGCCAACGATCAGTTCGAGGATGTCTTCAATGGTGACTAGTCCAGAAACGCCGCCAAATTCATCAATGACAATCGCCATATGATAACGCTGGGAGCGGAACTCTTTGAGCATGCGGTCAACACGCTTGCTTTCAGGCACCACAACAGCAGGGCGCAGTACTTTTTCAATGCTGAAAGGTTCAGACGCGCTACTCATAAACGGCAGCAGGTCTTTGGCCATCAGAATGCCTTCGACGTGGTCTTTGTCTTCGCTGATCACCGGGAAGCGCGAGTGGGCAGAGTCAATAATGACCGCCAGGCACTCTTCCAGGCTTTGGTTGCGTTTGAGGGTAATCATCTGTGAGCGCGGGATCATGATGTCACGCACGCGCTGTTCGGCGATATCCAACACCCCTTCAAGCATGTCGCGGGTGTCCTGGTCAATCAGCTCTTTTTGCTCAGAATCGCGGATCAGCCCCAGCAGTTCATCACGGTTTTTAGGTTCACCGTGAAACAGTTGGTTGATTAGCAGGGAGAAAAATCCCTTTTTACTACTGGGTGCGTCGCTGTTTTGAGAATGGTCGTCGCTCATGGCGTTTTTATTTCGTTCTCTCTAATGAGGGAAAGGAACTGCCGGCGTCATCGCCAGCAGCGCAATAGCCTGAAACAGAGTTTCAGGCGTCTTCTTTCTCCGAAATGTACGGATCAGGATAACCAAGAGCAAGCATTATCTCGGTCTCCAGTGCCTCCATTTCTTCGGCTTCATCGTCTTCTATATGGTCGTACCCCAGCAAATGCAGCGTGCCGTGTACCACCATATGCGCCCAATGGGCTTCCAGGGTTTTGCCTTGTTCTTCCGCTTCTTGCTCAACCACCTGACGACAAATAATCAGATCGCCCAGCAGGGGTAACTCAATTCCCGGTGGGGCTTCAAAAGGAAATGAGAGCACGTTTGTCGGCTTATCTTTGCCACGATAAGTCAGATTAAGCTCATGACTCTCTGCTTCGTCAACCAGGCGAATCGTCACTTCGCTTTCCGGCTGGAAAGGCGTGACCGCCGCTTCCAGCCAACGTTGAAAGGCGGCTTCGGCTGGCAGGCCGTTTTCATCGGCACAGGCCAACTGTAAATCTAAAATCACCGCGCTCATGAAGGCTCCTGCGGGCTGGGGTGGGTCGCTAGCTGAGCCGCCAGCGCTTCACGCTTGCGCTCTTCAGCCAGTTTGTCTCGACGTTTCTGATCGGCTTCTTCCCACGCTTCATAAGCATTAACGATGCGTGCGACAACCGGATGACGAACCACGTCTTCACTGTGGAAAAAGTTAAAGCTGATCTCTTCGACTTCCGCCAACACTTCAATAGCGTGGCGCAGACCCGATTTGGTGCTGCGCGGTAAGTCAATCTGCGTCACGTCACCAGTAATCACCGCTTTAGAGTTAAAGCCGATACGCGTCAGGAACATCTTCATCTGTTCGATAGTGGTGTTCTGGCTTTCATCCAGAATCACAAACGCATCATTGAGCGTACGACCGCGCATGTAGGCCAGCGGTGCCACTTCAATCACGTTGCGCTCCATCAATTTTTCAACGCGCTCAAAGCCGAGCATTTCGAACAGGGCATCGTACAGCGGACGTAAGTAGGGATCGACCTTCTGGCTGAGATCGCCCGGCAGGAAGCCAAGCTTCTCACCTGCTTCAACGGCAGGGCGCGTCAGCAAAATGCGACGAATTTCCTGGCGCTCCAGCGCATCGACGGCCGCCGCAACGGCGAGATAAGTTTTACCGGTACCCGCTGGGCCGACACCAAAAGTAATGTCATGGTCGAGGATATTCGCCACATACTGCGCCTGGTTCGGCGTACGCGGTTTTATCACGCCGCGTTTGGTTTTGATGTGGATGGCTTTACCAAACTCCGGCACGCTCTCTGCGGTTTGCTCCAGCACGCGGCTCTCTTTGATCGCCAGATGAATCTGGTCCGGCTCAATATCGGGAATTTGGCCACGCACCGGTGCAGTATCCACGTAAAGATCACGCAGAATATTGACCGCCGCGTCCACGCTTAACGCGCGCCCCACCAGCTTGAAGTGATTATCCCGGCGGTTGATTTCGACACCGAGACGTTTTTCCAGCTGCTTCACATTGTCATCAAACGGACCGCACAGGCTCATCAGTCGGCGGTTATCTGCCGGTTCAAGGGCGATTTCACGAGTTTCGATATTCAAATGAATCCTTTGGGTCACTCAGGGCCAGTTGAAAAAGGTGTATCGGATGCGCTGATTGATGCTGCGCATCTCTACAGAATTATTTATGGGGTTACGCCCAGCTGCAAGTTGCAGAAGGAATATTTGGGCACCGCTTGCGGAATGCAAGGGGAGCAAACTGAAGCAGGCGACAGCGGGTTGTGCGCTGCCGCTCAAAGTTCGTGGTTTCAAGGCTGGTAGATACCAACACCAATGTCATTTTCACGGCGTGTACGGGCAATCACCATCGCTGGGCTTTGGTTGACGCGCAGGCCCATCTCATCCTCGGTACGCACCAGCTTACCGCGCAGTGAGTTGGCGTGGATATCCACGATCTCAACATCGACGAACTTACCGATCATCTCGATAGGGGCTTCAAAGTTGACCACGCGGTTATTATCGGTACGGCCGCTCAACTCCATAACGTTTTTACGTGAGATGCCTTCAACCAAGACACGCTGCGTGGTGCCGAGCATACGACGGCTCCACGCCATCGCCTGCTGATTAAGGCGTTCCTGCAGGATAAACAGGCGCTGTTTTTTCTCTTCTTCGGTGACATCGTCCGGCAAGTCGGCAGCCGGTGTACCCGGACGCGCAGAGTAGATAAAGCTGAAGCTGACATCGAAGTTCACATCTCCAACCAGCTTCATGGTTTGCTCGAAATCTTGCTGCGTTTCACCCGGGAAACCGATGATAAAGTCCGAACTCATCTGGATATCAGGACGTGCCTTGAGCAGCTTACGGATGATGGATTTGTATTCCAGCGCCGTGTGTCCGCGTTTCATCAATGTCAGAATGCGATCTGCACCGCTCTGTACCGGCAGATGCAGGAAGCTCACCAGCTCTGGCGTATCGCGGTAGACATCAATAATGTCATCCGTGAACTCAATCGGGTGGCTGGTGGTGAAGCGAATACGGTCGATACCATCGATCGCGGCGACCAGACGCAGCAGTTCGGCAAAGGTACAGATTTGGTCATCAAAGGTTGCGCCACGGTAGGCATTGACGTTTTGCCCCAGCAGATTGACCTCACGCACGCCTTGTGCGGCGAGCTGGGCAATTTCCAACAAAATATCGTCACACGGACGGCTGACTTCCTCTCCACGGGTGTAAGGCACCACGCAGAAGGTACAGTATTTATTGCAGCCTTCCATAATCGAGACAAACGCGGTAGGCCCTTCAGCACGCGGTTCTGGCAGGCGGTCGAATTTTTCAATCTCAGGGAAACTGATATCAATCACCGGGCTCTTGGTGCCACGCACCTGATTCAGCATCTCTGGTAGGCGATGTAATGTCTGCGGACCAAAAACAATATCCACGCAGTTCGCACGCTCACGCAGGCGTTCGCCTTCCTGTGACGCCACACAACCGCCCACACCGATGATCACGTCAGGATTATTCGCCTTCAGTTTTTTCCAGCGTCCTAACAGGGCGAAAACCTTCTCCTGTGCCTTCTCGCGGATGGAGCAGGTATTGAGCAGCAGAACGTCCGCCTCTTCGGCGTCCTCGGTCAGGGTATAACCGTGAGTGCTGTTCAGCAGGTCAGCCATCTTGGATGAATCATACTCATTCATCTGACAGCCCCAGGTTTTGATATGCAGTTTTTTGGTCATCGAACTAGCCATTGATCAGAGCGAAGTGCAGGGCGCGTATTGTAATGCTTTGCCGCTGTTGTGACCAGCGCAGCAGGGGCTGAGATTGTGGCGCCAATTTCCGGTACACTTTACCAATCAACGTGATGCTGTGAGGCTTCACGGTAAGCAGAAGGATGAGAGTCAATGCAGGATTCACAATTTGATGTGGTGGTGGTGGGCGGCGGCATGGTCGGTGCCGCGCTGGCCTGTGGACTGGCACAGCAGCAATTCCGCGTGGCGGTGATTGAGCGTGCGGAACCGGCGGAGTTTGATGCCACCAGCCCACCCGATGTGCGTATTTCTGCCATCGGCGCTTCATCAGTGGCGCTGCTACGTCAACTGAATGTCTGGCCGCGTGTTGAAGCGATGCGCTGCGCACCTTACCGCAAGCTGGAAACCTGGGAGTGGCAAAGTGCGCACGTGACATTTGATGCAGCTTCGTTGGGTCTGCCTGAATTAGGTTACATGGTTGAAAACAGCGTGCTACAGCGCGCGCTGTGGGAAAAAATGCAGGAAGAGGGTGTGACGCTGATTTGCCCGGCGAGCTTACAGGGGCTACAGCAACATTGCGCAGGCTGGCAGGTGCAGTTGGATAACGGCACGGTGCTGGAGACGCGTCTGGTGGTTGGTGCGGATGGTGCCAACTCACGGGTACGTCAACTGGCGGGGATTGGTGTGCGCGGCTGGCAATATGCGCAGTCTTGCATGCTGATCAGCGTTGAGTGTGAACAGGAGGTGGGCGATTCCACCTGGCAACAATTCACCCCTGAAGGTCCGCGTGCCTTCCTGCCGTTGTTTGATCGCCACGCGTCACTGGTGTGGTATGACGCGCCAGCGCGTATTCGCCAACTGCAAAACCTGCCTCTGGCACAGCTTGAGAAAGAGATTCACGCTCATTTCCCGGCGCGTGTGGGCCGCATTCATGTGAAAAAAGCAGCCTCGTTTCCTTTAGTGCGACGCCATGCGACACGCTATGTCATGCCCGGTCTGGCGCTGGTAGGCGATGCCGCGCACACCATTAACCCGCTTGCCGGTCAGGGTGTGAACCTGGGATACCGGGATGTGGATGCGCTAATCAATACACTTGTTGAGGCACGCAGTCAGGCGCAGTTGTGGTCATCGGATGCGGTGTTACAGCGTTATCATCGTCAACGCTATAAAGATAACGTGCTGATGCAAGGCGGGATGGATCTGTTCTATTTTGCGTTTAGCAATACGCTTTCACCGTTACGTTTTGCGCGCAATCTGGGATTGATCGCCGCGGAGAATGCCGGAGCGCTGAAACGCAAAGTGCTGAAATACGCGTTGGGTTTGTAAGCAGGGGAGCGTCGCAGGGCGCTCTACTTGTCTAAACGCAGAAAACAATAAAGCCCGCAAAAGCGGGCTTTATTGTTCAATTTGGCTGGGGTGCAGGGATTCGAACCCCGGAATGCTGGTATCAGAAACCAGAGCCTTACCGCTTGGCGACACCCCAAAAATACTGTTCAAATTGTTTTTAATTGGCTGGGGTGCAGGGATTCGAACCCCGGAATGCTGGTATCAGAAACCAGAGCCTTACCGCTTGGCGACACCCCAATAATGCTTTTCAAATTGTCTTTAATATGGCTGGGGTGCAGGGATTCGAACCCCGGAATGCTGGTATCAGAAACCAGAGCCTTACCGCTTGGCGACACCCCAAGAATTTGGTGGCTACGACGGGATTTGAACCTGTGACCCCATCATTATGAGTGATGTGCTCTAACCAGCTGAGCTACGTAGCCTGAGTTTACTGCTTACTGCATCCGAAGATGGCTGGGATACCTGGATTCGAACCAGGGAATGCCGGTATCAAAAACCGGTGCCTTACCGCTTGGCGATATCCCATTTGTCGACTCGTATCCACGAGAAGTATCGGATTGGCTGGGGTACCTGGATTCGAACCAGGGAATGCCGGTATCAAAAACCGGTGCCTTACCGCTTGGCGATACCCCATCCGGCTGCCGAAGATGAAATGGTGCGGGAGGCGAGACTTGAACTCGCACACCTTGCGGCGCTAGAACCTAAATCTAGTGCGTCTACCAATTTCGCCACTCCCGCGAAAAAAAAGATGGTGGCTACGACGGGATTTGAACCTGTGACCCCATCATTATGAGTGATGTGCTCTAACCAGCTGAGCTACGTAGCCATCTTTTTTCGCTAACCTTCATCGGCGTTGCGGGGCGCATTATGCGTATTGAGCTTTGTAGCGTCAACAAGTTTTTTGCCGTTTTTTGCCTTAAAACGCCTGTTTGTCTGGGTTGTAACCAGGGTGGTGAATTATTCGGCAACTTTCCGTCGCAACATCGACAATCAAAGCAAAAAGGGGCCAGTCATGGCCCCTTATGATCTTAATTAAAAAGCTTATTTATAAGCGGACTGATGCACACCCACGGCACGACCTGAAGGGTCATCCATGTTCTTAAATGCTTCATCCCACTCAATCGCTTTAGCGGAAGAACAGGCTACCGATGGACCACCGGGTACACACTCCGCCGCGCTGGCGACCGGGAACAGCTCTTCGAAGATTTCACGATACAAATACGCTTCTTTAGAGTTCGGCGTGTTGTACGGGAAACGGAAATGCGCAGTTGAAAGCTGTTGATCGGTAATCTGTTTCGCCGCCACTTCTTTCAGCGAATCGATCCAGCTGTAGCCTACGCCATCGGAGAACTGCTCTTTCTGACGCCATGCCACGCTCTCTGGCAGGTAAGAGGAGAAGCACTCACGCAGGATGTGTTTTTCCATCTTACCGTTTTTGCCGCACAGTTTATCTTCTGGGTTGATGCGCATCGCCACATCGAGGAATTTTTTGTCCAGGAAAGGCACACGTGCTTCAACGCCCCACGCCGACATTGCTTTGTTAGCGCGAGCACAGTCAAACATGTGCAGAGCCAGCAGTTTACGCACGTTTTCTTCGTGGAACTCTTTGGCGTTCGGCGCCTTATGGAAGTACAGGTAGCCACCGAACACTTCATCTGCACCTTCACCGGACAACACCATTTTGATGCCCATCGCTTTGATTTTGCGCGACATCAGATACATAGGCGTCGAGGCGCGAATGGTGGTGACATCGTAAGTTTCGATGTGATAAATCACATCGCGGATGGCATCCAAACCTTCCTGTACGGTGAAATGAATTTCGTGGTGTACCGTACCCAGATGATCAGCCACTGACTTCGCCGCTTTCAGGTCAGGAGAGCCCTCCAGTCCTACAGCAAAGGAGTGCAGCTGCGGCCACCAGGCATCGCTTTTATCTTCATCTTCTACACGTTTCGCGGCAAAGCGCTTGGTCACGGCAGAGATAATCGAAGAGTCGAGACCGCCAGAGAGCAGCACGCCGTAAGGCACATCTGACATCAGGTGGCTTTTCACGGACTCTTCCAGCGCATGTTTCAGGCCCGCTGCATCGGTGGTGTTCTCAGCCACAGCAGAGAAATCCATCCAGTCACGCTGCCAGTAACGACGGATCTCACCATCGCTGCTGGACATGAAGCTTCCCGGCGGGAATTCTTTGATGGTGCGGCACACTGGCACCAGCGCTTTCATTTCGGAAGCAACAAACAGGTTACCGTGCTCATCGTTGCCCATATACAGCGGGATAATCCCGATATGGTCACGGCCAATCAGGTACTGCTGCTTCACGCTGTCCCACAGAATGAAGGCGAACATGCCTTGCAGGTCGTCGAGGAAGTCGAGACCTTTTTCCTGGTACAGCGCCAGGATCACTTCGCAGTCAGAACCGGTCTGGAAGGCGTAGCGGTCGCTCAGCTCCGCACGCAGCGCCTGATGGTTATAGATTTCACCGTTCACGGCCAGTACGTGGGTGTGGTCAGCGTTATACAGCGGCTGTGCGCCGTTGTTGACGTCAACAATTGACAGGCGCTCATGCACCAGAATGGCTTTGTCATCTGCGTAGACGCCGGACCAATCTGGGCCACGGTGACGCATCAGACGGGAACACTCCAGCGCTTTCTTGCGCAATTCAACAGGATCGGTTTTCAGATCCAACACACCAAAAATCGAACACATAACTGACTCCTGATCTCACCTTACGGGGATGTTATTTCTTCGTTTGTCCGGCAGCAGTGGCTGCGTGATGTATAAGAAAATGCGCTATCTGGTGGTGGGAGTGCAAGCAAAATTGCGATCTTTTGATAAAAAGAATGTTGTCAGGCGATAAAAATTGAATTTTATCTAATTTAATCACCACTTCTTTAGATGGCATCTAATGAAATGGCTTTTTGGATGATTTAGTGTGCAACTATCCTGGGTGTCGTTCACCACAAAGCGACATAAAAACAATCGCCCTGCAGACACAAGGTGCCTGCAGGGCGATAAGCAAAAGTGATAACAGATAATCAGAACAGGTCGATGTCTGCCACTGAAGGGTAAATCCAGTCTGGACGGAACGGCATTGCATCAATGTCGCTCAAGGTTGAGACGCCAGAAAGTACCAGAATAGTTTCCAGGCCGGCCTGGAAGCCAGCGAGGATATCGGTGCGCAGGTTATCCCCCACAATCACCGTCTCTTCAGAATGCGCATGCATTTTATTCAGCGCCGCACGCATGATGTACGGGCTCGGTTTACCCACATAAAACGGCTTGCGACCAGAAATGGTTTCGATACCGGCGCACAAGGCACCGCAGGCGGGCACGTAGCCGCGCGCATGGGTATCCGGGTTGGTGGCAATAAAGCGCGCACCGTTGGCGACGAAGAAGGCAGCCTTGTGCATCATCTCCCAGTTAAAGGAGCGCGTTTCACCGACGATGACGAAATCGGGATTGACGTCAGTGATGGTAAAGCCCGCTTTATACAGCTCATGAATGAGGGCACCCTCGCCAATTACATAGGCTTTTTTACCCTCCTGACGACGCAGGAAATCGGCGGTAGCCATGGCAGAGGTATAGAACACCGAATCCGGCACTTCAACGCCCGCATTGGCAAAACGATTCGCCAGGTCCTGCGCGGTTTGCGACGGATAGTTAGTCAGCACCACCAGCGGCATCTCTTTTTCCAGGATGCGCTGCAAAAACTCGTTCGCGCCTTTCACGGCGGTATTGTCGTGCATCAACACGCCGTCGATGTCACAGATTACGCTTTTGATGGTCATATTGGCTTCCGGTCAGGCCCGCCAAGCGGCAGGCTTCGATTATTCTTCCAGCAGATGCTGCAGCAGAATGCCGTTCAGCATTGCGCGTTTCGCCAGTGCAAACGCACCAATTGCCGAACGATGGTCCAATTCGGAACGCACCACCGGCAGATTTTTGCGGAAGGCATTCAACGCCTGGGTGTTAATGCAGCCTTCAATGGCTGGGAACAGCACCTTATCCGCTTCGGTGATTTCACCGGCCAGCACCACTTTCTGCGGGTTGAACAGGTTAATAGCGATGGCGATCGCTTTGCCGAGGTAGCGTCCGACATATTCGATCACTTCACACGCCAGCGCATCGCCCTGATTCGCGGCACGGCAAATTTGTGGCATCAGGCAATTATCCAGCGTCAGCGTGCTGGGATAGCCCTGATTAAGCAGATGACGCACGCGGTTCTCAATCGCGCCGTTGGCCGCGATGGTTTCCAGGCAGCCAAAATTACCGCAGTGGCAGCGCTCGCCCAGCGGATCGACCTGAATATGACCGATCTCGCCGACGTTACCATTACTGCCAAGAAAGATATGCCCATTGGCGATAATGCCCGCGCCGGTACCGCGATGTAAACGCACCAAAATAGAGTCTGCACAGTCGCGACTTGCACCGAAGTAGTGCTCTGCCAGTGCCAGACTGCGAATGTCGTGACCGACAAAACTGGTGACGTTAAAGCGTTTTTTCAGGCTGGACACCAGCGGCCAGTGGCTAACGGTGATGTGCGGCATATAACGAATGATGCCGTTAATCGGATCGACCAAACCGGGCAAGATCACTGCAATCGCAATCAGTTCGTGAATCTTACGTTGATGCGCAGCCATAAACGCGGTGATGGCATTGAACAGCGCATTCTCCAGCGTTTCCTGCGTGCGCTCCGGTAGTGGGTAATCTTCCTGCGCCAGCGATTTCCCGCTCAGATCAAACAGCGTCAGGGTCGCATCATTGCGGCCCAGGCGGACGCCGATAGTATGAAAATGGCGGGTTTCAGTAACGATAGAGATGGCGCGGCGCCCACCGGTGGAGGCTTGTTGCTCCACCTCTTTGATGAGGCCACGTTCGATAAGCTGACGCGTAATTTTGGTGACGCTGGCGGGCGCAAGCTGGCTGAGATCGGCAATTTGTATGCGCGAAATCGGCCCCTGTTGATCAATCAGCCGGTAAACGGCTGCACTGTTAAGTTGTTTGACAAGATCGACATTTCCTATTTGAGTCTGGCCGCCAGTGGTCATTCAGTACTTACTCGCTGAGGACGTCGTCTCCATTGACTAACGTCTTAGTGATTTGATAATCGCGGGTAAAGACGGTCAGGTTAGCGACTTTTCCTGCTGTCACTGAACCTAACTGTTTTGCCACGCCCATTGCCTGTGCTGGATACAGGGTTGCCATCCGCAACGCTTCATCCAGAGCGATACCGCAATGCTCCACGCTGTTCTGCACTGCCTCAATCATGGTCAGTGCCGAACCGCTCAGGGTACCGTTTTCGTCAACGCAAAGGCCGTCGCGATAGTATATTGTTTTGCCTGCAAAAATGAATTTATCAATCGATGCGCCTGCCGGTGCTGTGGCATCCGTCACTAACACCAGTTTGTCGCCTTTGATGCGTTTTGCATTCCGCACGTTAGCGTAATGGACATGTAAACCATCTGCAATGATGCCGCAGTATACATCAGGTGAATCAAACAGCGCACCGATCAGACCGGGTTCACGGCCTGCGAAGGTCGGCATTGCATTATAAAGATGGGTGGCAAAACTCACGCCCGCGCTAAAGCCGGCTTTGGCTTCTTCATAGGTGGCGTTGGAGTGGCCCGCTGACACAATAATGCCCGCATCGCGCAGTTGGCGAATCACGTCGTCGCCTGCATTCTCTGGCGCCAGCGTCACTTTGGTGATCACATCCGCGTTAGCACACAGGAAGTCGACCATTTCCGCATCAGGCAGACGAATCAACTCTGGGTTATGCGTACCTTTTTTGGCTTTGTTCAGCCACGGCCCTTCCAGATGCAGACCCAGTGCTTGATTTTGATGTTTGGCTAAATAGGCGCGCATGGTTTCAACGGCGCGCTTCATTAATTCGTTGGTGCTGGTGATCAGCGTTGGCAGATAACTGGTGCAGCCCGATTTTTCGTTGGCGCGCTGCATGATTTCCAGCGTTTCCACGCTCAGGGCATCAATGTCATCGTTGAACTGCACACCGCCACAGCCGTTGAGTTGCAAATCAATAAATCCGGGAGCGATGTATGCACCAGCCACATCCTGCTGCGCGATGTTCGCATCAAGCGCATCACGTGGGCACACGCGTTCAATCAGGCCATTGGCAATCACCACGGCATGATCGTCCAGAATTTCGTGGCCAGTAAAAATCCGGCCGTTTACTAATGCGTACATCGTTTTTCTCTCCCGGCTAAGCCTGCAGCCTGCGCTGCAGGTTATGACAACGTGTTTTCACACACCCTTCATATTTTCCGCTTCCATTTCGCGGAAATATTTCACGGTTTTCACTTTCAGTTCCATGGTGGCTGGCTCATCACACACCACCACAGATTTCGCATGTAATTGCAGGCAGCTGATGGTCCACATATGGTTCACGTTACCTTCCACTGCGGCCTGCAGCGCTTGCGCTTTCACATGACCGGTAACCAAAATCATCACTTCTTCTGCATCTAACAGCGTGCCCACGCCCACGGTCAGCGCATATTTAGGCACCTGATCCACATCCCCATTGAAGAAGCGTGAGTTCGCCAGGCGGGTCTCATGCGTCAGGGTTTTGATGCGAGTGCGGGAGGAGAGTGAAGAGGCCGGTTCGTTAAACGCGATGTGTCCATCGTTACCTACGCCGCCCATAAACAGATTGATTTTACCGTAAGCGCGGATCTTCTCTTCGTACTGGCGACATTCTGCGTCAATATCGGGTGCATTGCCATTCAGAAGATTGATATTTTCTGGTTGAATATCAACGTGATCGAAAAAGTTACGGAACATGAAGCTGTGGTAGCTTTCTGGATGCTCTTTTGGCAGGCCAACGTACTCATCCATATTGAAAGTCACAACATGTTTGAAGCTAACCTGGCCCGCTTTGTGCATCTCGATCAAATGCTTGTAAGCTTCCAGCGGTGTACCGCCGGTTGGCAGACCCAGCACGAAGGGACGTTCTGCGCTAGGCTTAAACGCGTTAATGCGGTTAACAATGTGGCGTGCAGCCCATTTACCCACCTGGGTAGGTGTGGCCAAAGGGATCAGTCTCATGTCTTCACCTCAATTAAGATTAGGAAAATGTAGTCGCCGATTCTGGTTTAGGTTGCTGCCCTTAAGCGTAATCCGTTTAAGCGTAACCAGCAGGGAAAAGTGCGACTTGATATTTTTCATCATAAAATAAGTTTGTGGTGGTGGCTAGCATTTCGCAGCAAGAAACGTCCATTATGGTGATTAAAGTCACAGTTACTGTGGTTTTAATTTGCGAGGCGAATTAATTTATCTTTACACTGCGCCTCGTGGTGAATGATGTCATCAAGGTACCGGGCGTCGGGATAATAAAATCAACCCACGCCACGGCAAACGCCAGTCTCATAGGGGGAGAATAAGGTGAGTATTTTAGGATATCTGCAAAAGGTCGGCCGCGCGCTAATGGTGCCGGTAGCGACGCTGCCGGCAGCGGCAATCTTGATGGGTGTGGGGTATTGGATCGATCCAGACAGCTGGGGTGCAGGCAATGCGCTGGCGGCACTGTTGATCAAATCCGGTTCCGCCATTATCGAAAACATGTCTGTGCTGTTTGCCATTGGTGTGGCTTACGGTATGTCCAAAGATAAAGATGGTGCAGCCGCGTTAACCGGCTTTGTCGGCTTCCTGGTGGTGACCACGCTCTGTTCACCTGCTGCGGTGGCAATGATTCAGAAAATGCCGGTGGAGCAAGTTCCTGCTGCCTTCGGTAAAATCAATAACCAGTTCGTAGGTATCCTGGTCGGCATTCTCTCCGCTGAAGTGTACAACCGCTTTAGCCACGTTGAGCTGCCAAAAGCGCTGTCGTTCTTTAGCGGACGCCGCTTAGTGCCGATTCTGGTCTCCTTCCTGATGATCGTCGTCGCCTTCATTCTGATGTATGTCTGGCCGATCATCTTTGGTGGACTGGTGAACTTCGGTGAACACATCCAGAAACTGGGTTCTGTCGGTGCGGGCGTGTACGCCTTCTTTAACCGCTTGCTGATTCCGGTGGGTCTGCACCACGCCCTGAACTCGGTGTTCTGGTTTGACGTGGCCGGTATTAACGACATTCCTAAGTTCCTCGGTGGTGCGCAATCTATTGCCAATGGTACCGGTATCCCAGGAATCACCGGTCGTTATCAGGCAGGCTTCTTCCCGATTATGATGTTTGGTCTGCCGGGCGCTGCGCTGGCGATCTACCACTGTGCGCGTCCAGAAAACCGCGCCAAAGTGGGTGGTATCATGCTGGCGGCGGCTTTTGCAGCCTTCTTTACGGGTATCACTGAACCGCTGGAATTCTCCTTCATGTTCGTGGCACCGGTGCTGTATGTCATCCATGCGGTGTTGACCGGTATTTCCGTGTTTATCGCGGCAAGTATGCATTGGATCGCCGGCTTCGGCTTCAGTGCCGGGCTGGTGGATATGGTGCTCTCCACCCGAAATCCGCTGGCGGTTAACTGGTGGATGCTGATCCCACAAGGTCTGGTGTTCTTCGCCATCTATTATGTGGTGTTCCGCTTCACTATCCAGAAATTCAATCTGATGACGCCAGGCCGTGAACTCTCTGCGGGCGATGAAACCGATGGCTACGATGTGAACGTTGATCACAGCGGTAGCGGCGAGAGCCAAACCGAATCACTGGCGCGTCGCTATATTGCTGCCGTTGGCGGTTCTGAAAACCTGACCAACATCGATGCCTGCATCACCCGTCTGCGTCTGAACGTGAAAGATTCAGCACAGGTCAATGAAGGTGTAGCGAAACGTCTGGGCGCTTCCGGTGTGATTCGTCTGAACAAACAGAGTGTGCAGGTGATTGTCGGTACGCAGGCAGAAAGCATCGCCAGCGCGATGAAAACCGTGCTGAGTAAAGGCCCGGTAGCGGCCACTGCGGCGCCTGCTGCAGCAGCAGCTCCGGTTGCGGCTAAACCTCAGGCGGTGCTTAATAGCGAGAAAGCCGTGATTGCCACGCTGGTTGCGCCGGTAAGTGGTGAAATCGTTGCGCTGGATGCAGTGCCAGATGAAGCCTTCGCCAGCAAAGCCGTGGGTGACGGCCTGGCCATCAAGCCAACCGATAAAACTGTCGTGGCACCGATTGCCGGTACCGTGGTGAAAATCTTCAATACTAACCACGCCTTCTGTCTGGAAGCGGCGAACGGTGTCGAGATCGTGGTGCACATGGGTCTGGATACCGTCGCGCTGGAAGGCAAAGGCTTCACACGTTTGGTGGAAGAGGGCGCAACGGTGACGGCGGGTCAGCCGATTCTGGAAATGGATCTGGACTTCCTCAACGCCAATGCACGCTCAATGATCAGTCCGGTAGTCGTGAGCAACAGCGATGATTTCGCCGGTCTGAATCTGCTGGCAAGCGGTTCTGTTGTCGCGGGTGTGACGCCATTGTATGAAGTGAAAAACTAAGTCCTTGTGATTTAGCCAGAAGGCAGGAAGCAATTCCTGCCTTTTTTGTTTTAAAACGACCAACAAACGGTTGTTTCCCTCCTGCGCTTTGTGGATCATACTCCGTTACTTCGTGGTACAAATCACCCGCTATTGTTTTGAGGATTTTGAGATGAGTGAGGCTGAAGCCCGCCCAACGAACTTTATTCGTCAGATTATCGACGAAGATTTGGCGAGCGGTAAGCACAGCAGTGTGCATACCCGTTTCCCGCCTGAGCCCAATGGTTACCTGCATATTGGCCATGCGAAATCTATCTGCCTGAACTTTGGTATCGCGCAAGATTATCAAGGACAGTGCAACCTGCGTTTTGACGACACTAACCCGGTTAAAGAGGACCTGGAGTTCGTTGAATCCATCAAGCGTGATGTGCAATGGCTGGGCTTTGACTGGAGCGGAGACATTCGTTACTCCTCAGACTACTTTGACCAATTGTTTAACTACGCGGTTGAGCTGATCAATAAAGGTCTGGCTTACGTTGACGAACTGTCAGCGGATGAGATCCGTGAATACCGCGGCACGCTGACCGCACCGGGTAAAAACAGCCCGTATCGCGATCGCAGCGTGGAAGAGAACTTAGCGCTGTTCCAGAAAATGCGTGATGGCGGCTTCGAAGAGGGTAAAGCTTGCCTGCGCGCAAAAATCGACATGGCGTCCAGCTTTATCGTGATGCGCGATCCGGTGTTGTATCGCATTAAGTTTGCCGACCACCACCAGACCGGTGATAAGTGGTGCATCTACCCGATGTACGACTTTACTCACTGCATCTCTGATGCCATCGAAGGCATTACGCACTCGCTCTGCACCCTGGAGTTCCAGGACAACCGTCGTTTGTACGACTGGGTACTGGACAACATCACCATTCCTCAGCATCCGCGTCAGTACGAATTCTCGCGCCTGAATCTGGAATATGCGGTGATGTCGAAGCGTAAGCTGACGCAACTGGTTACCGAGAAAGTGGTTGAAGGCTGGGATGACCCACGCATGCTGACCGTTTCAGGTCTGCGCCGCCGTGGCTACAGCGCTGCGTCCATTCGCGAATTCTGTCGTCGTATCGGTGTCACCAAGCAGGACAACATCGTTGAGATGGCCTCGCTGGAATCTTGCATTCGTGACGATCTCAATGAGAACGCACCACGTGCCATGGCGGTTCTTGATCCACTGAAAGTGGTGATCGAGAATCTGCCAGCAGGCCATGAAGAAACGCTGACTATGCCTAATCATCCGAATAAGCCGGAGATGGGAACCCGCGAAGTGTCGTTCAGCCGCGAAGTGTGGATCGATCGTGCTGACTTCCGCGAAGAAGCCAACAAGCAGTACAAGCGTCTGGTGCTGGGTAAAGAAGTGCGTCTGCGTAATGCTTATGTGATCCGCGCTGAGCGTGTGGCAAAAGATGAAGAGGGTAACATCACCTGCATCTATGCAACCTGTGATGTCGACACGCTGAGCAAAGATCCTGCAGATGGTCGCAAGGTGAAAGGGGTGATTCATTGGGTGTCAGCGATTCACGCGCTGCCTGCTGAGTTCCGTCTTTATGATCGTCTGTTCAGCGTGCCAAATCCGGCAGCGGCAGAGGACTTCCTGACCACCATTAACCCGAATTCACTGGAAATCAAACAGGGCTTTGTCGAGTCTGGTTTGCGTACTGCTTCGGTAACTGCGCCGTATCAGTTTGAACGTGAAGGCTATTTCTGTGCGGATAGCGTCTATTCGCAGCCGGGTAAACTGGTGTTCAACCGCACTGTCGGGCTACGTGATACTTTTGCCAAAATCGGCGAGTAATCCTGTTTGTCGATAGCACAATATGATCATCTAAGGGCGAGCAATCGCCCTTTTTTATTGCCTGTAATTCACCTCCTGCAACCATTTATGCTGCGGGCCGTGAAATCTGCTTGTTGGCTGTTATTGCGACAATTCTGACTTTAGTAAAATTAACCCATTAGCGAGTGTCAAAAACTTTTTTTCAGGTAGGCTATCCGCTCTCAGACAGGGCTCTGCGGGTTATCAAAGGAAAAAAAATGACAAGTCTCGCGTTGGAAGCTAAACACAGTGTGGTGGTTTTGCATCAGCTGATTGAACGTATTTTCAATCAAGCAGAGGGCAGCGATGACAGCATGGAACTGCTTCTGTCGCACTTTCATCCAGAATTCAAAATGGTCACACCACTTGGCAAAGAACTGGACCTGAACGCGACTGAAACACTGTTTCGTCAGTTGCACGGTCAGCGTGAGGGGATGCGAATCGCCACCAGCGAACATGCCATCATTTCTCAGCAAAGCGATGAGATTACCATTCAGTATCGTGAATTACAGATGATGAACGGGACTAACCAGACTCGCATTTCGCTGGCGGTGTTGGACTGCAGCACCACCATTCCACGCTGGCGCTATCTCCACGAAACCTTTGTTGCCTGATTGCAGGCATAAAAAAACCGGTGACGAGCACCGGTTTTTTTATATTGCATAGCACACGTCATTACTTGTCGTGGAGCGTGTCGTCTTCGCGGCAGTCTCCCAGCGCACAGTGACCATAAAGGTACAGGCTGTGGTTGCTGAGTTTAATGCCATGGCGAGTCGCAATTTCACGCTGACGCGTTTCAATTGATTCGTCGCTAAATTCAATCACTTTGCCACAATCCAGGCAGATCAAATGATCGTGGTGATGTTGCTGGGTAAGTTCGAATACGGATTTACCGCCTTCGAAGTTATGACGGGTGACGATACCTGCGTCATCAAACTGGTTAAGAACGCGATATACCGTTGCCAGACCAATCTCTTCGCCCATATCAATCAGGCGCTTGTACAAATCTTCCGCACTGACATGGTGGGACTCTGGTCCTGGTCCCTGAAGCACTTCCAAAATTTTCAATCTTGGGAGAGTGACTTTCAGGCCAGCCTTCTTCAATGCGGAGTTGTTGTCAGTCATGCGGATATTGTCCTGTTACTTTGCGAGTCACTTACGGCTCAAAGGCCTTGAATGTTTAGGTCACGCATATTCTCATTTGCGTCTCATTATAGAACCCAAGCAGTGAAATGAAAACCAAGGCGTCGCGTAAAATCAACAAAAGCTGTAAGGATAAACATCGCTTATGCCATTGAGAAACGTAGTGGTTTGGGTTTCCATTTCACTCAGCCTCATTCTAAAGAGCGAGGAATAAGCGGATGACCATTGCGGGTATTCTACAGATTTGCGGGGAAAAGTTAAAAAACCGTCGCTATTTTTTTCATAGGAGATTCCTTTGTTCCGATGTGAGACACCGCTCACATCGGGTAGGGAAGGGGATCAGGCTTCGATGATCTCTTTTAGTTGCAGCTCATCGAAAATCTGCTTCACCCATGCATCAACACGTTCGTTGGTCAGTTCAGGCTGACGGTCTTCGTCAATCGCCAGACCCAGGAAGTGTTTGTCGTCTGCCAGGCCCTTCGAAGCTTCGAAGTGATAACCTTCCGTTGGCCAGTGCCCAACAATAACGGCACCGTTTGGCTCAATAATGTCACGAATGGTGCCCATTGCGTCGCAGAAGTACTCAGCATAATCTTCCTGGTCACCACAACCAAACAGCGCAACCAGTTTGCCATTGAAATCAATCTCTTCCAGGGTTGGGAAGAAATCATCCCAGTCACACTGTGCTTCGCCGTAATACCAGGTCGGAATGCCCAGCAGCAGGATATCGAACGCTGCGAGATCTTCTTTGGTGCTCTTGGCAATGTCATGCACTTCGGCGACATCTTTACCCAGTTGTTTCTGGATCATTTTTGCAATGTTTTCAGTGTTGCCGGTATCGCTGCCGAAGAAAATGCCTACGATTGCCATGGGTTAGATAACCTCTTAAATCCTGATTGTGAAAGTAAGTCAGTTGACTGCACATTTAAGCGAATGATAGCAGACCAGTGAAAAGCGCGGAACGTGTAAAGCCTTAACTTTGTGTTCCTGTGTGCGGTCTGCACACGCTAAGACAGTTTGAGTTGCGCCAGCAGCATTTGTTCAATCAATTCGCTGCGACTGATGTTTTGTTGATCGGCCAAGGTGTTAAGTGCGTCAACAGCTTCGCTGGACATCTTTAGCTCAACACGACGCAGCCCACGCACTTTATCGCGCTTGAGCTGGTTACGTTTGTTGATACGTAACTGTTCGTCACGCGTCAGCAGACTGGTTTTTGGTCGACCGGGACGCCGCTCGTCTGCAAAAAGATCGAGCGTGGTACGGTCTGTCTGTTCTTTTGCCATGATTTGTGAAACTGAGTGGGCGCGAACGGCGGAAAGGCGCTGCGCGATTTATACATTATCGGCCCGACCGCGGCGAAAAAATCATCCGCGGCAAATTTTTAGCGCGACATCATACTCCAGCGCCATCCGTGACGCCAACCCTAAACCGCTAACAGCAAGCTTTTGCTTTTACAGGTTAAAAAAGCGACGAACCGCGCGCAAAACCGCATCAGGTTTTTCCGCGTGCACCCAGTGACCGGCACCGCTGATCACATGTGCATGGGCCTGCGGGAACTGACGCAGCAGCGCATCGCGATGCTGATTGTCCAGATAAGGCGAATCACCACCACGAATAAACAGTGCCGGGTGGGGCCAGGCAGGGATGGCTTCCCAACCAGAAATCGTGGTGTAGTTATCCCACAGGACAGGGACATTAAAGCGCCATTCCCCCTCGGCAAACGATTTCAGGATGAACTGAATGACTCCCTCTTCGTTGATGTACTGGCGCATCACTTCTGCGGCTTCACTCCGACGCGTCACGCCTGCGGCGGTCACGGCACGAATCGCGGCAAAGATTTCATCGTGACGGCGCGTTTGGTAATCAACCGGGGCGATATCGATCAACACCATCTTCTCGATGCGTTCCGGTGCCACGGCACTCAATGCCATGGCGATCTTTCCGCCCATCGAATGGCCAATCACGCTGGCACGTTCAATCTGGTGAGCATCCAGTGTGTCAACGATGTCTTGCGCCATCGCGGCATAATTCATGATCTCGCTGCGTTCGGATAACCCATGGTTACGCACATCAACTTGCAGCGTTGGGCGTGCATCGCGCACTCCGCGTGCCAGTACACCCAGGTTATCGAGGCTGCCAAAAAGGCCATGAATTAACAGAATCGGTGTGGCATCAGGCGAAGATTGTTCAGTTTGCAGACGGGCGTTCAAAATCATGGCTAAAGTTCTTACGGTTGTGACCTTGGCTTAGGTTATCATGGATTCACCTGTCCAGGAGCCAGCCGGCCAGGCATTAGGGCATATTCCGACTTTTGCCCTGAAACGATGCCAGCGCTATCGGCTGCCACGGATTTAACTTTATAATCCTTATGTTAGAGCCCGCTCACATTTTGCACGACTGGATTTTGCTAAGGCCGTTGCAACAATGCGTGGTTCTGTCATTTGCCAGAATTGTACGGAATAAGATGAAAACGATTGAAGTTGACGAAGAACTCTACCGTTATATTGCCAGCCACACGCAGCACATTGGTGAAAGCGCCTCCGATATTTTGCGCCGCATGCTGAAGTTCACTGCAGGCCAGAGTGCGCCCGCCGCACCTGCCGCCAGTGCGACAGTCAAGGAAGCGCAGCCTGCGCGTAACGACGCGCGTCCTCAGGATCGCGTGCGTGCCGTGCGTGAACTGCTGCTTTCCGATGAGTATGCTGAGCAGAATAAGGCGGTTAATCGCTTTATGCTGGTACTGTCAACGCTCTATCGTCTTGATCCGGCAGCTTTTGCTGATGCTACTGCCTCGCTGCAGGGCCGCACGCGCGTTTACTTTGCGGGTGATGAGCACACGCTGTTGCAAAATGGCACCCATACTAAGCCGAAGCATGTTCCCGGCACGCCGTACTGGGTGATCACCAATACCAATACAGGTCGCAAATGCAGCATGGTTGAACACATCATGCTGGCTATGCAGTTCCCTCAGGAACTGACAGAGAAAGTTCGCGGCACCATTTAAACTGAAGCGTCAGGGAGAAGCGCCAATGGCCAATCACCCCCGTGCCGGGCAACCCGCCCAGCAGAGCGATTTGATTAACGTTGCACAATTAACCTCGCAGTATTACGTCCTGAAGCCAGATGCGGCGAACCCGGACCATGCGGTGAAATTTGGCACCTCCGGCCACCGCGGCAGCGCGGGACGTCACAGCTTCAACGAAGTGCACATTCTGGCGATTGCGCAAGCGATCGCCGAAGAGCGCAAAAAGAACGGCATCACCGGTCCTTGCTACGTGGGTAAAGATACCCACGCGCTGTCTGAACCGGCAATTTTGTCGGTACTGGAAGTGCTGGCGGCCAACGGTGTGGACGTCATTGTGCAGCAAGATAATGGCTACACCCCGACGCCTGCGATCTCCAATGCCATTCTTGAGCACAACAAGCGTGGTGGCGCGCAGGCCGATGGTATCGTGATCACGCCTTCACACAACCCGCCAGAAGACGGTGGCATTAAGTACAACCCACCAAACGGTGGACCGGCTGATACCAATGTCACCAAAGTGGTGGAAGACCGTGCTAACCAACTGATCAAAGGCGAGTTGAAAGACGTGAAGCGTCTGCCGCTGGATCAGGCATGGGCGAGTGGTCATATCGTGGAGCAGGATCTGATTCAACCTTACGTTGAAGGGCTGGCTCAGGTTATCGATTTCCCGGCTATCCAGAAAGCAGGCCTGAAAATTGGCGTTGATCCACTCGGTGGTTCGGGCATTGCCTACTGGCAGCGCATTGCTGAGCATTACAAGCTGGATTTGACCATTGTTAACGATGCTGTCGATCAGACCTTCCGCTTTATGCATCTGGATAAAGATGGCGTGGTGCGCATGGACTGTTCGTCAGAGTGTGCGATGGCTGGTCTGCTGGCATACAAAGATAAGTTTGATTTGGCATTTGGCAACGACCCGGATTATGACCGCCACGGTATCGTCACGCCTGCTGGCCTGATGAATCCTAACCACTATCTGGCTGTCGCGATCAACTACCTGTTCCAGCATCGCCCGCAATGGGGCAAAGATGTGGCAGTGGGTAAAACCCTGGTGTCCAGCGCGATGATTGACCGCGTGGTAAACGACATCGGTCGCAAACTGGTTGAAGTGCCGGTTGGCTTCAAATGGTTTGTTGATGGCCTGTTTGATGGCAGCTTCGGTTTCGGTGGCGAAGAGAGTGCGGGTGCTTCCTTCCTGCGCTTCGATGGCTCCGCCTGGTCAACCGATAAAGACGGCATCATTCTGTGCCTGCTGGCGGCAGAAATTACGGCCGTGACCGGTAAGAATCCGCAGCAGCACTATGACGAGCTGGCAGAGCGCTTTGGTGCGCCAAGCTATAACCGTCTTCAGGCGCCTGCGACTTCAGCGCAGAAAGCGGCACTGTCTAAGCTGTCACCTGAGATGGTCAGCGCGGACACGCTGGCAGGCGATCCGATCACTGCACGTCTGACGGCTGCGCCGGGTAACGGTGCATCCATTGGCGGCCTGAAAGTGATGACGGAAAACGGCTGGTTTGCCGCACGTCCGTCAGGCACTGAAGATGCCTACAAAATCTACTGTGAAAGCTTCCTCGGCGCTGAGCATCGCCAGCAGATCGAGAAAGAAGCGGTGGAGATTGTCAGTGAAGTGCTGAAAAACGCGTAATGACTGACAGAAATGAAAAGGCCGCTAAGCGGCCTTTTTTTATGGCATGAAGCGGTAACCGATTCCGGTTTCAGTGATCAAATGGCTGGGTTGGGTCGGGTTCGATTCCAGCTTTTGGCGCAGATGACCCATATAGATGCGCAGATAATGGCTGTGCTCCACCGCATTTGGCCCCCACACCTGATTCAGCAGTTGCCGCTGCGTCAGCACTTTGCCCGCGTTATTCACTAATAAACTCAGCAAGCGAAACTCTGTTGGCGTCAGATGAATCTCCTTTTCATTGCGCAGCACACGCCGTGCTGCCAGATCCACACTCACTTCTCCAAATTTCACTACCGGTTCAGGTTGGCTGCTTTGATGACGACGCAATGCAACCCGCACGCGCGCCAGCAATTCACCAATGCCAAACGGTTTGGTCAGATAGTCATCGGCACCCGCATCCAGCGCATCAATTTTATCCTGCTCATCACTGCGTGCAGACAGCACAATCACCGGCATGCTGCTCCACTGGCGCACTTCGCGGATAAAGTCATTGCCATCCCCATCGGGCAGACCAAGATCGAGGATCACCAGGTCCGGCTTGCGCGTCGCGGCTTCAATCAGTCCACGCTGTAATTGCTCCGCTTCCACAATTTTCAGGCCCTCGCTCTCCAGCGCCAGGCGCACGAAACGGCGGATCTCCTTTTCATCTTCAACAATCAAGATGGTCGTCACGCTGACTCCTGCCACAGGTAAAGTTAACACGGCACTTTATCAAGAATCTGACACCACGTCCGCGCTGATATTTATAACCTTAAGCGATCGATAGTTTTACATCTTTGTAACTAACTTTCAGATAAGCCTGATTAGTGCAAAAAAAGATCAAAATAAGTGGTCGGATGAGTAGTAAAATTACACAAACAAGGGTAATATCTGAGGCAGATCACATTTAACACAAAAATAATCACGAGGGGGCAAAGATGTATCAGGCATATCCACTCTATAAAATCGTACTGCGCCGCGTGCTGGTGGTATTGGGCGGTTTACTCGCGCTGCCGGTGATGCTGTTCCGCCAGGATCGTGCGCGTTTTTACAGTTATCTGCACCGTGTATGGTGCAAAACCAGCACCATGCCCGTCTGGCTGGCGCAGTCTGAAGCGGCTGCCGGTATCTACTGGTAATCGCGCTGCCTCGACAATAACCCGGGACTTGTTGCGAAGTACCGGGTTTTTTTATCCGAATTTTTTATTTCCGGCTTATGTCCCCGCTGTTATCAGCGTCTATTTCGGCTACACTTAAAACCTCTACAAGATTTTGGAGGTTGTACAAGTATGAGCGAAAAAATTCCTGTTGGTATCAGTGCTTGCCTGCTCGGGGATAAGGTCCGGTTTGACGGTGGCCACAAGCGTTTCGCTTTTGCAACCGACGAGCTGACACCTTTCATCCGTTTTGAGCCGGTCTGCCCAGAGATGGCGATTGGTCTGCCGACGCCACGCCCAGCCCTGCGACTGGTCAAAGAGTCAGATGAGCAGATCCATCTGTGCTTCAGCAAAGATGGCGGCCAGGAAGTCACGGATGAGATGCAGCGCTGGTCTGCCGATCGCGTGAAATCGCTGCATCACCTGTGTGGCTATATTCTTTGCGCCAAATCCCCGAGTTGCGGTCTGGAGCGGGTGCGGGTGTATCAACCCGATACCAATGACAATCGTAAAGCCGGCACCGGCATTTTCACCGCCTTCCTGCAAAAAGAGATGCCCTGGCTGCCGCTGGAGGAAGATGGCCGTCTGCATGATGACGCTTTGCGCGAAAACTTCATGGGCCGGGTGTATGCGCTGCATGAGTTCAATGAGATGTGGCGCAGTGGGTTGACGCGCCACAAGCTGATTGCCTTCCACAGCCGTTACAAATTGCTGTTGCTCTCCCATGCGCAGGACGAGTATCGGGAAATGGGGCGCTTTGTCGCAGCGATGGAGCAGTGGGACTCGCTTGAAGACTACGCCTATGAATACCGCATCCGTTTGATGCATCTCATGTCGCATCAGGCTTCTCGGCGTAATCACACCAACGTGCTGATGCATGTGCAGGGCTATTTCCGTCCGCAGCTCACCTCGCCGCAGCGTCAGGAGCTGGCTCAGCTCATCGACCGCTACCGCACTGGCGTACAACCGTTGTTAGTGCCTATCACCATGCTGAAACATTACATGGCGGAGTTCCCGCACCCGTGGCTGGCACAACAGCGTTACTTTGATCCTTACCCGGAAGCGCTGCGTCTGCGCTACGGTCAATAATCCCGGAGCGCTATGACCACCCATCTCGTCTGGTTGCGAAACGACCTGCGCATCAATGACAACACCGCTCTGGCTGCCGCCTGCCGTGACAGCCAGGCGACAGTGCTGGCGCTGTTTGTGGCGACACCCAAACAGTGGCAGCAGCACCATATGGCGCCGAAACAGGCGGCGTTTATCCATCAGAACCTGTGCTTGTTGCAGGACTCGTTGGCCGAGCGCGGCATCAAGTTGCACTACCATCAGTGTGATGATTTTGGCGCGTCAGTGGATTACCTGAGTGAATTTTGCCAGCAGCATCAGGTGGATGAGCTGTATTACAACTATCAATATGAGATCAATGAGCGCGAACGCGATGCTGCGGCCGAAAAGCGCCTTGATGCACAGGGTGTGATTTGCCAGGGGTTTGACGACAGCCTACTGTTGCCGCCGGGCAGCGTACAGACCGGCAATCACAGCATGTTTAAAGTTTTCACGCCGTTCAGCCGTGCCTTTGTGCGTCGATTACATCAGGGATTGCCGGAGTGCCATCGTGCACCGCAAGCACGCCGAGATACCCCCATCAGTGCTGGCAAAAAAATTCCCGCTTTCGATTATCCGTTTGAAGACATTGATGCATCGCTGTTTCCCGCAGGCGAAGAGGCCGCGCTGAAACAGCTGCGCCATTTCGGCAAGCAGGCGGTGCAGCATTATCCTGAAGTGCGCGACTTACCAGCACTGGATGGCACCAGCCGCCTGTCGCCGTATCTGGCGATTGGCGTGTTATCCCCGCGCCAGTGTTTGCATCGCATTTTAAAAGAGCACCCTGATGCGCTCAACGAAGGCAAAGCGTTCACCTGGCTCAATGAACTGATTTGGCGCGATTTTTATCGTCACCTGATGGTGGCGTTTCCGGCGCTATGTAAACACCAGCCGTTTGTGGACTGGACGCGTAACGTAAAGTGGCAAAAAAATGCCGAGCACCTCACCGCGTGGCAGCAGGGTAAAACCGGCTATCCGATTGTGGATGCGGCGATGCGTCAACTGAACACCCTGGGCTGGATGCATAACCGGCTGCGCATGATTGTTGCCAGTTTCCTGGTGAAGGATCTGTTAATCGACTGGCATGAGGGCGAGCGCTATTTTATGCAGCAGTTGATTGATGGCGATCTGGCCGCCAACAATGGCGGCTGGCAGTGGGCGGCGTCCACCGGTACCGATGCCGCACCGTACTTTCGTATCTTCAATCCCACCACCCAAGGCGAACGCTTCGATAAGCAGGGCGAATTTATCCGCCAGTGGTTGCCAGAGTTGCAAGACGTGCCGGATAGCGATATCCATCAGCCTCAGGTCTGGGCGCAGAAAAATAACAAGAAACTCGATTATCCCGCGCCAATCGTGGAACATAAGGACGCACGTAAAAAGACACTAGATGCCTTTGAGCACGCGCGCAGCGTGGCTTAAGCGGTCAGGGAGCCGGAATGAACAATGTCGAGTTAGAAAAGATCGTAAATCTTCAGCTGAACACCAGCGCCTTCAGTGACTATGCCCCTAACGGTTTGCAGGTCGAAGGCCGTGCCGACGTGAAAACCCTTATCACCGGGGTCACGGCTTGTCAGGCGCTGTTAGATGAAGCGGTGAAGCGCAATGCCGATGCGATTTTGGTGCATCATGGTTACTTCTGGAAAAGCGAATCACCGCTGATTAAAGGGATGAAGCGCCAGCGCCTGCGCACCTTGTTGACCAATGACATCAACCTGTATGGCTGGCATCTGCCGTTGGATGCGCACCCTGAATTGGGGAACAACGCGCAGCTGGCGAAGCTGTTCGATATTGACGTCAAAGGTGAAATTCAACCGCTGGTGCCTTGGGGCGAACTGGCTGAACCTTTAAGTGGTGAAGCGCTGGCCGCAAAAATTGCCGAGCGGCTGGGACGCACACCGCTGCACTGTGGTGACAACGCGCCAGCACTGATCAAACGTGTGGCCTGGTGTAGCGGCGGCGGTCAGGGCTTTATCGACAGCGCAGCGGCCTTTGGCGTAGATGCCTTCATCAGCGGTGAAGTCTCCGAACAAACCATCCACAGTGCGCGCGAACAGGGTTTGCATTTCTTTGCCGCCGGGCATCACGCCACCGAACGCGCCGGTATTAAAGCCTTAGGTGAATGGCTGGCTGAAAATCATGGTCTGGATGTCACCTTTATTGATATCGATAATCCTGCCTGATCTCCCTTTCTCACGCCCTTAACCTGCGTTAAGGGCGCAAATCGGTTGACACACCTCCGTCACTTTCGCATAACTTATTGACTTTAAGCATAAGCAAAGCGCTTTGCGGGCATTTTTTGTCCGCTTTGGTGATGACCAGGAGGTAGGTTTTGCAACGAGCACGTTGTTATCTGCTCGGTGAACGGGCGGTGGTGTTGGAACTGGAACCACCGATTTCGTTGACCAGTCAGCAGCGCATTTGGGGATTATGCCAAAGGCTGCAGCACAATGATCAGGTGCAGGAAGTGATTCCGGGGATGAACAACCTGACGCTGCTGCTGCGCGATCCTCAGCTGAATGCGCTGGATGCCATCGAGCGTTTACAGCGCTGGTGGGAAGAGAGCGAAGAGCAGATTCCTGAATCACGTCGGGTTGAGATCCCAGTGGTGTACGGTGGCGTCGGTGGCCCCGACCTGCAGGTAGTGGCCGAGGGCGCCAGTATGACGCCAAAGCAGGTGGTTGAACTGCACAGTAGCACAGACTACGTGGTGTATTTCATCGGCTTCCAGCCGGGTTTCCCCTACCTGGGCGGCCTGGACGAGCGTCTGCACACGCCTCGTCGCGCTGAGCCTCGGGTGCAAGTTCCCCGTGGTTCGGTGGGTATTGGTGGCAGCCAGACCGGCATCTATCCTCTGGCCGCACCGGGTGGCTGGCAGTTGATTGGTCAGACCCAGCTCAGCTTGTTCGATCCTTTACAACATCCGCCAACGTTGCTGCGTCCTGGCGACAGCGTGCGCTTTGTACCGCAGCAGGAGGGCGTATGTTAAACATTTTACGAGCCGGATTGATGACCTCGATTCAGGATCAGGGGCGCAGTGGCTGGCGGCAGTATGGCATCAGCGTGAGCGGCGCACTCGATCAGCCGTCGATGCGCACCGCCAATATGCTGGTGGGCAACCCGGAAGAGAGCGCGGTGCTGGAAATCGTGCTCGGTCAGTTTAAAGCCGAGTTTAAACGCGACGGCTGGTTCGCGCTGACCGGTGCCGGCTGTAACGCCGACCTCGACGGCAAACCAGTATGGACCGGCTGGCGCTTGCCGGTGAAAAAAGGGCAGGTGTTGTCTCTGGCGATGCCGGTGCGCGGGATGCGCAGCTATCTGGCGGTGAACGGAGGGTTTGCCACGGATGCCATGCTGGGTTCGCACAGTACCGATCTCAAAGCCGGCTTTGGGGGATGGCAGGGGCGCAAACTGCAAGATGGTGATCAACTGCCGTTAGGGAAAGCCACGCGTACTTTCAAGGCAAAAGCCGGTGTGCGCCAATTGCTTTGGGGCAACCGCATCCGCGCTTTATCGGGCCCAGAATACAGCGAGTTCACACGTGAAGCGCAGGAAGGATTCTGGCGCAGCCCGTGGAAGCTCAGCCCGCAGAGTAATCGTATGGGCTATCGCTTACAGGGACGGCAGTTGCAGCGCAAAGCCACGCGTGATTTGCTCTCTCACGGATTAGTGCCTGGCGTGGTGCAGGTGCCACCGAATGGCCAACCGATTGTGCTGATGGCCGATGCGCAAACCACGGGCGGTTATCCACGTATCGCCTGCGTAATCGAAGCTGACCTCTACCAACTGGCGCAAATTCGCCTCGGTGAACCCATCCACTTTATCCATTGCACCCTGGAAGAAGCCCTGCTGGCGAAGCAGCATCAACAGCGCTCCTTCGATCAAATAGCTTGGGGGCTTGCTCATGAAGATTGATCTCAATGCCGATCTCGGTGAAGGCAGCGCCAGCGATCAGGAACTGCTGACGCTGGTAAGTTCTGCCAACATCGCCTGCGGTTTCCACGCTGGTGATGCGCAAACCATGCTGCAATCGGTGCGCTGGGCTAAAGCCAGCGGTGTAGCGATTGGCGCACATCCCAGCTTCCCAGATCGGGAAAACTTTGGCCGTACCGCCATGCAGCTCCCGCCGGAAACGGTGTATGCCCAGTTGATTTATCAAATTGGTGCACTGAAAAGTATCACCGAAAGTGAAGGTGAACGTCTGGTGCATGTGAAGCCACACGGCATGCTTTACAACCAGGCTGCCGGAGAAGCTCAACTCGCGGATGCCATCGCGCGCGCCGTTAAAGCGGTTGATCCCGCTCTGATTCTGGTCGGTCTGGCAGGGAGTGCCTCAATCGCTGCCGCTGCGCATCATGGCTTGCGGACGCGCGAAGAAGTGTTTGCCGATCGCGGCTATCTGGCGAGCGGCGCACTCGTGCCACGCAGTCAGGCAGGGGCGATGATCGAAGAGGCCGATCTGGCTCTGGCGCAGACGCTGGCCATGGTGCAACAGCGCCAGGTGCAGAGCATCAGCGGTGAGTGGGTGAAGGTCAATGCAGAAACCGTTTGTCTACACGGCGATGGCGGGCACGCACTGCAATTCGCGCGTACGCTGCGTGCGGCATTTACGGCACATCAAATCGCTGTCACCAGCGCATAACAATGATTCATCCGCCCGGCAGCAGCTTGTCGGGCTTTTTATTTTCTGATGAGGGTAAACAATGGATAACGTGGTCAATCTCTGGCCGTTACTCGGCATTGCCACTATCGTGCTGGGGTTCGTATTGCGTTTTAACCCAGTGCTGGTGGTGATTGTCGCCGGTTTTGTCACGGGACTGGCGGCGCATCTGCCGCTGGCGGACATTCTGGAAAAGTTGGGTTCCGGCTTCCTGAACACCCGTAACCTGCCGCTGATTTTGTTACTGCCGTTGGCGGTTATCGGCTTGCTGGAGCGCCATGGTCTGAAAGAACGTGCGCAAACCTGGATCGCGCAGATTAAAACCGCAACGGCTGGCCGTTTGCTGATCGTCTACCTGTTCGTGCGTGAAATCACGGCGGCACTGGGATTAACCAGCCTTGGCGGCCATCCACAGATGGTGCGTCCTCTGTTAGCGCCGATGGCAGAAGGGGCCACTGAAAATCGCTACGGCGAAGTGCCCGATGAAGTCCGCTATCGTCTGCGAGCCATGTCGGCCGCTACCGATAACGTCGGTCTGTTTTTTGGTGAAGATATTTTTGTCGCATTTGGTGCCATCATCTTCATGCACAACTTTATGCAGGAGTCGGCTGGCATCAGCACCGAACCTTTGCATATCGCGTTGTGGGGCATTCCTACCGCGCTTTGCGCCTTCCTCATCCACTCAGCACGTTTAGTGCGTCTCGACCGTCAGCTTGCGCGTGAATTAGGCGCACTGAATCAGCAGGCACTGAACGCCAAAGGAGGGCAATAATGTTTCAGCAACAATATTTGATGTGGCTGGCGGGTGTCATCCTGCTGGTGGTGGCGGTGCTCTCCTGGCGTGACAGCGCCAACCCACGCCGTTTTACCACCGGACTATTCTGGGCGCTGTATGGCCTGATTTTCCTGCTCGGTGATGGTGCTTACCAATTGATGGGACAGTGGGCGGGTGATGCCGCGTTAGGCAAACGTTGGTTACACATCGGCGTAGGTGTGGCCGTGGTACTGATGGCGCTGATTGCTGGCTTCGGAGGCGTGCGCCTTGGAAGCTATCATCAGCGCAGTGATAAGCAGAAACAGGAAAGCGCCGGGCGTCTGCGTAACAAACTGTTCCTGCCTGCGCTGGCAATTCCCGTGGTTACGGTGATTGGCGTACTGGCGTTTAACAATATTCCCGGCTTGCAGGATGCAGTGTTCGGTCCTGGCAACCACTCTACGTTGGTGACGCTGTTCTCGATGATGGTGGGCTGTGTGCTGGGCTGGTTAATTGCCTTGAAGTTCACCCACGAAAAACCGCTGCAGTCGATTCAGGAAACGCGTCGCTTACTGGATGCCGTGGGCTGGGCCTTTATTTTGCCGCAGATCCTCGCCACCTTGGGTCTGCTGTTCACCAGCGCCGGCGTGGGCACGGCCATTTCCCATCTCACCGAAAAGTATCTGGCGGTAGATAACCGTCTGATTGCGGTAGCCGTGTATGCGATTGGCATGGCGCTGTTGACCATGGTGATGGGCAATGCTTTTGCGGCTTTCCCGATTGTCACTGCGGGGATTGGCATTCCAATTCTGGTGTTGCAGCATGGTGGTAATCCCGCGGTGATGGCGGCGATTGGCATGTTCTCTGGCTACTGCGGCACATTGATGACGCCAATGGCGGCTAACTTCAACATCGTGCCTGCTCGCTTGTTAGAACTGCCGGACCGTAATGCAGTGATCAAGGCTCAGGTGCCCACCGGTGTGCTACTGTTGGTGGTAAACGTGTTCCTGCTCTACTTCCTGATGTTCCTGTGAGGCCGTAATGAAAACCGTATTGATGACCGCCTTTGAACCTTTTGGCGGTGAAAGCATTAACCCTTCGTGGGAAGCCGTACGCAGTTTTGATGGCAAAGAAATCGCGGGTGCACGCATTGTGGTGCGCCAGCTGCCAGTGGTGTTTGCCAGCTGCGGCAAAGTGCTGACACAGGCGCTGGAAGAGATTCAGCCAGACCGCGTGCTGTGCGTGGGGCAGGCGGGAGGACGCAGCGATATTACCGTTGAACGCGTGGCGATTAACGTGAATGACGCGCGTATTCCTGACAACGATCGGCAGCAACCGATCGACCAGCCTATTGTGGCAGATGGTCCAGCCGCTTACTTCTCCACGTTGCCCATTAAGGCGATTGTGGCGGCACTGCGCGAAGTCGGCGTGCCCGCGTCGGTGTCGCAAACGGCGGGGACCTTCACCTGTAATAACGTGATGTACAGTTTGCTGCACTGGTTGCAGACCACCCATAGCCCGGCGCGGGGGGGATTTATCCATATCCCCTATATGCCAGAGCAGGCGGTGAACCATCCCGGTGTGGCGAGCATGGCAACCGCCAGCGTGATTCTGGCACTGGAAACCGCACTGCAGGTGATCTTGAGCACTGAGCAGGACATTCGTGTCGTTGGTGGCGCAACGCACTAACAGGAGATGTGATGCCTGAGGGACCGGAGATCCGCCGTGCGGCGGATCAATTGGCCGCGGCAATGGTGGGCAAACCGCTGACTGATGTGTGGTTTGCCTTTCCTGAGCTGAAAACCTACGAACCGGCGCTGATAGGTGAAACCATCAACGCCTTCGAGACGCGCGGCAAAGCGCTGCTGACGCACTTTTCTAACGGCTTAATTCTTTACAGCCATAACCAACTCTATGGTGTCTGGCGCGTGGTGCCCACGGGAACCGAACCCAATACCTCGCGGCAACTGCGCGTGCGCCTGGCGAACGCCGACCAAACCATCCTGCTGTACAGCGCCTCCGATATTGAACTGCTCAACGCGGATACTTTAGGTGCACATCCTTTCCTGCAGCGGGTCGGACCCGATGTGCTTGACGCCAGCCTGACGGTGGAGGAAGTGCGCGAGCGATTGCTGTCGCCGCGTTTTCGTCGTCGTCAGTTTAGCGGCCTGTTACTCGATCAGGCATTTTTGGCTGGCTTGGGTAATTATCTGCGCGTGGAGATTTTATGGCACGCGGGCTTGTTAGCGTCCCATCGTGCGCAAGATCTGACTGAAGTGCAGCTCAATGCGTTAAGTGAAGCGACGCTGGCAGTACCGCGTTTGTCGTATCAGATGCGTGGCAGTATGAAGAAATATCACGAAGAGGCGGCATTTCGTTTTGAAGTGTTTCATCGCCAGGGCAAGAAATGTCGGCGTTGTGGCACTCTTATCGAGAAGGGCGTGCTGTCATCGCGACCGTTCTACTGGTGTCCGGGATGCCAGAAATGAAAAGGGCGGGATAACCCGCCCTCTGTTTTATTTCTTCAGCGCCGAAGTGAATGGACGCTCGGTGTAACCGGTATACAGCTGACGTGGACGCGCAATCTTCATGCCTTCGTCGTGCATCTCTTTCCAGTGTGCAATCCAACCCACGGTACGCGCCATCGCGAAGATCACGGTAAACATGGAAGACGGAATGCCCATCGCTTTCAGAATAATGCCAGAGTAGAAATCGACGTTTGGATAGAGTTTACGTTCGATGAAGTACGGGTCGTTCAGCGCAATGTGTTCCAGCTCCATCGCCACTTCCAGCAGATCATCTTTCATGCCCAATTCGTTCAGCACTTCGTGACAGGTTTCACGCATCACAGTGGCGCGCGGGTCATAGTTTTTATAAACACGGTGACCAAAGCCCATCAGGCGGAATGAATCGTTTTTGTCTTTCGCACGACGCACGAACTCTGGGATGTGATCCACAGTGCTGATCTCTTCCAGCATGCGCAGGGTGGCTTCGTTGGCGCCGCCGTGAGCCGGTCCCCACAGGGAAGCAATACCGGCCGCGATACAGGCAAACGGGTTCGCACCAGAAGAACCGGCGGTACGCACGGTGGAGGTGGAGGCGTTCTGCTCATGGTCGGCGTGCAGGATCAGAATACGGTCCATAGCGCGTTCCAGTACCGGATTCACTTTGTACTCTTCACATGGTGTAGCGAACATCATGTGCAGGAAGTTACCGGCATAGGACAAGTCATTGCGTGGGTATACAAACGGCTGACCGATGGAATATTTGTAACACATGGCTGCCATGGTCGGCATTTTCGACAACAGACGGAAAGCGGCGATTTCGCGGTGACGTTCAATATTAACGTCTAAGGAGTCGTGATAAAACGCGGCCAACGCGCCTGTTACGCCACACATCACTGCCATTGGATGCGAATCGCGGCGGAAGCCATGGAACAGTCGGGTGATTTGTTCGTGAATCATGGTGTGGCGGGTAACGGTAGTGCGGAACTCTTCGAACTGGGCCTGGGTCGGGGCTTCACCATTCAGCAGGATGTAACACACTTCGAGATAGTTGGAGTGGGTTGCCAGCTCAGATATCGGGAATCCGCGGTGTAACAGAATGCCTTCATCACCGTCGATAAAGGTGATTTTAGATTCGCATGACGCAGTAGAGGTAAAGCCGGGATCAAAAGTGAACAGGCCATGTGAGCCCAAGGCGCGGACATCAACAACATCTTGTCCCAGCGTACCTTGCATCACATCCAGTTCAACGGAAGCGTTATCTTGTAGGGTTAGCGTCACTTTTTTATCTGTCATTTTTCGTCTCCATAGCGCCTTAGTAGGTAAGGATCTTAGACACCAGAATAGCCTTCATGTTGTGTAAAACCACAATCTTCACAGTATCACTCTGCGGTAACGTTTGTCGTGCAGGGTTACAGAGCTAAAGATGCGTTAGGGCCAGTCGGTGGCGTTCGGGCATGACATGCTGAACAGCGCGGATGTTAAAGATCCTGTCACGACATAACTTCTTGGTAACCAATAACCTGATGCTTTGTGTTGCTCGTAATGGCAATGTTACATAACTTGAGCTTAGGGGAAAGTGTATCCCCATAACTTTTGTGCATCATAGGGCTTTAATGCGTTTGTTTGTAACTGAAATGTTGATCTTTTGTCAAATCAGATAATTAAAAATGTATGAATTGTGAAATTCGTGAGGGTGATCACTGTTCAGCTTAAATGTGACCAAAGAGATTGTAGGGGAATTGTAATCAGAATGTGATCCTCCTATACTGCGGCCAGGTCTCCGGAATACCCTGACACCAGGAGCCACCCAGCGTTTTACCCGCGTCACATAACACTGGATGTTGCTATTTTGGTGGCGGTTGCAGTCTGAACACGCGCTGTGCTCTGATGCGACTCAGGTCCGGAGGAAGCAAAATAAAAAAGAGCTGTGTGGGCAAAACCGTGAAAAAACAAAGACCTGTTAACTTGGATCTCTCGACGATCCGGTTTCCCGTTACTGCAATATCGTCCATTCTCCACCGCGTCTCCGGCGTGATTACCTTTGTCGCTCTCGGAATTCTGCTCTGGTTACTGGGTCTCTCTCTCTCTTCTCCTGAAGGCTTCCAGCAAGCGGCGTCCATCATGGATAGCTTCTTCGCCAAATTCATCATGTGGGGCATCCTGACTGCACTGGCGTATCACGTCGTGGGCGGAATTCGTCATATGCTGGCTGATTTTGGCTTTATGGAAGAAACCCTGCAGGTGGGAACCCGTTCCGCGCAAGCGGCTTTTGGTATCACTGTCGTGCTCTCAATTTTGGCTGGAGTCCTCGTATGGTAAGCAATGCTTCTGCATTAGGACGCAACGGTATTCATGACTGGCTGTTACTGCGTGCTGCTGCAATCTTAATGACGCTCTACATCATCTACCTGCTTGGCTTTGTGGTGATGACCGGCACCCTGACCTATGACAACTGGCATGGCTTCTTCGCTTCTGCCTTCACCAAAGTGTTTACGATACTGACGCTGTTCTCGATCCTGGTCCACGGCTGGATTGGCATGTGGCAGGTCCTGACCGACTACGTTAAGCCGGTAGCAACCCGTTTGCTGCTGCAGTTTGTGATTGTGGTCGCGCTGTTGTCGTACGCCGTTTATGGAATTGTTGTTGTGTGGGGTGTGTAAATGAGTTTGCCAGTCAGAGAATTTGATGCCGTGGTGATCGGCGCGGGTGGCGCGGGAATGCGCGCGGCTCTGCAAATCTCCCAATCGGGCCAGACCTGTGCCCTGTTATCCAAAGTTTTCCCGACCCGTTCTCATACCGTATCTGCGCAGGGCGGTATCACCGTTGCGCTGGGTAACACCCATGACGATAACTGGGAATGGCATATGTATGACACCGTCAAAGGCTCCGACTACATCGGTGACCAGGACGCGATCGAATATATGTGTCACGTCGGTCCAGAAGCGATTCTGGAATTGGAACACATGGGTCTGCCTTTCTCACGTCTTGATGACGGCCGCGTGTATCAGCGTCCGTTTGGTGGTCAGTCGAAAAACTTCGGCGGTGAGCAGGCGGCGCGTACCGCTGCGGCAGCCGACCGTACGGGCCACGCACTGTTGCATACCCTGTATCAGCAGAACCTGAAAAACAAAACCACCATCTTCTCCGAGTGGTATGCGCTGGATCTGGTGAAAAACGAAGACGGTGCGATTGTTGGTTGTACCGCAATCTGCATGGAAACTGGCGAAACCGTCTACTTCAAAGCTAAGGCCACTATCCTGGCAACCGGCGGCGCGGGTCGTATTTATCAGTCCACCACCAATGCTCACATCAACACCGGTGACGGCGTCGGTATGGCGCTGCGTGCGGGCGTACCCGTGCAGGATATGGAAATGTGGCAGTTCCACCCAACCGGCATCGCCGGTGCGGGCGTGTTGGTTACCGAAGGGTGCCGCGGCGAGGGTGGTTACCTGCTGAACAAACACGGTGAACGTTTCATGGAACGTTACGCGCCGAACGCCAAAGATCTGGCCGGTCGTGACGTGGTTGCCCGTTCGATGATGGTTGAAATTCGTGAAGGTCGTGGTTGCGATGGTCCATGGGGCCCGCATATCAAGCTGAAACTCGACCATCTGGGTGCTGAAGTGCTGGAGTCCCGCCTGCCGGGTATCCTTGAACTGTCGCGTACCTTTGCTCACGTCGATCCGATTAAAGAGCCGATTCCGGTTATCCCTACCTGTCACTACATGATGGGCGGCGTGCCGACCAAAGTCACCGGTCAGGCGCTGCGCGTGAACGAGCAGGGCGAAGATGAAGTGATTCCGGGCCTGTTCGCTGTAGGCGAAATCGCCTGCGTATCGGTACACGGCGCTAACCGTCTGGGCGGTAACTCACTGCTGGACCTGGTGGTATTCGGTCGTGCGGCCGGTGTGCATCTGCTGGAATGTATTGAAGAGCAGGGCGAACTGCGTGAAGCCACGCAGGAAAACATCGATGCCGCCATGGCACGTTTCAATCGCTGGGAAAACAACACCACGGGTGAAGACCCGGTTGAAATCCGCAAAGCGTTGCAGCGCTGCATGCAGAACAACTTCTCGGTGTTCCGTGAAGGTGACGCAATGCGTGAAGGTCTGGAAGAGCTGAAAGTGATTCGTGAGCGTCTGAAGTCAGCGCGTCTTGATGACCGTTCGCCAGATTTCAACACGCAGCGTATCGAATGCCTTGAGCTGGATAATCTGATGGAAACCGCTTACGCCACTGCGGTTGCCGCTAACTTCCGTACCGAAAGCCGTGGCGCTCACAGCCGCTTCGACTACCCGGAACGTGATGATGCCAACTGGCTGTGCCACAGCCTCTATGTTCCGCAAACGGAAAGCATGACGCGCCGTGAGGTGAACATGCAACCGAAACTGCGTGCGGCCTTCCCGCCGAAAGCGCGTACCTACTAATTGCGGAGATCATCATGAGACTCGAATTTTCTATCTATCGTTACAACCCGGAAGTCGATGACAAACCGCGGATGCAGGAGTACACCCTGGAATCCGAAGATGGTCGCGACATGATGCTGCTGGACGCGCTGATCCGTTTGAAAGAGAAGGACCCAACGCTGGCCTTCCGTCGCTCATGCCGTGAAGGCGTGTGTGGTTCAGACGGTCTGAATATGAACGGCAAAAATGGTCTGGCTTGTATCACGCCGGTCTCGGCGCTGGGCAACGGCACCAAGAAAATTGTTATCCGTCCACTGCCTGGTCTGCCGGTTATCCGCGACCTGGTGGTAGATATGGGGCAATTCTACGCGCAGTATGAGAAGATTAAGCCTTTCTTGTTGAATAATGGAGAAAATCCTCCAGCGCGCGAGCACCTGCAGAGCCCGGCAGAGCGTGAACATCTGGATGGTTTGTACGAGTGTATTTTGTGTGCGTGCTGCTCGACCTCGTGCCCATCATTCTGGTGGAACCCAGACAAGTTCATCGGTCCGGCTGGCCTGCTGGCAGCGTATCGTTTCCTGATCGACAGCCGCGATACCGAAACGGATGCGCGTCTCGACAACATGAACGATGCTTTCAGTGTATTCCGCTGTCACAGCATCATGAACTGTGTGAGCGTGTGCCCAAAAGGACTAAACCCAACGCGCGCCATCGGTCATATTAAATCGATGCTGCTGCAACGCGGGGCGTAACAAACAGAAGTCACTGTCCGGGAACTGAGGTTCCCGGCAGTTTACGGAAGCCTCTATAAGCGCGGTACTGACCACGCTTATAAAGGTTCCCTTACGGGCCAGGCGGCTTTTGCGCACAGGTTCGTATCGCTGAACTCACTACGGCAAGCCGCGAAAGCGGCAACAAATGAAACCTCATAAAAAGCAGATTAATGCTTAAGGGATCACAATGCAGAACAGCGCGATGAAACCCTGGCTGGACTCCTCCTGGCTGGCCGGCGCGAACCAATCCTACATAGAGCAACTCTATGAGGATTTCCTGACCGATCCTGACTCAGTTGATGAAATGTGGCGCGAGCTGTTCCAACAGCTGCCCGGCACTGGCGTGAAACCTGAGCAATTTCACTCCACCACGCGTGATTACTTCCGCCGCCTGGCAAAAGATGCGACCCGTTACACATCCTCAGTCACCGATCCGGCCACCAATTCCAAACAGGTTAAAGTGCTGCAGCTGATCAATGCGTTCCGCTTCCGCGGCCATCAGCACGCTAACCTCGATCCGCTTGGCCTGTGGAAACAGGATCGCGTGGCGGATCTCGATCCGGCTTATCACGACCTGACCGACGCCGATTTTCAGGAAAGCTTTAACGTAGGCTCTTTTGCCATCGGCAAAGAGACCATGAAGCTGGCTGATCTGTTCGCGGCACTGCAGCAGACTTATTGTGGCTCGATTGGTGCAGAGTACATGCACATCAACAACACCGATGAGAAGCGCTGGATCCAGCAGCGTCTTGAATCCGTGGTGGGCCATGCGTCTTTCAGCAGCGACGAGAAAAAAGGTTTCCTGAAAGAGCTGACTGCGGCAGAAGGTCTGGAAAAATACCTTGGTGCAAAATTCCCTGGCGCGAAACGCTTCTCGCTGGAAGGTGGTGATGCACTGGTGCCAATGCTGCGTGAAATGATTCGTCATGCGGGCAAAAGCGGTACCCGTGAAGTGGTACTGGGGATGGCGCACCGTGGCCGTCTCAACGTGCTGATCAACGTACTGGGTAAAAAGCCGCAGGATCTGTTCGATGAATTCTCTGGCAAGCACAAAGAGCACCTCGGCACCGGTGACGTGAAGTACCACATGGGCTTCTCATCTGACGTGGAAACCGAAGGCGGCCTGGTACACCTGGCGCTGGCGTTCAACCCGTCGCACCTTGAAATCGTTAGCCCGGTAGTTATGGGCTCGGTGCGTGCGCGTCTGGATCGTCTGGCTGAGCCAAGCAGCAACAAAGTTCTGCCGATCACCATCCACGGTGATGCCGCGGTCATTGGTCAGGGTGTGGTGCAAGAAACCCTGAACATGTCGCAGGCGCGTGGTTATGAAGTGGGCGGTACCGTTCGCATCGTCATCAACAACCAGGTTGGCTTTACCACCTCCAACCCGAAAGATGCGCGTTCAACGCCTTACTGTACTGACATCGGTAAAATGGTTCTGGCCCCGATCTTCCACGTGAACGCGGATGACCCGGAAGCGGTTGCCTTCGTGACGCGCCTGGCGCTGGACTACCGTAATACCTTCAAACGCGATGTGTTCATCGATCTGGTGTGTTATCGCCGTCACGGCCATAACGAAGCGGACGAGCCAAGTGCAACACAGCCGCTGATGTATCAGAAAATCAAAAAGCACCCAACGCCGCGTAAAATCTATGCCGATCAGCTGGAAAGCGAAGGCGTCGCAACGCTGGAAGATGCCACCGAGCTGGTCAATCTGTACCGCGATGCGTTGGATGAAGGCGAGTGCGTGGTGCCAGAATGGCGTCCGATGAGCCTGCACTCCTTCACCTGGTCGCCGTATCTGAACCACGAGTGGGACGAAAGCTATCCAGAAACGGTCGAACTGAAGCGCGTGCAAGAACTGGCACGTCGCATCAGTAGCATTCCGGAAGCGGTTGAAGTGCAGTCGCGCGTCGCTAAGATCTACAACGATCGTAAAGAGATGGCGGAAGGCAACAAACTGTTTGACTGGGGCGGCGCTGAGAACCTGGCGTATGCAACGCTGGTCGATGAAGGCATCCCGGTTCGTTTGTCAGGCGAAGACTCCGGTCGTGGCACCTTCTTCCACCGTCATGCGGTGATTCACAACCAGACCAACGGCTCAACCTATACGCCGCTGCACCATATCCATAATGGTCAGGGACAGTTCAAAGTCTGGGACTCCGTACTGTCTGAAGAAGCAGTACTGGCCTTTGAATACGGTTATGCCACGGCAGAACCGCGCGTGCTGACCATTTGGGAAGCGCAGTTCGGCGACTTCGCCAACGGTGCACAGGTGGTTATTGACCAGTTCATCAGCTCCGGCGAACAGAAGTGGGGCCGTATGTGTGGCCTGGTGATGCTGCTGCCGCATGGCTATGAAGGCCAGGGCCCAGAGCACTCCTCTGCACGTCTGGAACGTTATCTGCAACTCTGTGCTGAACAGAATATGCAGGTGTGCGTGCCTTCAACGCCTGCGCAGGTTTACCACATGCTGCGTCGTCAGGCGCTGCGCGGTATGCGTCGTCCACTGATTGTGATGTCACCGAAATCGCTGCTGCGCCACCCGCTGGCGGTCTCCACCCTGGAAGAACTGGCTAACGGTGCTTTCCAACCGGCGATTGGCGAGATCGACGATCTGGATCCGAAGCAGGTGAAACGCGTCGTGATGTGTTCCGGTAAGGTTTATTACGACCTGCTGGAACAGCGTCGCAAGAATGAGCAGACCGATGTGGCCATCGTGCGTATCGAGCAGCTCTATCCGTTCCCGCACAAAGTGGTGCAGGACGTTCTGAAAAATTATGCACATGTGCAGGATTTCGTCTGGTGTCAGGAAGAGCCACTGAATCAGGGCGCATGGTATTGCAGTCAGCATCATTTCCGCGAAGTGGTTCCATTCGGTGCGTCACTGCGTTATGCAGGTCGTCCGGCTTCTGCTTCACCAGCCGTGGGCTACATGTCCGTACATCAACAACAGCAGCAAGACCTGGTTAACGACGCGCTGAACCTTGGTTAATTAAAAGGAAAGAAAATGAGTAGCGTAGAAATTCTGGTTCCCGATTTGCCTGAATCCGTAGCGGACGCAACGGTTGCAACCTGGCACAAAAAACCCGGCGACGCAGTGAGTCGCGATGAAGTACTGGTTGAGATTGAAACCGACAAAGTTGTGCTGGAAGTGCCTGCTTCAGCAGACGGCGTACTGGAAGCTGTGTTGGAAGATGAAGGCGCGACCGTTACCTCGCGTCAGCTGTTGGGTCGCCTGGTTGAAGGCAACAGCGGTGGTAAAGAGACCTCTGCGAAAGTAGAGAGCAAAGAAGCCACCCCAGAACAGCGTAAGACCGCTTCTCTGGAAGAAGAGAGCAACGATGCGCTGAGCCCAGCGGTTCGCCGCCTGATTGCGGAAAACAACCTCGACGCGAGCCAGATTAAAGGCACCGGCGTCGGCGGCCGTTTGACCCGCGAAGACGTGGAAAAACACGTGGCGAAGAAAGCGGATGGCGCGAAAGCGGCTCCTGCTGCTGCTGCACCGCAGGCTGCTGTGGCTAACCGCAGCGAGAAGCGCGTGCCAATGACGCGTCTGCGTAAGCGTGTGGCGGAGCGTCTGCTGGAAGCGAAAAACAGCACCGCGATGCTGACCACCTTCAACGAAATCAACATGAAGCCGATCATGGATCTGCGTAAGCAGTACGGCGACGCGTTTGAAAAACGTCACGGTGTGCGTCTGGGCTTCATGTCCTTCTACATCAAAGCGGTGGTTGAAGCACTGAAACGCTTCCCAGAAGTGAATGCGTCTATCGATGGCGAAGATGTGGTTTACCACAACTACTTCGACGTCAGCATCGCGGTTTCAACCCCGCGCGGTCTGGTGACCCCGGTGCTGAAAGATGTTGACGCGCTGAGCATGGCGGACATCGAGAAGAAAATTAAAGAACTGGCAGTGAAAGGCCGTGACGGCAAGCTGACAGTTGAAGAGCTGACTGGCGGTAACTTCACCATCACCAACGGTGGTGTGTTCGGTTCCCTGATGTCAACGCCGATCATCAACCCACCGCAGAGCGCCATCCTGGGTATGCACGCGATCAAAGAGCGCCCAATGGCGGTTAATGGTCAGGTGGTGATCCTGCCAATGATGTATCTGGCGCTCTCTTATGACCACCGTCTGATTGATGGTCGTGAATCCGTTGGCTACCTGGTCGCGGTCAAAGAGATGCTGGAAGATCCGGCGCGTCTGCTGCTGGATGTCTAATTTTCGCCGGGCGCACTGCATTTAAGTGCGCCCAAACTCATATCTGAATGGATAGAACATCATGAACTTACATGAATACCAGGCGAAGCAGCTGTTTGCTCGCTATGGCATGCCAGCTCCTACTGGTTACGCCTGCGCTACGCCACGTGAAGCAGAAGAAGCCGCCTCTAAAATTGGTGCGGGCCCGTGGGTAGTAAAATGTCAGGTTCATGCCGGTGGCCGCGGTAAAGCGGGCGGCGTGAAAGTGGTGAACAGCAAGGAAGATATCCGTGCATTTGCTGAGCATTGGTTGGGCAAGCGTCTGGTGACCTACCAAACTGATGCTGATGGTCAGCCAGTCAACCAGATTCTGGTTGAAGCCGCGACTGACATCGATCAGGAGCTGTATCTGGGTGCGGTTGTTGACCGTGCTACCCGTCGCGTGATCTTCATGGCTTCAACTGAAGGCGGCGTGGAAATTGAGAAAGTGGCGGAAGAAACCCCGCACCTGATCCACAAAATGGCGTTGGATCCGCTGGCAGGTCCACAGCCTTATCAAGGCCGTGAGCTGGCGTTCAAACTGGGTCTGTCTGGTAAGCAAGTCAGCCAGTTCACCAAAATCTTCATGGGTCTGGCGACCATGTTCCTGGAGCGCGACCTGGCGATGGTTGAGATCAACCCGCTGGTTATCACCAAGCAGGGCGACCTGATCTGCCTCGATGGCAAACTGGGCGCAGACGGTAACGCCCTGTTCCGCCAGCCTGAGCTGCGTGAAATGCGCGATCCAAGCCAGGAAGATCCACGTGAAGCACACGCAACGCAGTGGGAACTGAACTACGTTGCGCTGGATGGCAACATCGGCTGTATGGTGAACGGCGCCGGTCTGGCGATGGGCACCATGGACATCGTGAAACACCACGGTGGTCAGCCTGCTAACTTCCTCGATGTCGGCGGCGGCGCAACTAAAGAGCGCGTGACCGAAGCCTTCAAAATCATCTTGTCTGACGATGCCGTTAAAGCGGTATTCGTTAACATCTTCGGCGGCATCGTGCGTTGCGACCTGATCGCAGACGGCATCATCGGTGCTGTAGCAGAAGTGGGTGTGAACGTGCCAGTCGTGGTACGTCTGGAAGGTAACAACGCCGAGCTGGGCGCGAAGAAACTGGCCGACAGCGGTCTGAACATCATTGCAGCAACCAGCCTGACAGACGCAGCGCAGCGTGTTGTTGCTGCCGCGGAGGGTAAATAATGTCCATTCTTATCGACAAAAACACCAAAGTCATTTGCCAGGGTTTCACCGGCGGCCAGGGGACTTTCCACTCTGAGCAGGCTTTGGCCTATGGTACGCAGCTGGTTGGCGGTGTAACGCCAGGCAAAGGCGGCACCACGCATCTGGGTCTGCCAGTCTTTAACACCGTGCGTGAAGCAGTAGAAGCCACTGGCGCGACTGCGACCGTGATTTACGTTCCAGCACCTTTCTGCAAAGACGGTATCCTGGAAGCGATCGACGCAGGCATCAAACTGATCATCACCATCACCGAAGGTATCCCTACACTGGATATGCTGACTGTGAAAGTGAAGCTGGATGAAGCTGGTGTGCGCATGATCGGCCCGAACTGCCCAGGCGTGATCACCCCAGGCGAATGTAAGATCGGTATCATGCCAGGTCACATTCACCAGCCAGGCCGCGTAGGTATCGTGTCACGTTCAGGCACCCTGACCTATGAAGCGGTTAAGCAGACCACTGACATCGGCTACGGCCAGTCAACCTGCGTCGGTATCGGTGGTGACCCGATCCCAGGCTCTAACTTCATCGATATCCTGAAAATGTTCCAGGACGATCCACAGACTGAAGTGATCGTGATGATCGGTGAGATCGGTGGTAGCGCAGAAGAAGAAGCCGCTGCCTTCATCAAAGAGCACGTGACCAAGCCAGTTGTTGGCTACATCGCGGGTGTGACTGCACCGAAAGGCAAACGTATGGGTCACGCAGGCGCCATCATTGCCGGTGGTAAAGGTACCGCGGATGAGAAGTTTGCTGCGCTGGAAGCTGCCGGTGTGAAAACCGTGCGCAGCTTGGCTGACATTGGTGACGCGGTTAAAGCGGTTCTGCCAATCAAATAAGCCATCACGTTGTGATGCCAAGAGGCCACCTTCGGGTGGCCTTTTTTTATGTCTGAAGAGATGTGCGCAGCTTAGCCACGCAAAAAGCAGGGGAAAAAAGGCAACGGGTTGAAAATCCGCGGCTATGCTTACGGTGTTGGTTAAGTAAAGAAAGGAAAAAAGGCGTGATTTCTGAAGAGAAATTAACGCACTACATCTCGTATGAAGGTTAATAAAATGCGGGAAAAGTAATTATTTTCTTAATTACATCACCCGTTTATGACAACTAATTAACAACGACTCTAACACTACACATCTGGAAAATTATTGTGTTAATCCAGATCAATAAAACGCGAGATATAACAAACTTTACTGCTGGCTTCACGCACGGCAAACGGTATAAATTGCGCTGCATCAATTCAGTCATTATCGTCATTTTTCAGGAGTTTGTGTCAGGCGTTGCTAGCGCAATTCTGTCGCCTCCACTCATCACTCTCCTGCTCGACAAAGACTGAAGCGATCGGTTTTTCGGGGAATTTTCACCCCTGTTACTCTTTCATTTCGGGCTACAGATTTCTCTGTTATGTCAGTAATAAAACTGGAATCAATAATCAGTCGTTCCTGGATCTTATTCTGCACGTCAATGTTCGCTGTTTACCGTTGTCAGCCGCAGAGTAAATTCATGCGAGGAGCAAGGAGTCATCATGTTAGATATTGTCGAGCTGTCGCGTTTACAGTTTGCCCTGACGGCGATGTACCATTTCCTGTTCGTCCCTTTAACGCTAGGTATGGCGTTTTTGTTGGCGATCATGGAAACCGTATATGTCCTCACGGGGAAACAAATTTATAAAGATATGACCAAATTCTGGGGCAAGTTGTTTGGTATCAACTTTGCGCTGGGTGTGGCAACCGGTCTGACCATGGAATTTCAGTTCGGGACCAACTGGTCATACTATTCACACTACGTCGGCGATATCTTTGGTGCGCCGCTGGCCATCGAAGGCCTGATGGCGTTCTTCCTCGAATCCACCTTTGTTGGCTTGTTCTTCTTTGGCTGGGATCGTCTCGGTAAAGTCCAGCACCTCGCCGTGACCTGGCTGGTGGCGCTCGGTTCCAACATGTCTGCACTGTGGATTCTGGTGGCGAACGGCTGGATGCAAAACCCGATTGCCTCTGAGTTCAATTTCGAAACGATGCGTATGGAGATGGTGAGCTTCTCCGAGCTGGTGCTTAACCCGGTTGCGCAGGTGAAATTCGTTCACACCGTGGCGGCGGGCTATACCGCCGGTGCGATGTTTGTGCTGGGTATCAGTGCCTGGTATCTGCTCAAAGGTCGTGATGTGGCCTTTGCCAAGCGCTCATTCGGTATTGCCGCCAGCTTCGGTATGGCGGCGATTCTGTCTGTGATCGTGCTGGGTGATGAGTCCGGTTACGAAATGGGTGACGTGCAAAAAACCAAGCTGGCCGCCATTGAAGCGGAGTGGGAAACGCAACCGGCACCGGCTGCGTTCACGCTGTTTGGTATCCCGGATCAGGATTCACAAGAGAACAAGTATGCGATTCAGATCCCGTATTTACTGGGCCTGATCGCCACACGTTCCTTGGATACGCCGGTCACCGGGCTGAAAGATCTGCTGTCACAACATGAAGTGCGTATTCGCAACGGCATGAAAGCGTATGCGTTGCTGAATGAACTGCGCGCGGGCAGCAAAGATCCTGCGGTTCGTACTGAATTTGAAGCCAGTAAACAGGATCTGGGCTACGGCTTGCTGCTGAAGCGTTATACCCCGGACGTGGCGAACGCCACCGAAGCACAGATTCAGAAAGCAACACAGGACTCAATCCCTCGCGTTGCGCCGCTCTACTTCGCCTTCCGCATTATGGTGCTGTGTGGCGTACTGCTGCTGGGCATTATCGCGCTGTCATTCCTGAGTGTGATTCGTAACCGTATTGGTAAGAGCCGCTGGCTACTTAAAGCAGCACTGTATGGTATTCCGCTGCCGTGGATTGCCATCGAATCAGGTTGGTTCGTTGCTGAATACGGCCGTCAGCCGTGGGCGATTGGTGAAGTGCTGCCGACTGCGGTGGCGAACTCTTCACTGACCGTGGGCGATCTGCTGTTCTCGATGATCCTGATCTGCGGTCTCTACACGATTTTCCTGGTGGCGGAAATGTACCTGATGTTCAAATTTGCCCGCCTGGGTCCAAGCAGCCTGAAGACCGGCCGCTACCATCATGAGACCGTGAAAGCGGCCACTCAGCCAGCACGTGGATAAGGAGAGCGACCATGTTTGATTACGAAGTATTGCGCTTTGTCTGGTGGCTGCTGATTGGCGTGCTGCTGATTGGCTTCGCCGTGACGGATGGCTTTGATATGGGCGTGGGCATGCTAACGCGCATTCTGGGTCGCACCGACACAGAACGTCGCATCATGATTAACAGTATCGCCCCGCACTGGGACGGCAACCAGGTATGGCTAATCACCGCCGGCGGTGCGCTGTTTGCTGCATGGCCGATGGTATATGCCGCCGCGTTTTCCGGCTTCTATGTGGCGATGATTCTGGTGCTGGCATCCCTGTTCTTCCGTCCGGTGGGTTTTGACTATCGCTCGAAGATTGAAGATTTGCGCTGGCGCAACACCTGGGACTGGGGCATCTTCATCGGCAGCTTTGTGCCGCCGCTGGTGATTGGCGTGGCGTTTGGCAACTTGCTGCAAGGGGTTCCTTTCCATGCGGATGAGTACTTGCGTCTGTTCTACACCGGTAACTTCTTCCAGTTACTGAATCCGTTCGGTCTCCTGGCGGGCGTGATCAGCGTCGCGATGATTTTGACGCAAGGTGCAACCTATCTACAGATGCGTACCACCGGTGATCTCCACCTGCGCTCACGCGGCACCGCGCAAATCAGCGCGTTGGTGATGATGGTGTGCTTCGTGTTAGCGGGCGTGTGGGTGAAATACGGCATTGATGGCTATGTGGTGAAAAGCGTTATTGATCACCATGCTGCATCCAACCCGTTGGGTAAAGAAGTGGTGCGTGAAGCCGGTGCCTGGCTGGTGAACTTTGAGCAGACGCCAATACTGTGGTTGTTCCCTGTGTTAGGTGTGGTGCTGCCACTGTTAACCGTTCTTTGTTCGCGGATGGAGAAGGGCGCATGGGCGTTTATCTTCTCTTCACTGACACTGGCTTGCGTGATCATGACGGCGGGCATTGCGATGTTCCCATTCATCATGCCTTCCAGCACCGTGCCGGGCACCAGTCTGACCATGTGGGATGCCACCTCTAGCCTGTTAACACTGAAAGTGATGACCTTCGCTGCCATCATCTTTGTTCCCATCATTCTGGCGTACACCACCTGGTGCTACTACAAGATGTTTGGCCGTATCACCAAAGAACACATTGAGAGCAATACGCACTCCCTGTACTGATTAAGGAGATTGAGCATGTGGTATTTTGCCTGGATTCTTGGCACCCTGCTGGCCTGTGCGTTTGGCGTGATCACGGCGCTGGCGATCGAGCAAGCAGAAGAGAGCGGCGCGAAGGATAAACAGCACTGATGCGCACGCTGATTCAGACACTCTATCGTCTGATGGACAAGGGCCCGTTACGGGCCCTTTCGTTGATACTGGCGTTATGGCTGGCGGGTTGTGTCATTTGGCAACCCTCACGCTTTGCTGCCCGCACCAGCGAGTTAGCTATCTGGCATGGATTACTGTTGATTTGGGCGGTGTGCGCCGGCGTGATTCATGGCACCGGTTTTCGCCCACTGCAAACGCGCTGGCGAGCGGTGTTCTCACCCCTGCCAGCGATGCTGGTGTTAGTTCTGGGGATTTACTGGTTTTATCATTAAGCACTGCGTATCCCCAATCCCTGCGTTTTTTGTCTAAATTCAGGTGCTGACGTGAGTTTTTGTCAGTACCTGGTCAAGAAATCTCCCAAAAATCCTTCCAGTTGTTAACGTGTGATAATTATTTTCTCCTGGCTCTGGCGGACCATTCCCAAGCCGATCTCACTTGCGTATAGTAGCAACGTTTAAAATGAGACCGGGATGTAGAGTGAGTACAACGCTGTTTCGCTGGCCGGTTCGTGTCTATTACGAAGACACCGATGCCGGTGGTGTGGTTTACCACGCCAGTTATCTTGCTTTCTATGAACGAGCACGTACCGAGATGTTGCGCCAGCACCATTTCAATCAACAAGCCCTGTTGGAAGAACAGGTGGCGTTTGTGGTACGACGCATGACGATAGACTTTGTTGCCGCAGCACGTCTTGACGATCTTCTGGACATCCAGAGTGAAGTGACCGCCATGACCCGCGCCACCATGACGTTCTCGCAGCGTATCGTGAATGCAGAAGGCAAAGTGCTGAATGAAGCAGAAGTCCTGATTGCCTGCATCAACCCACATCTAATGAAGCCGATTGCGCTTCCCAAGTCTATTGTCGCGGAGTTCAAGCAGTGACTGACATGAATGTTCTTGATTTGTTCCTGAAGGCGAGCCTTCTGGTCAAACTTATCATGTTGATTTTGATCGGCTTTTCTATTGCCTCCTGGGCGATCATTATTCAGCGCACGCGCATCCTGAATGCGGCGGGTCGTGAAGCCGAAGCCTTTGAAGATAAGTTCTGGTCAGGTATCGAGTTATCTCGCCTGTATCAGGAGAGCCAGGGACGCCGTGATGAACTGGCCGGTTCCGAGCAAATTTTCTATTCGGGTTTTAAAGAGTTCGCCCGTTTACACCGTGCGAACAACCATGCACCGGAAGCGGTGGTGGAGGGCGCTAGCCGCGCGATGCGTATTTCCCTGAATCGCGAACTGGAAACGCTGGAAAATCATATTCCTTTCCTTGGCACCGTCGGTTCCATCAGCCCGTATATTGGTCTGTTTGGTACGGTGTGGGGGATCATGCACGCCTTTATCGCACTGGGTGCAGTGAAGCAAGCCACCTTGCAGATGGTTGCGCCGGGTATTGCCGAAGCGTTGATCGCGACGGCCATCGGTCTGTTCGCCGCGATTCCTGCTGTTATGGCGTACAACCGTCTGAACCAGCGTGTGAATAAGCTGGAGCAGGGCTACGACAACTTTATGGAAGAGTTCACGGCTATCCTGCATCGTCAGGCTTTCTCCACCGATAACGCGAAGTAAGTCGAGGTTAACGATGGCCAGAACCCGTGGTCGCGGGCGCCGCGACCTTAAGTCGGAAATCAACATTGTTCCACTGCTGGACGTGCTGTTGGTACTGCTGCTCATCTTTATGGCAACTGCGCCGATTATTACTCAGAGCGTGGAAGTGGATTTACCTGACGCGACCGACTCAAAAACGGTCTCAACGGATGATAATCCACCGGTCATTGTCGAAGTGGCTGGCGTAGGGCAGTACAGCCTGGTGGTGGATCACGATCGTATGACACAGCTACCGCCGGAACAGGTGGTGAGTGAAGCGCAGCGTCGCATTGAAGCCAATCCGAAGACCGTGTTCCTGATTGGTGGTGCGAAGGATGTGCCTTACGACGAAATCATCAAGGCGCTGAACCTGTTACATCAGGCTGGCGTGAAATCTGTCGGTTTGATGACACAGCCGATTTAAAGCGAACCGTTTTTGGGATCCGAGAGTGTCGAAGGTAACCGAGCAGAACGACAAATTAAAACGCGCGATAATCATTTCGGTGATTCTGCACATCGTGCTGATCGCCCTGCTGATTTGGAGCTCGTTTAACGAAAAGATCGAATCCAGCGGCGGCGGTGGCGGCAGTGATATTGACGCAGTGATGGTCGATTCTGGTGCCGTGGTTGAACAATATAACCGTCAGCAGAATCAGCAACGTGACAGCCAACGCGCTGAGCAACAACGTCAGAAGCAGTCACAGCAGCAGGCCGAAGAGTTACAGCAGAAGCAGGCTGCCGAGCAGCAGCGTCTGAAAGAGATGGAAAAAGAGCGCTTGCAGGCCCAGCAGGAAGCCAAAGAGCAGGCGAAGCAGCAAGCTGAACAGCAGAAAGCCGCTGAGGCGGCGGCAAAGCAGGCTCAGGATCAGCAGAAAGCGGCTGAAGCGGCGGCAGCCAAAGCGAAAGCCGATGCGAAAGCGCAAGCAGATGCCCAGGCGAAAGCAGCAGCTGATGCGAAAGCCAAAGCCGTAGAAGAAGCGAAGCAGGCAGCAGCCGACGCGAAGAAGAAAGCGGAAGAGCAAGCGAAAGCGGCAGCGGCAGAAGCGGCGAAAGAGAAAGCCGTAGAGCAGGCGAAGGCAGCGGCGGAAGCGAAAGCGCAAGCGGCTGCTGAGGCCAAAGCGCAGGCTGCAGCAGACGCAAAGGCGAAAGCGGCTCAGGAAGCGAAAGAAGCCAAAGAGCAAGCAGCGGAAGAGGCGAAGGAAAAAGCCGCTGAAGCAGCGAAAGAGAAAGCTGCAGCAGAGGCAAAAGCCAAAGCCGATGCAGCTGCCAAGGCGAAAGCGGATGCTGCGGCGAAAGCCAAAGCGGCGGCCGACGCTAAGAAAAAAGCCGCTGCGGAAGCGGCCAAGAATGAAAGTGACGTTGATGACCTGTTAGGTGGCCTTTCTTCTGGTAAGAATGCACCGAAAAGTGGCACAGCTTCTGGCGGTGCAGCAGGGCAGGGGAATCAGAAAAAGGCTGGTGCGTCAGGCGCAGAGATTAACTCCTATATGGGGCAGGTTGTGGGAGCGATTCAGAGTCGTTTCTATGATGCTGATACTTATAAGGGTAAAGAGTGTAACCTGCGTATCAAACTGGCCCCGGATGGTTTGCTGATCGATGTTAAAGCAGAGGGCGGCGACCCTGCGTTGTGCCAGGCTGCAATTACTGCTGCGAAGCAAGCTCATATTCCTAAGCCGCCATCGCAAGCGGTGTATGAAGTGTTTAAAAACGCGCCAATGCGTTTCAAACCGGAATAATGCAGTAACCCACGGCAGGTTGAACTAAGGTTAGCTTGCCGTATTTTACGAGTACTCGTGTTTTTTCAGGAACTGTGCGAATTATCGTGAACTCAGGTTCAGGTAAGGGAGATAAGATGAAGCAGGCACTTCGTGTAACGTTAGGCTTTTTTGTACTGCTGTGGGCAGCGATGCTGCACGCAGAAGTGCGTATTGAAATTACGCAGGGTGTGAATACCGCACGCCCAATAGGTGTGGTTCCGTTCAAATGGGCGGGCCCAGGCGCGGCACCAGAAGATGTGGGCGGGATTGTTTCCGCTGACTTACGTAACAGCGGTAAATTTAACCCGCTTGATCGTTCACGTCTGCCGCAACAGCCGACCAGTGCGCAGGAAGTTCAACCTGCTGCCTGGAGCGCGCTGGGTATTGATGCCGTGGTTGTGGGGCAGGTGACGCCTAACCCAGATGGCAGTTATCAGGTTGCTTACCAACTGGTGGATACCGGCGGTGCGCCAGGTACAGTATTGGCGCAGAACTCTTATAAAGTGACTAAGCAGTGGTTGCGTTATGCTGCCCACACCGCCAGTGACGAAGTGTTCGAGAAGCTGACCGGTATTAAAGGTGCATTCCGTACGCGTATCGCTTACGTGGTGCAGACCAACGGCGGTCAGTTCCCGTATGAACTGCGCGTATCCGACTACGACGGTTATAACCAGTTTGTGGTGCATCGCTCACCAGAACCATTGATGTCACCAGCCTGGTCACCAGACGGCAGTAAAGTGGCTTACGTGACCTTCGAGAGCGGTAAATCGGCTCTGGTGGTGCAGACGCTGGCCAACGGTGCGATTCGTCAGGTTGCTTCTTACCCACGCCACAACGGTGCTCCGGCCTTCTCGCCGGATGGTTCTAAGCTGGCCTTTGCGCTGTCTAAAACCGGTAGCCTGAATTTGTATGTGATGGATCTGGCTTCAGGTCAGACGCGTCAGGTGACTGATGGTCGTTATAACAGCACCGAACCGACCTGGTTCCCGGATAGCCAGACACTGGCTTATACCTCGGATCAGGCGGGTGCGCCTCAGATTTATAAGATTGGTATTAACGGCGGTGCGCCACAACGTATTACCTGGGAAGGTGCTCAGAACCAGGATGCGGATGTGTCTTCCGACGGCAAAACGATGGTGATGATCAGCAGCGCCGGTGGTGCTCAGCATGTCGCCAAACAGGATCTGGTAACGGGAGCCGTTCAAACAATAACGGACACGTTCCTGGATGAGACGCCAAGTCTGGCCCCTAACGGCACGATGGTAATCTATAGCTCTACTCAGGGGATGGGTTCCGTGTTGCAGTTGGTTTCAACAGATGGGCGTTTCAAAGCGCGTCTTCCGGCAACCGATGGACAGGTCAAATTCCCTGCCTGGTCGCCGTATCTGTAATGCATAGGTCCCCTGCATAGTGGGGGATAACCATGTATAGCAAACAAAATAATAGGATAAAGAAATGCAACTGAACAAAGTGCTGAAGGGTTTGATGCTGGCTCTGCCGGTAATCGCGGTAGCTGCATGTAGCTCACACAAAAACAACAACAACGACCAGACCGGTATGGGCGCAGACAACGGCGCTTACGGTGCTGGCCAGAACGGTAACATGTCTTCTGACGAGCAAGCGCGTCTGCAGATGCAGCAGCTGCAGCAGAACAACATCGTTTACTTCGGTCTGGATAAGTATGACGTCGCTTCTGACTACGCTCAGATGCTGGATCAGCACGCAGCATTCCTGCGTGGTAACCCGTCTTACAAAGTGACCATCGAAGGTCACGCGGATGAGCGCGGTACCCCAGAGTACAACATCGCCCTGGGCGAGCGTCGTGCTAACGCCGTTAAGATGTATCTGCAGGGTAAAGGCGTGTCTGCTGACCAGATGTCTATCGTTTCTTACGGTAAAGAGAAACCAGCTGTACTGGGTCATGACGAAGCGGCTTACGCTAAAAACCGTCGTGCCGTACTGGTTTACTAAGAGCATCATATGATGAGTAACTTCAGACTTCATTTGTTGAGTCTGTCGTTACTGGTTGGCGTAGCGGCTCCTTGGGCCGCTATTGCCCAAGCGTCAATCAGTAGCGTTGGCTCAGGCTCGGTCGAAGACCGTGTCACCAATCTTGAACGTATCTCCAATGCCCAGGCTCAGCTTCTGCAGCAATTGCAGCAGCAGATGAGTGACAACCAAAGCGATATCGATTCGCTGCGCGGCCAAATCCAACAGAACAGCTATCAACTTAATCAGGTGATTGAGCGCCAGAAGCAGCTTTATCAGCAGATTGATAGTCTGAGCAGTGGGAGTAACGGCGCACAGACGAGCGGTGGCGGTGATGCCGCAGCGGCGGGAGCAGCAGGTGCTGCGGGAAACGCTGATGCAGGCGGTAGCAATGCAAGTGGAAGTTCCGCTGCCCCTGCACAAACCGGCGATGCCAATACCGATTACAATGCTGCCGTCGCGCTGATTCTGGAGAAGAAGCAGTTCGATCAGGCCATTACTGCCCTGCAGGCGTGGGTGAAGAAGTATCCTGACTCCACGTATCAACCGAACGCCAATTATTGGCTGGGTCAGTTGTATTACAACAAGGGTAAGAAGGACGATGCCGCGTATTATTTTGCCACTGTGGTGAAGAACTATGCGAAGTCGCCGAAGGCCCCAGAAGCGTTGTTTAAGGTTGGCGTGATCATGCAAGAGAAGAACGATACGGCGAAAGCTAAAGCGGTCTATCAACAAGTGATCAAACAATTCCCAAGCAGCGAATCTGCCAAGCTGGCGCAAAAGCGTCTCGCTGGGATGTAATTTGTGCAGCAATGACCGGATTTCGTATGATTTCTGGTCTTGCAGCATGAAAGGTAAGCAATTGAGTGATTTGGTGAGAAATAAGGGTTGCGCCCTCCCGCTAAATCAGTAATATATGCCGCCGTTGCCCGGGCAGTTTAACAAAGCGTCCGGCAGCCTGAAGATGGGTCGTTAGCTCAGTTGGTAGAGCAGTTGACTTTTAATCAATTGGTCGCAGGTTCGAATCCTGCACGACCCACCATCTTAACCTGCTGTATGTTAGATGTTTTCTTCAGTCGCTTCACAACCTTGATGGGTCGTTAGCTCAGTTGGTAGAGCAGTTGACTTTTAATCAATTGGTCGCAGGTTCGAATCCTGCACGACCCACCATCAAGTGTAAAGTTGTAAGCCCTCATCGAGGGGTCGTTAGCTCAGTTGGTAGAGCAGTTGACTTTTAATCAATTGGTCGCAGGTTCGAATCCTGCACGACCCACCACTATGTAGAAAGGCGCCCTAAAGGCGCCTTTTTGCTTTTCTGCTTTGCTTCTTACCCGGCGTCAAACTCTTCCAGATATGCAGTACCGCATAGCTGCGCCATGGCCGCCAAACCTGCGATAACTGTTCCGCCACTTTGGCACTGACGCCGCCGAGATTGTTACGAATCGCAATGTCCTCTTTCGGGAACGCATCCGGCCAGCGTAGGGCACGCATCGCGATGTAACTCGCTGTCCACGGCCCAACACCTTTTAACGCCAGCAGTTGCTGCTGTACCACGTCAGGATTCACTGCACCGTTAAAGCGTAGCTCCCCGGAGGCACAAGCCTGCGCCAGCGCCTGAATCGCCTGTGAGCGCGCGCTGACGATGCCAAGACTGGCGATATCATCGATGGTGGCGGTTGCTAGTGATTCTGCAGTAGGCGGTAAGCGAGAAAGTTCAGGCCATGGCGTGGTCAGCGGTTCACCGAAACGTTCGGCTACGCGACTGCTTAAGGTGGTGGCAGCTTTCACCGTGACCTGCTGGCCGAGGATAGCGCGCACACCCAATTCAAAGCCGTCAAACGCACCAGGAACGCGTAACCCGGGATAGCGAGACACACTCTCGGCTAACAGCGGATCCTGGCTTAGCTGCTCGCTGATGCGCTGTGGTTGGGCATCCAGATCAAACAGGTCACGCAGTCGCCGCAGCAATGCGGGCAAAACCGGGGTTAAGGTGGTGGTGAACTGGACTTTGAGCGCCTGCTTTTCAGGAAGATGGCTGATCCGCACCCAGCCTCGGCAATGCCCCAGCGCCACGGTGCGGTGATAGACGCCTTCACTGACCCACTCCACCTCCTTCATCACGCGCTGTTGCAGGAAATCGATAATCGCGGCCCAGTCATAGGGCGGGCGATAGCTGAGACGTAGCTCAGCGCTCTCTTGCACCGTCGTCATGCTGTCAGGTTGGCTTTGCTTGCGCAGGCGAGAGGGCGTCATGCGATAGCGTGCCTGGAATACATCATTAAAGCGGCGCAGGCTACGGAAACCGCTGGCATAGGCGATTTCTGTTACGGGCAGTGAGGTCTCGGTAAGGAGTTGCTTCGCCAGCAGCATGCGTCGCGTTTGGCGTAGTTCAATAGGCGATACGCCCAGCTCCTGTTGCACCACGCGTCGAAGTTGGCGTTCGCTCAGGGCAAACTCATTGGCGATATCGGCGAGCGTCTCTTGCTCTTCCAGCAAGCCCTCTTCAATACGGCGGATCAGGCGATCGGCGATGCGGTGATGACTATCGACCGGCGCAAAACCGGGGGCCAGTTCCGGGCGGCAGCGCAGGCAGGGACGGAAATGGGCCTTCTCGGCGGCTTCGGCGCTGGTGAAAAACAGGCAGTTCTTCTGCATCGGCGCTTTCACCGGACAGATGGGGCGGCAATAGATGCCGGTTGACGTCACACCGACGTAGAAAAGCCCGTCAAAGCGGCTATCGCGCGAGGTCAGCGCCTGGTAAGCAATATCGGGATCGAACATCATCTTCTCCAGCAAATAAACCGCATATACCCTTCGTACTTCAAAGCGCAGATACCTTGGCTGCTCTGGTTTGCCGCCGTGCTGCGCCTTGAATGATTTTGGGTATCGTCGCGCAAGTGGCTAAACAAAACTCGCTGCTTTCGGACAGCAAACCAGTTTAAGCTCATGACCGAAAACAGCCAGTCTATTGCGATAAAAGTGCGATAATGGCGCACTGATTTACGCCGGAGGTGCAACATGTATCATGCCAAAATCATCCCCACACCGGTGGGAGAACTGACGCTGATTGCGACAGACAAAGGATTGTCAGCGATTCTATGGGAGAACGAAGGGTCACAGCGCGTGCCGCTCAAGCCTGTCAGCCGTAACGATCAGCATCCGATACTGTGCGAGGCCGAGCGCCAACTGCGCGAGTACTTCGCCGGTGAGCGCCAGCAGTTTGATATGCCCTACGACACGGTCGGGACTGAGTTTCAGAAAAAGGTGTGGCAAGCACTGCTCACGATTCCATTTGGTGAAACCCGCAGTTACCTGCAAATTGCGGAGCAGATTGGCAATCCGAAAGCCGTGCGAGCGGTGGGGGCGGCGAACGGGAAAAACCCGTTGTCGATTATGGCACCCTGTCATCGTGTGATTGGCAGCAACGGTAAACTGACCGGGTTTGCCGGCGGGTTAGATGTGAAAGCATTTCTGCTCGAACTGGAGAGCCCGCAAAAAGCGTTAGGCGGATCACTGCTGCTGTAACCCGCATAAAAAAGAGACGACACTCTCGCGCAATTCCGCTATCGTGTTTAGCATATAAAACACGATGGCGGTTTTGATGCCGCATCATTGCCTCAAAGGGCAATTTTGTTAAATTGAGAAAACGAGAGCCGTGTCATGAGCCTGATGTTCGATCCTGAAAGCGCCATTTATCCCTTCCCGCCGAAACCGGCGCGCCTCAGCCAGGATGAAAAATCCCATTACCTCTCTGAAATCAAACGCTTGCTAAAAGAGCGTGATGCAGTGCTGGTGGCACACTATTACACCGATCCTGAAATTCAGGCGCTGGCGGAAGAGACTGGCGGCTGTGTCTCGGACTCACTGGAAATGGCGCGCTTTGGCAGTACACATCCGGCGAAAACCTTGCTGGTGGCCGGGGTGCGTTTTATGGGCGAAACCGCCAAGATCCTGAGTCCGGAAAAGACCGTGCTAATGCCGACCTTGCAGGCGGAATGTTCACTGGATCTTGGCTGTCCGATTGAAGAGTTCAATCGCTTCTGTGATGCGCACCCGGATCGCACCGTGGTGGTGTACGCCAACACCTCGGCAGCGGTGAAAGCGCGGGCAGATTGGGTGGTGACATCCAGCATCGCGGTTGAGCTGATCGAACATCTTGATAGCCTCGGTGAAAAGATCATCTGGGCTCCGGATCGTCACCTTGGGCGTTACGTGACCAAGCAGACTCGCGCTGACGTGCTGTGCTGGCAGGGCGCCTGCATTGTGCATGATGAATTCAAAACCCAGGCCTTGCAGCGCATGAAAGCACTCTATCCTGAGGCGGCGGTGCTGGTGCATCCGGAATCGCCGCAGGCGATTGTGGATTTGGCCGATGCGGTGGGATCGACCAGCCAGCTGATCCAGTCAGCGAAAACCTTGCCGCACCAAAAAATGATTGTCGCGACCGATCGCGGCATCTTCTACAAAATGCAGCAGGCGGTGCCAGACAAAGAGTTACTGGAAGCACCGACAGCAGGTGAGGGCGCCACCTGCCGGACCTGCGCGCACTGCCCGTGGATGGCGATGAACGGCCTGAAAGCCATTGCCGAAGGGCTGGAAAATGGCGGCCACGCGCATGAGATCCATGTGGATGCGGCGCTGCGTGAAGCCGCGTTGATCCCGCTTAACCGCATGCTAGACTTTGCAGCACAACTTAAACTCAAGGTGAAAGGGAACGCCTAGGTGAATGTTGCTGACTGACTGTTGCAGGGGCGGGCTTCACGCCGCCCAACCAGGATGATCGGCACTTTGCCTGAGACGGCTTTCATACAGGTGCACTTCATGGACTTCTTCAGCACACAAAATATTTTGGTTCACATTCCCATTGGCGTCGGGGGCTACGATCTGTCGTGGATTGAAGCCGTCGGCACCCTCGCGGGACTTCTGTGCATCTGGCTCGCCAGCCAGGAAAAAATCATTAACTACCTGTTTGGACTGATCAACGTCACCCTGTTTGCGGTGATTTTTTTCCAGATCCAGCTGTATGCCAGCCTGCTGCTGCAACTGTTCTTCTTTGTCGCCAACGTTTACGGCTGGTATGCGTGGAGCCGACAAACCGCGAACCATGAAACCGCGCTGAAAATCCGCTGGCTGTCGCTGCCAAAAGCGTTGGGGTGGGGCGTGGCCTGCGTGGTAGCCATCGCGTTGATGACGCTGTATATCGATCCGGTGTTTGCGTTCCTGACGAAAACAGCGGTCGGGATCATGCAAAGCCTGGGCATGCAGGTACAGATGCCGCAACTGCAGCCAGATGCGTTCCCGTTCTGGGACTCCTGCATGATGGTGCTGTCGATTGTGGCGATGATTTTGATGACGCGAAAATACGTTGAGAACTGGCTGTTATGGGTGGTGATCAATGTGATCAGCGTGATGATCTTTGCCCGTCAGGGGGTCTATGCGATGTCGCTGGAGTACGCGATTCTGACGCTGATTGCGCTCAATGGCACGCGCCTGTGGATGCAAAGCGCGCGCGAACAAGGGTCGCGCGCACTCTCTAATCAATGATGGTGATGGGCGTGGCCATTCAGCGCAGCATGTTCATGGTGATCGTGGTGCGCTGAGCTGTTGACCGCGCAGAGTTCGCAGTCCGGCCCGACACAAGGCTGATACTCCATCTGCACGGTGGCGTGGGCAATCTGGTAATGCTGATGCAGATATTTATGGATGCTGCGCAATAAGCCGTCATGATCGTAAGGTGGGATCACCTGCACATGCAGCGTCAGCACCGGCTTTTCACCGACCTGCCAAACGTGAACATGATGCACATTGCGCACTTCCGCGATGTTGCGCGTCAGTTCACGTGCCAGTTTATCGGCATTGATGTTGCTCGGCGCACCTTCCAGCAATTCATGCAAACTTTCCCGCAGCAATGACCACGCGCTGCGTACCACCAACAGTGACACCAGCAGCGACAGAATTGGGTCAATCGGTGTCCAGCCGGTCAGCATAATGATGATCGCGGCGACAATAGCACCCACTGAACCCAGCAGATCGCCCAGCACATGCAAAGCCGCCGCGCGCACGTTGAGGTTCTTCTCTTCACTGCCACGATGCAGCAGCCAGAACGAGAGCAGATTAGCCAGCAGACCGGCAATCGCAATGCCAAGCATCAGCCCCCCTTCAATCGGCTGCGGTTGGTAGAAGCGGCGCAGCGCTTCCCAGACGATCATTACGGTGATGACAAGCAGTGCGATGGCGTTAACGAATGCCGCTAAAGTGGTGAGACGCAGCAAACCGAAGGTGTGGCGCGCATTGGGTTTACGCTGGGAAAATTGCACGGCGAGCAGCGCCATCAGCAGCGCAGCGGTATCGGTCAGCATATGCCCGGCGTCGGCCAGCAGCGCCAGCGAGCCTGAAATGACGCCGCCAATCACTTCGGCCACCATAAACAGGGCGGTGACGCCAAACGCGGCCGCCAGACGGGTGCGGTTGCCGTTATGCTCGCTGTGAGAATGAGTGTGTGCCATAACTTTCCAGTTGGTTAAGTAACCTGTTCGTTAATGATATCAGTAAATTGAGTGCATCTGCGTCCAGCTGTTGCTGTTTTGCCTGGTCGGTCAGCTGCTGGCAGTACCCGGCAATCTCATCCATGCCCAGCATCAGCCAACTTCCCTTCATGCGGTGTGCGGCACGCTCCAGTGCTGGCCAGTCGTCGCTGGCGCTGGCGGCCAGCAGCGCATCACGATCCTGCTGTAGTGTGCGTTGTAGCGTCTGGCAGATACGCGGGATAAAGGCCTCATTGTGCTGCGCCAGAATCAACAGGCTCTCGTGTAGCGGGCTCAGGGGATCCTGCACGGCGCGCGCCAGCAGCGGGACCAGATGCTCGCGCTCAATCGGCTTCAGCAGCAGGGCTTCGTTCTCCTGCAGCGTGATTTTCAGCAACTGCACATCGGCGGAGCAGAGCACTCGCAGCGCGGGACTGGCACGTCGCTGATGGCGTCGGCGCAGAATGCGCAGCAGGGTTAAGCCATCCGGGCGCGGCATCATCTGGTCGATGAGCAGAACATCGAACGGTTGTTGTGCATCGGCTCGCAGCAGGCTACGGCCGTCCTCAAACAGTTCAGCTGTCACGCCAAAACTTGCCAGCTGCTGCTGTAGAACCAACAAATTGGTCGGATGGTCATCAACAACGGCTACACGCAGATGCGGATAGCGCGGCCAGATGGCGTGGTCATCGACGGGGCCAGTATCACTTCGCTCCAGCGGCAGCAGGACATTCACCGTGGTGCCTTGATCGGGTTCGGAGGTCAGCGTCAGGCTTCCTCCCATGCGCTGCACAATCTCCCGGCAAATAAACAAGCCTAAACCGCTGCCCTGTACCGCATGGCTTTTGCCGGATGGGGCCTGATACCATGGTTCAAACAGCTGCGTCTGTTCGCTGAGCGGAATGCCGCTGCCACTGTCCGCCACGGTGAGATGAATTTGTTCATCCACTGCCAGCGACAGCCGTACTTCGCCATGGCGGGTGAACTTCAGCGCATTTGCCACCAGATTATTCACCACCTGTTGCAGGCGATCGCTATCCAACATCACCCAGGTGGGCAACGGCGTCAGGGCTTCGATGATCATCTCTGGGCCCGATTCACGCATTAATGGATGGTAAAACTGCTGCTGTTGTTGCAGCCAGAGTGCCAGATTGAGCGGGCGCGGGGCCAGACGGAAACTCTGATTCTCAATGCGGGCATGATCCTGCAAATCATTCAGCAGCGTCATCAGTGAGCGGGCACTGCTGTGCATCAGCGTCAATCGTTCGCTGGGATGCTGCTGCTGTTCAAGTTCCAGCAGACCGAGAATCGCCTGCATCGGGGTGCGCAATTCGTGGCTGGCGGTGGCAAGGAACTGGCTTTTGGCGGCATTGGCGCGTTCAGCCTGTTCGCGCTGGATACGTTCACGGCGCTGTTGCAGGTAACGGCGTAATAGCAGGATTAACAGCAGCAGGATGGTGAGCCCTGCCACGATCAAGATCATCAGCGGAACATTACGCATTGCCACACTGGTGCCCGGTTGCGGCGGCTGTGACCAACTGATGCGCATCTGATTTAGCGTATCCGGCGGGATCTGCTGCAGTGCATGATCCAACAGTGCTCGCAATTGCGGCTGTTCGATGCTGACCTGCGGAGCCAGTGGCCAGGCAATATCGCTGGCGGCGAAGGCCAAATGCACGCGATTATCGCTGTGGCTGGCCATGCGCCAGCGCGCCGACAGCACGTTATCCACCAGCGCATCGATCTGGCCGCTATTGAGGGCTTGCCACAGCTGCGCACGGTCGTCAAACAACTGTGGGGTGATATCAGCCGGCAGTAAACGCTGGGCTAAGTCAGCCCGTAAAACCCCAACGCGTCGATGCTGCAGTGACTGCCAACCCATCGGCTGCTGAGTATTGAGGGTATAAATCCCCCAGATGGCGCGCCATACCGGCAAGGTGTTGCTGCTGGCATCGTCTTCATATAGCGGTTGCATGAGATTCAGCATGACCTGATGTTGCTGTAGCAGCGCATTGGCCTGCTGCGGGTTGCTCACCCAGCGTGGCGTGAAGTGCAGCCCAGTGCTTTGACTCAAGGCGTTGAGCAAGTCGATGCCAAAGCCGCGTGCATTGCCGTTACTATCACGGTAACTCCAGGGCGCATTGTCGGCTTCGGCGGCGTAAGAGATCTCCTGCTGCTGTGCCAGCCACTGTTTCTCGGCGGCAGTCAGCATTAACGTCTGCGTATCCTGATATCGCAGCAAAGGTAGGCTCCAGCGCTGCTGAACCCGGTTACTGAACTCGGCGGGGAGTAAACGCAGTTGCGTATTGAGCCACTGAATCAGCGCCGGATCGCGCGCGAATGCCCGTAAAGAGAGCTCACCCGCACCGGGATCGGCAGTGATTTGGTAAATCTGTCCCTGTTGCAGTTGGCTGAGCAGAAATCCGGCGCTGGCTTCGTCTGCTACCAGATAATCACTCTGTTGGTTGAGCAGGGCATACAACGCCTGTAAATCGCCCGGCAGGCTGTGCCAGCGGTGGCTGCGCACAAAGGCTTCAGGCAAATGCGCCAGCGTGGCCTCAGCAATGGTGAGCTGGGCGCTATCGCTGTTGAACATCACGGCCCGCTGGTTATCACGATTACGATAAATACGAATCGGGCTGTTGTACCAGCTGTCGCTGGTTTGCAGGCCATCGGTGAGCGGGAAGTGCGCGTTACTCAAGACAAAATCGACGTCGCCACGCGCCAGTGCCGCAAGTTGCTGATTGCGATCCGGGAAGCTTTGCAGGGTAAAGTGCGTGCCGGTGAGCTGGCTCAGGGCGCTGAGATAATCCGCATCAATACCCCAAATACGATCGCCGATGCGCATTGCCCAGGGTGCGCTGTTTTGTGCCGGTACGGCAACGCGCAGGTTAGGTGCTGTCCAGGGTTCGGCATGCGGCGCGGGCATCATAGCGGGCAGCATCACACTGCTGGCGGGCTGTAAATCTGCGCGAGCGGCCAGGCTGAATAGCAGCACGCACAGCAGCATAACCCCTCTCACTGCTGCGCTTTCCACAGTTCGGCTAATTCCACCACGGACTGCACGCCGGTTTTCTCCAGAATGTTTTTCTTGTGAGTACTGACAGTTTTATTGCTGATATGCAGTTGTTCACCAATCTGTAAATTCGACAAGCCACGTACTAACAGTGCGACAATCTGCTGCTCTTTATCGGTGAGCGGTAATTCAATGCGGTCGGGCAGTGGCGGGAAGGCTCGCTGGCCGCCCAGCACGGCGAGAATGGCACTTAACAACTGTGCCATGCTCTGGCTCTTTACCACATAACCCGCCGCACCCAATGATACGGCACTGAGTAGCGTATGGCGGCTCTGCTGCGCCGAATAGATTAATACCGGGCAACATTCATCACGCGCGCGCAAGCGGCGCAGTAGCTCCAGCCCATCACTGTTCGGTAAGCCGATGTCGAGCACGATCAGATCGTAGGTATGTTGCTGCAAAAATTGGCGGGCCTGGGTTTCATCTGCCGCCGCGTGCACCTTTAAAGGAATAGGGGAATTAACGCAGGCCGCTTCCAGTGCGACTTCAACCAGCGGATGGTCATCAATGAGCAGTAGCGAAGCCATAAAACAGTTCCTGTTTATTTGAGGGCTTCAGCATAGCGGAAAAGAGCAGAGGGAAAAATAAAGGGAGCGCCATAGCGCTCCCTTTGTGTGATCGGTAAAGACTTACTGCGTAGTCCCATCCGTTTTGTGTTTCACATGGCCGCCACCTTTTTTGGTGTCGACTTTCTTATTCATATCCGGACATTTGCCGTCTTTACACATGGTGTTTTTATGAATCTGTTCAGCGGTCATATTGCCGCTGCTGGTGCCTGAAGTTGCGGCACTGTTAGTATTCATGCTGCCATTGTTGATTTTACTGTTATCAACGTTATTCGGTGGCAGGTTCTCTTTAGCCCCACCTGCAGCGGCCCCGGCTTCAGCGGAGGCATTAGTACTGCCGTTGTTGCTGTCAGCGGCCATTGCTGCGCCACTGCCCAAAGTCATCGCTGCCGTCAAAAAGATCAATGCAAACTTATTCATCATTATGCTCCTTTAATCGATGGTGAGTTGCCATCAGGCACCCGGTGGTGCTGGTTAACGAAAATAACGTACCGTGACGGAATATAATTCCACCATTAACGCTTCGCTTAAAAATTTAATCTTGTAAGAACGTCATTCCTTAGTGCTTACATTTAAAAAGCTTAGTCGACGACCAGATAAATGCAAATTTAACAAATGCATTTCCTTGCGTGTGGAATTTACACCTGATGCCCGAAGGGATACATTTAACAGGTTGCGCCCGGCGAACGCGGGGCCAGAAATTTGAATGGAATTAAGCATGGATTACCAGAACGACGATTTACGCATCAGAGAGATCAAAGAGTTACTGCCTCCTGTTGCTTTGCTCGAAAAATTCCCCGCTACCGATAAAGCCGCTGAGACCGTTGCCCAGGCACGTCAGTCGATTCACCGCATTCTGCACGGTCAAGATGATCGTCTGCTGGTGGTGATCGGTCCTTGTTCGATCCACGATACCGAAGCGGCCAAAGAGTATGCTCAACGCCTTCTGACACTGCGTGAAGAACTCAAGGGCGAGCTTGAAGTAGTGATGCGCGTTTATTTTGAAAAACCGCGTACTACCGTGGGTTGGAAAGGGCTGATAAACGATCCTTTCATGGATGGCAGCTTCCAAATCAACGACGGTCTACGCCTGGCGCGTAAACTGCTGGTGGACATCAATGATATGGGCTTGCCTGCCGCAGGTGAGTTCCTTGATATGATCACCCCACAGTACATGGCTGATTTGATGAGCTGGGGCGCTATTGGTGCACGCACCACCGAATCACAGGTGCACCGTGAACTCTCTTCCGGTCTCTCTTGCCCGGTTGGGTTCAAAAATGGCACCGATGGCACCATTAAAGTGGCGATCGATGCGATTGGTGCAGCCAGTGCGCCGCACTGCTTCCTCTCCGTCACCAAATTTGGCCACTCGGCGATTGTTGAAACCAGCGGTAACGAAGATTGCCATATCATCCTGCGTGGCGGCAAAGAGCCGAACTACAGTGCAGAACATGTGGCAGCGGTGAAAACCGGTCTGGAAAAAGCGGGCTTGCGTCCGCAGGTGATGATCGATTTCAGCCACGCTAACAGCAGCAAACAGTTTCAGCGTCAGATGGTGGTAGCTGAAGACGTGGCGCAGCAGATTGCTGGCGGTGAGCAGGCGATTACCGGCGTGATGATTGAGAGCCATCTGGTGGAAGGTAACCAGAGTCTCGAAAGCGGTAAACCGTTGGTCTACGGCCAGAGTGTCACTGATGCCTGTATTGGCTGGGAAGACACTGAGAAAGCGTTGCGTCAACTGGCGCAGGCGATCAAACAGCGCCGCGGTTAAACGCCTCGCGCGCAAAAAAAAGGCCAGACTCGCGTCTGGCCTTTTTATTTTAAGCCGGTAATTACTTGGCTTTACCCTGGTTAGCAACGGCCGCCGCTTTCGCTGCGATCTCGTCTGCATCACCCAGGTAGTAACGCTTCAGCGGTTTGAAGTTCTCATCAAACTCATACACCAATGGCACGCCAGTTGGGATGTTCAGTTCAAGAATCTCGTCTTCGCTCAGGTTATCGAGGTATTTAACCAGTGCGCGCAGTGAGTTGCCGTGTGCTGCAATGATGACTTTCTCACCGCTTTTGATGCGCGGCAGAATGTTTTCATTCCAGTAAGGGATCACGCGCTCAATGGTCAGTGCCAGGCTTTCGGTAGTTGGCAGCTGCGCATCAGTCAGTGATGCGTAACGTGGATCGTGGCCAGGGAAACGCTCATCCGCACGGTCCAGTTCTGGTGGGGTGATGGCAAAGCCACGACGCCACTGCTTAACCTGGTCGTCGCCGTATTTAGCGGCGGTTTCGGCTTTATCCAGACCTTGCAGCGCACCGTAGTGACGCTCGTTCAGACGCCAGGTTTTCTCAACCGGCAGCCAAGCCTGATCCAGCTCATCCAGCACGTTCCACAGGGTGTGGATGGCACGTTTCAGCACGGAGGTGTAAGCGAAATCAAACACGAAACCTTCTTTCTTCAGCAGCTGACCGGCTGCTTTGGCTTCAGTGCGACCTTTGTCAGACAAATCGACGTCATACCATCCGGTGAAGCGGTTTTCCTGGTTCCACTGGCTTTCGCCGTGTCGCACCAGAACCAGCTTAGTTACGGCCATAGCTTAACTCCTTAATGCTTGATGTAGATAGTTATCGAAACCGGCTGCGGCCACCTGACGCTGTGGCTCACTAATAGCGCCATACCATAGCGGAAAACATCGCACTGCGTAAGTCTGTCGGTAACGCAGTGCGCGTTTTTCATCCGCTGGCTCAGTGTGCCGTGAAGCGATAACACGTCTCAGACTGCCAGCGGTCGCCGGGTTGCAGCCAGCAATCCGGCTGTGGCCACTCGGTATGGTTGGGCGAATCCGGTAAAAATTCACTCTCCAACGCGATGCCCTGGAAAGCAGTATAGCTGCCCTGTTCACGGGCGCGCGTTCCTTCCAGATAGTTGCCGGAATAGAACTGCAGTGCCGGTGCGGCGGTAAACACAGTCAATGACAGCTTGCCATCCGCCGACCACAATTGGGCGGCGGGTTGGCTGCTGTCGCCTGCGGTATTCAGCAGGAAGGCATGGTCATAGCCTTTCACCGCTTTTTGATCGTCATCGGCGAGGAAGTCATCCATCACGCGCTTCGGTTGATTAAAATCGAAGCTGGTGCCCGCCACCGCTTTCAGTGGCGCGTTGGGAATACCTTCACTGTCGACCGGTAAGTAACGATCCGCGTGCAGTTGTAAGCGATGCTGGCGCGCATCGCCATGATGCGCATCAAGGTTAAAGTAAGCATGATTAGTGAGATTGACCGGGCAAGCCTTGTCCGTTTCCGCCTGATAGCGAATCGACAGGCTGTTATCCTCATCAAGACGATAAACCACATCGGCAATCAGATTACCCGGGAAGCCCTGATCGCCATCGGGTGAGTCGAGGCGATAATGCACTTCGGTTTCGCTCTGGCTAACGATCTGCCAGCGACGTTTGTCGAAGCCTTCTGGCCCACCGTGCAGTTGATGCGGGCCCTGATTGGCGGCCAGCAGCAGATTGAGCGGCTTGAGTTCAGCCGACGCGATACGGTTCGCGTAGCGGCCGATAGTCGCGCCGAGATAGGCATCCTGATGCAGATAGTCCGATGGTGTCGCGCAGCCTAACAGTGCTTCGCGCACGCTGTGATCCTGCATGGGTACGCGTGCAGACAACCATGTCGCGCCCCAATCCATAAAGGTGGCAACCATGCCATTGCGGTTACGCAACACGGTGATGCGCCACGGTTGCCCGTCTGGCGCATGGGAATTAACGTCAGTTACCATTGGCCCGCTCCTGCTGACGCTTTGCAGACGTAGAAGGTCTCTTTAATGCCGGTCTGCGCTTCGTATTTCTCGGCCACTGCGGCTTTCACCTGATCAACCAGATCGGTTGGCATCAGCGCCACGATGCAGCCGCCAAAACCACCACCGGTCATACGCACGCCACCACGCGGGCCAACTTCGGCTTTTACAATCTCAACCAACTGATCGATCGGCGGTACGGTGATTTCGAAATCATCACGCATCGAAGCATGGGATTCCGCCATCAGCTCGCCCATCCGTTTCAGATCGCCGCTGCTCAGGGCATCGGCCGCTTCCAGCGTACGGGCATTCTCGGTAATGACGTGGCGTACACGTTTCGCCACCAAAGCATCGAGTTGTGATTCAGAGGCCTGGAACTCGGCCAGCGTCACGTCACGCAGCGCGGGTTTGTTGAAGAAGCGCGCACCGGTTTCACACTGCTCACGGCGGGTGTTGTATTCACTGCCCACCAGGCTACGACGGAAGTTAGAATTGATAATCACCACAGCGACATCTTCAGGCATGGAGACCGCGCGCGTACCGAGGGTACGGCAATCCAGCAACATGGCGTGATCGGGCTGGCCGAGCGCGGAGATCAGCTGATCCATAATGCCGCAGTTGCAGCCCACGAACTGGTTCTCCGCTTCCTGGCCGTTGACCGCAATCGCCGCGCCGTCGAGTTTCAGCTGATACAGCTGCTGGAACACTGTGCCCACTGCCACTTCCAGCGATGCCGATGAACTGAGACCTGCACCCTGAGGGACGTTACCACTGATCACCAGATCGGCACCGCCGAAGCTGGCATCGCGCTTCTGCAAATGTTTCACCACACCACGCACATAATTGGCCCACATCGGTTCTTTCAGCGGCTCAATCGGCGCGTCCAGCGAGAAACTGTCTTGCTGATTATCGTAATCAACCGCGACGACGCGCACCTGACGATCGTCGCGTTTGGCGCAGGCAATCACGGTTTGATAGTCGATGGCACACGGCAACACAAAGCCATCGTTGTAGTCGGTGTGTTCACCAATCAGGTTCACACGACCTGGCGCCTGGATACTGTGCGTCGGCTGATAGCCAAAAGTGTCAGCGAAAACCTGTTGAGTGATGGATTTTAATGACATTTATTGCGCCTCGCGGAAATGGATATCGCTGACAGAACGCAGACGTTCTGCTGCCTGTTCCGCCGTTAAATCACGTTGGGTTTCGGCCAGCATTTCGTAGCCAACCATAAATTTGCGTACCGTGGCTGAACGTAACAGCGGCGGATAGAAGTGAGCGTGCAACTGCCAGTGGTCGTTGGCTTCACCGTTAAACGGTGCGCCGTGCCAGCCCATGGAGTAGGGGAAAGAGCACTGGAACAGGTTGTCGTAACGGCTGGTGAGCTGCTTCAGCGCCAGCGCCAGATCGCTGCGCTGGGCCGGCGTTAAATCGGTGATGCGTTTCACGTGTGCTTTTGGCAACAGCAGGGTTTCAAACGGCCAGGCCGCCCACCAAGGCACCACGGCCAGCCAGTGTTCGGTCTCCACCACCGTGCGGCTGCCGTCTTTCAATTCACGCGCGACGTAATCCACTAATAACGGTGAACCTTTTTTATCAAAGTAGCGGCGCTGATTATCATCTTCTTTTTGCGCTTCGTTGGGCAGGAAACTGTTGGCCCAAATCTGACCGTGCGGATGGGGATTTGAGCAGCCCATCGCCGCGCCTTTGTTCTCAAACACTTGCACCCAAGGGTAGTGTTGACCGAGATCGGCGGTCTGTTCCTGCCAGGTGCGCACGATATCTTCCAGGCCACTCAACGGCAGTTCGGGCAGCGTTTTGCTGTGATCGGGCGAAAAGCAGATCACACGGCTGGTACCACGCGCACTTTCACAACGCATCAAGATGTCTTCGCTTTCCGGCGCGTCAGGCGTATCGGTCATCAGCGCGGCGAAGTCATTAGTGAAGACATAGGTGGTTTTGTAATCAGGATTTTTGTCACCGGTGATACGCGTGTTGCCTGCACACAGGAAACAGTCGGGATCGTGCGCGGGCAGTTGCTCCAGCGCAGGGGTTTCCTGCGCCCCTTGCCATGGGCGCTTAGCACGATGCGGTGAGACCAGCACCCATTGATCGATCAATGGGTTATAACGGCGATGCGGATGATCAACCGGGTTAAATTTTTCCATAACGAGTCCTGGTAAACGGCAAACGGATCAAAATCACTGCGATCAAAGTAGCACAAAGGCCCGCATGAAAGCGTGATCCAGTCTGGATAAATGGTATCGTTTACACAAGGTGACGATTCTCATTTTGTGGGGTTATAGCGCGTGTTTGCTGAAATACCAGGCGGGTTAATGGTAGCGGTTACATAAGGTGACATCAAAGGTGCGCATTAATGCGCACCCTAGGAAAACCGCGCACGATTGACGTAGGGTTGCCATTTATGGCGACCAGGTTATCGCAAATCATCCTGCTGATAGCCGTACCCTTTATCCTGCTTCACAAAGCTCAGACGATGGGTAATGCACTGCGGCGCATCTTCCGCGTGATGCGAGACAAACAGCAACTGGGTGCGGCCTTCGCCAATCAGCACATCGACAAAACGACGCACCAGCTGGCGGTTAATCGGATCAAGCCCCTGCAGCGGTTCGTCCAGAATCAGTAACGTTGGATGTTTCACCAGCGCACGCGCAATCAACACCAGACGCTGCTGGCCCCAGGAGAGACTGTGGAACGGCGCATCGGCCAGATGATTGTCCATGCCCAGCAGCGCCAGCCACTGTCGCGCGAGGGCTTTCTGGCGGTCAGAAACCGCTTGGTACAAACCGATCGAATCAAAGAACCCGGATAGCACCACTGTGCGCACATTGCAGCTCACACGATAGTCGAGATGCAGACTGCTGCTGACGTAACCGATGTGCTGCTTAATATCCCAGATGGTTTCACCACTGCCGCGACGAATGCCGAACAGCGTTAAATCATTACTGTAGCCTTGAGGATGATCGCCGGTCACCAGGCTGAGCAGGGTGGATTTACCGGCACCGTTTGGGCCAACAATCTGCCAGTGCTCGCCTGGATTCACCTGCCAGCTCAGTCCATCAATCACCGCTACGTCGTTATAGGAGACTACGCCATTACGCAGGATCACGCGCGGCGCATCGTCGGCCAGATGCGGCAACTGATCTGGCTCATCGGGTTCTGGCAGCGCCATCCCTGCCAGCTTCTCACTGTGCGCCAACTGTGCCACCAGGGCTTCAGCCAGAATCGCCTTGCGTTCGCCAACGTGGGTCAGGGTGCACTCTGCCAGCACGCCAACCTGCTGGACGAAGTCGGGAATATCATCAAAGCGGTTGAGCACCAGCACCACAGAATAGCCATGCTGGTGCAAGTCGCTCAGCGTTTCTGCGAGGCTGGCGCGTGAGGCCACATCCAGTCCATCAAAGGGTTCATCAAGAATTAATAAATCCGGCTGCGCCATCAGCGCCTGACACAGCAATGTTTTGCGCGTCTCCCCGGTAGAGAGATATTTGAAACGGCGTTCGAGCAGATAAGTGATGCCAAACTGCTGCGCCAGTGCCTGACAACGCGCCTCGTCCTTCACTTCATCCTGAATAATTTGCGCCGCGGTGCGACCGGTATCGTCTTCACCTTCACTCAGCAGATCGGTGTTGTTACGTTCCCATTCATCGCTGACCAGCTTTTGCAGTTGTTCCAGTGACAGTCGGGTACGGCGCTGGAAATCCTGGGTAACTTGCCCTTTACCCGGCGTCAGTTCGCCAGAGAGCGCCCGTGCCAGTGACGATTTTCCGCTGCCGTTGGCGCCAACAAAGGCCCAGCTTTCGCCGCTGTTCAGGGTGAGATCGTTAAGTGACAGTGCTCGCGTGTCGCTAAGGTGAAATATGCCTTGCGAAATTTGCAATGAAGCCATGATTCATTCCGTTTTATGCATCGTGTTACTCAGTTGTAGCGAGCAAGGCGGACGAAGTCAAATCATGGCCTGGATTTCAGAGCAGTGTGGCGATGATGGCATGTTCAGCGTTAAAACTGGCGGTCACCGGCTCGCCCGGCTGGAGATTCTGCTGCTGCACTTGTGCATTATTAAGGGTGGCACACAAGGTCTCACCGCTTGGCAGAGCCATTAATACCTCGCTCACCTGATCGCCGGGTTCGATAGCGCTGATGGTCACCTGCAGCTGATTATCACTCTTCACGGCATCGCGGCTCACCTGAATCCACGGTGCTTTAATCAGCACTAATACCTCTTTACCGCTATCGAGTTGCAAACATTCAGCGCTGCGTTCGGTAATGGCGACCTGCAGTCGGGTCACGCCGTCGGCCAACTGGACGTCGATATGCTGCTGGACCTGCTGATGGTCGCGCGCCAACACGGTGCCAAAAAGTTGGTTACGGGCACTGGTCTGCAGCGAGAAACGGGCAATGGCCGCCAACAGACTATCGAGCGGTAAGCTGTCATTTTGCAGTGCATCAAAGGCTTTCTGCTGGATTTGCTCCATCAACTGAAACAGCTGAATCAGGCGTTCGCCGTAACGGGTTAACTGCGCGCCACCGCCGCCTTTGCCTCCCGTGGCCCGGTCGACTAAAGTTTGATCAGCCATCTGGTTCATATCGTTGATGGCGTCCCAGGCGCTTTTGTAGCTGATGCCAGCCAGTTTTGCCCCCTGGCTGATGGAGCCCGTTTCCTGCACGCGTTTCAGCAGTTCGATGCGGCGCGGATCGGCAAACAGCTTTTGCTGAAGACGAATATTGAGAGAAAGTTCTGCCTGCATGTCAGCTCCTTGGGTTAGTCCGACAAGTTTAAGGCCAAAAGTAAAAGCACGAAAAGGGCAGTGCGTTTTTTTCCCTAACCGTTACAATCACTTTTTTATTTTCTGCGTGAGGTTTCCATGCTGGAACTGCTTAAAAGCCTGGCTGTGGCTGTCATCATGGTGCCAATTGTGATGGCCATTATGCTCGGTCTGATTTACGGCTTGGGTGAAGTTTTCAACGTCATCTCAAAATTTGGCCGCCGCGACGATCGTCCTGCCAACAGCTCACATCATTGATTTCTAAACGCCCGCTTTTCGCGGGCGTTTTGTCCTTAACTTCTGTCAAAAACCGCCGATATATATCTCATGACAGCATTTGTCCTCGCGTTGTATTATCAAATATATAACGTAACAAGGAGTAAACAATGCTGAAAATTAATTACCGCTGGACTGCTGCAACTGTTTTAAGTGTTTCCATGGCGAGCCACGCCGTGGCGGCAGAGAAGATCACTGTGTTTGCCGCGGCATCACTGACCAATGCGTTGCAGGAAATCGCCACGCAGTATCAGAAGAAAACCGGTGTCGAGGTGGTGTCTTCTTTTGCTTCTTCATCTACCTTAGCGCGTCAGATTGATCAGGGCGCCCCCGCCGATCTGTTCATCTCTGCTGACCAGCAGTGGATGGATGATGTGATGGCGAAAAAGAGTGTAGTCGATAGCACGCGCTACACCTTGCTGGGCAACGATTTAGTGCTGGTGGCGCCGAAGAGTGACAGCGCGAAAGCCGTGACCATCAATGCGCAAACTGACTGGAAAAGCCTGTTAAAAGGTGAACGTCTGGCGGTGGGCGATCCGGATCATGTGCCAGCAGGGATTTACGCGAAAGAAGCGCTGCAAAAACTGGGCGCGTGGGAAACGTTATCGCCGCAGCTGGCTCCGGCCAACAACGTCCGTGCCGCGCTGGCCCTGGTGGAACGTAACGAATCGCCTTATGGCATTGTGTACGGTTCCGATGCCGTGGCCAGTGACAAAGTGCAGGTGGTCGGGCGCTTCCCTGAAGACAGCCACAAGCCAGTGGAATACCCAATGGCGATAGTGAAAGAACATCAGAACGCAACGGTTGAAGCCTTCTACAAGTACTTGCAGGGGCCGGATGCCGCTGCCGTGTTTA